>JAGVHG010000126.1 GCA_020056715.1 Phycisphaerae bacterium | reverse complement strand
CGCGCACGGCCGGAAAATGGAGACGCCTGCGAAAAAGCGATATTTCCAAATGAAGCCACCGCGAAATTCAGATATGCTTGTCGCACAAGGACTTACGAAAATGCACTCCCCGACGGAAAGCCACCGAAAGCCAAACCAAAGCCGATCGGTGTCCCCAATCGGCAATTGGAAATTGGCAATCGGCATTCGGCAATGCCTGCTTGCGCTAAGACTCGACTCTGCCTGCGGGGGCTGTACGCACTAAAAACTTGCCACACGGCGGATCACTTTCTCGCCGCATGACTCACGGGTCGTGCGTCTGACGGGCCGTGCGGCTGACGCCTGCCGCGTCCTCGCTAGGAATCGCGATCGACCACCGCCCGACCAGCTTTCACAACGGTATACACGCAGTTTCGTCCCGGTTCGTAAAGCCAGCGCTCGACGGTGGGAACATCGAGAACAACCAAGTCGGCCTGCATCCCCACTCGGATGCCGCCAAGGCGATCCTGGCGGTTGACGACGGTCGCGGCGTTGGCCGTCGCGGCGACGACGGCTTCGATCGGCGTCATCCGCATTTGCGTACAGGCGATGGACATCACCAGGGGCAGCGATTCCACCATCGACGAGCCGGGGTTGTAATCCGTGGCCACGGCGACGGGTAGATCGGCGTCGATCAATCGTCGCGCCGGCGCCTGCTCGATACCCAAGAACCACGAGCAGCCCGGCAGCATGACGGCCACGCTTCCCGCTCGCTTCATCGCGGCAATTCCCGCGTCGTTGATTTTTTCCAAGTGATCGGCGGAAATCGCCCCTAGCTCGCCCGCTAACGTCGATGCGCCCATCTGCGTAATCTGATCGGCGTGGACTTTCGGTCGCAGACCGAACCGCTTCGCCGCCGTCAGGACTCGCCGCGCCTGCTCGACGGTGAAGGCCGTCGTCTCGCAGAAGACGTCGCAGAACTCCGCAAGCTGTTCATCGCGAAGACGTGCCAGAACTTTGTCATCGAAGACGAGATCGAGATAGTCATCCGACCGGCCATTGAACTCGCGCGGGGTCGTGTGGGCTACGAGATACGTCGCCGCCAATTCGATCGGCTGTAACGACCGCAACCGGCGAACGGCTTCGAGCATTTTTATCTCGTCGTCGACGGTCAGACCGTATCCGCTCTTGACCTCAACCGTGGTTACTCCGTTGCGTAGCATTCGCGCAAGACGCGGCAAGGTGGTCTCGACAAGCTCGTCCAAGCTAGCCCTGCGAACGGCCTCGACGGTGACGCGAATCCCACCGCCAGCTTGGGCGATCTCAGCGTAGCTCTTACCCTCGGTACGCTGAACGAACTCGCCCTCGCGCGTTCCGGCGAAGACCGTATGGGTGTGACAGTCGATCAGCCCGGGGAGTACGCATCCGCCGCGAGCGTCAATGATCTCGCAGCCCGACGGCGCGTTCAAGCCGGTCTGCGGCCCAAACCACGCGATACGGTCACTGTCGATCAAGACCGCGGCCGAACGAATGCGATCGACCTTTCTCATGGCCCGTCCAGAGACCGGACCGGGCGGTACCACGACCAGTTCGCTAATGTTTTGGATTACCAACATGTGCAGTCGTTCCGCATTCTTTCAAATACACGGGGCCGATGCCCGAAGATCAATCATAGCATGAATCGCGGTTGTGCGGCGTGGATCACCTTGCAGCTTGGCACCCACAGCGGCGGCGGTTATCGTCGGTCCCTGGCGACGCCGGCAGAGGTCGGCGCGGAATTCACGAACCGAACAGGAGAGATGGTCATGCGGTCGATGCGTTGTTGGCAGCCATCATTCGCACTACTTGCGTGTACCGCATGTGGCACCATCGTCCACGCGGCTCCGCCGCTTGACCCCGCTCTGACCCATGACATCCCGCCGTTCACGATCCCGCCGGCCGTACCAGGGGCGGCCTACGAACGCTTCATTGTCGTCGGCGACATGGGTACCGGACGTCCAGATCAATACAAGGTCGCCGCCGCGATGGCTCAACGAGCGAAGTCCGACCACGTCGATTTCATCCTTATCGTCGGCGACAACATCTATGAAAACGGGGTCTCATCCGTGGACGATCCGCAGTGGAAGACGAAGTTCGAGGATGTGTACGCCGACCCGGCCTTGCAGCTTCCCATCTATCCCATCCTCGGCAACCACGATCACCGTGGCAACCCCCAGGCTCAGGTCGAGTATTCACAACGTAACAAAAACTGGAAAATGCCCGCTCTGTACTACACTTTTACCCACACACTGGGCGACGATACGACCGTACAATACTTCGCCATCGACAGCGACCCGATTCAACAAACGGGCGGTGATTCTACCGAGCAGCTTACCTGGCTGGATGCCGAATTGGGAAAGTCCACCGCCCGTTGGAAGATCGTTTTTGGGCATCATCCGTTGTATTCCAACGGCGAAGGGCACGGTGACAACAAGGCCATGATCGCCAAGGTCGGTCCGCTGCTGACGAAACACCACGTCGATGTGTATCTCTGCGGACACGATCACACGTTGGAGATGCTCAAGCCGATCGGCGGCGTGTACCACGTGGTGAGCGGCGGGGGCGGCGGACCGGACATGGCCTATGGCGTCGCTTGGACCGATGAATCTTTCTACGCCGCGACGCTTGGCGGCTTCACCCTGCTTCGCGTCGGAAAAAGCGAGATCGTCGTCGAGTTCGTCCGCCTGGACGGCAGGACGCAATACGCGCACACGATAACCAAGTGATCCCGGACCCTCCGTCGCAGCCGCGTTGGCCCGCCCTTCTAACTTTCGTGACCTGCGCTATTCTGCCCGGTACGACGGCCCGACGTACCTTACACGTCCCACTTCCAACAGCCGCGGCGATCCATTTGCTCAGCATTCTGTTGGCGGCGATCGCACTCATCATGGTTGTCGGATGGGGCGGCGGCGATTCGCTTAACGTTGTCGCATTCGTCGCCGATGCCTTCGCCGAAGACCCCAAGACGACGGTCCTTATCGTCGTTGGCGTTGGGTTGCTGATCGAATTGGGGTACGTCTGGCTCGCGTTCTGGATGATGCCTTGGGGGGCTGTCGATGAGCCGCTACGGGCTGGCTTTTCGCACACTCTTCGTCGAATATGGTGCCAAAGCCCTCACGCCTTGCTGATTATTCTGCTGATCGGGGGCCTGACGGCCCAACTCGATCGTCTGGACGACGCATGGACAACGGTTCATCCGGTCAATTATCCGCCGAGCCCGGGGCCGATAATTGTACCGGCGAACGTAGTGCCCGTAATACCCAACACTCCTGCCTGGACTGCGCATCTCGACGAGGTTCGCCGGATTGAGCGTGAGGCGCGGGCGGCCAAGCCGTGGTACCTGCGATACGAGGAGGCGATTGCCGTCGACTTCGGCTTTTTGTGCGGCGTCTGGTTCCTTGGTGCGATGCTGCGTGCGGTCGGAGTGCCCCGCACGGGGCCGCCGATGCAGCGCCAGCCGCGATGCGATTCATGTGGGTATGACCTCACCTTAATGCCGATGGACAGTCGTTGCCCGGAATGCGGCGAGCCGATCGCGGCGTCGCTGGGGCCTGATGCCCGACCGGGCACGCCGTGGCAACGTCCGCGCAATGGCGCTCTCTCGGCGTGGTGGCAAACCTTCCACACGGCGGTTCGTCAGCCGACCTTTTTTGGCCGCATGTTGCAACTGCAATCTCCAGGGACGGCCCACCGGCGATTTTTTCTCCTGCACATGCCCATCATTTTCCTCATCGGAGCGGCTAGTTTGCCGACCCTCTTCTACATAACCGAAGGGCACAGTCCTTTTCCGGATGACGCCAACCTCGTGTTGATCGGCAGCCCTATTTTCGGGACGCTCTGCATGGTGGGGACGCTGATAGTGTCGCTGGGCACGGCGAGTCGTTGCTGTGTTCTGCACAACTTCAGGGACAAGCGCAACCTCCTCAGCGGAGCAGTTCAAGTGGTGAGCTATCTTGTTCCGTTTCTTGTCCTCTGGCAGATCTCCGGAGCTGCTACCGGGATCGCGGCCATCGTTCTCGCCAAAGCGCCTGGGTTTCAAGAGATGTGCAGACGAACGTGGATGTCCCCGGAGAACTTGGCGTTTCTAATGTGGTTTCTTCCCAACTTGATCTGGGGGTTCATCTACTGGCGGCTTGCGCGGATGGCCATCGCCGCGACGCGCTACGCAAATCGTTGATCGCACTGGATCGCATCCCGCGCGTCCGGCGATATGATAATGCCCGTGAATCGTCCGACCCATCGACCGATCGTCATCGTCATCCGCGACGGCTGGGGATCCAATCCCCATCCGGAGTGGAACCATGCCAACGCCGTACACCTCGCCCGCAAACCGGTGGATGATCGTCTGATGGCCGACTACCCGCACGTGCTGATCCGCACTTGCGGTGTCGACGTCGGCCTGCCCGACGGGGTGATGGGCAACAGCGAGGTCGGCCATCAGAATATCGGTGCGGGGCGCATCGTCGAGCAGGAGATCATGCGCATCACCGGGCGAATCCACGACGGCTCGTTTTTTACCAACCGCACGCTCCTCGGCGCGTTCGATCGGGCGACGCAGACCGGCGGCCGCGTACACATTTTAGGTCTGTGCAGCGACGGCCGGGTGCATAGCGACTTGGACCATTTGTACGGCCTGCTGGAACTGAGCCGCCGATTACGTTTCCCCGGCGACCGCGTCGCGGTCCACGCCATCACCGACGGACGCGACACCACGCCCCATCGCGGCGTCGAGTTCATCCAGGCCATTGAGGACAAATGTCGTGAGGTCGGCGTCAGTCCCGTCGCCAGTGTAATCGGACGCTACTACGCTATGGACCGCGACAACCGCTGGGAGCGCATCGAAACGGCCTATCGAATGCTCGTCGCCGGCGAAGGGCAGCGGTTCACCTCGGCGGTTGAAGCCGTCCGGCACTACTACGCGAACCCCTCCGAGCCTGCTCGATCCGGCGATGAATTCGTCTTGCCAAGCCTGGTCGTTCGCGGCGACGGCGCTCCGACAACGATCCGCGACGGCGATAGTGTGATCTTCTTCAACTACCGCGGCGACCGACCGCGGCAACTCACCAAGGCGTTCGTGTACGACGAATTTCCTGGTGCGAGATTCCAATCTCGCACCAGCGCCCCCGACCCCCGGTGCGAGATTGGAATCTCGCACCAGATGCACGGATTCGATCGCGGTAAGAAGCTCGACTTGTACTTCGCCACCATGACGGCCTACGAGGAAGGATTGCCCGTCCACGTCGCCTTCAACAAACCGCCGAAGATGGAGCTTATCCTCGGGGCCTACGTCTCCGACTGCGGCCTGCGGCAGTTCCGCTGCGCCGAGACTGAAAAATACGCCCACGTGACCTTTTTTTTCAACGACTACCGCGACGATCCCTTCCCCGGCGAGGAGCGTCAGATCGTCCCCTCCCAACGTGACATCAGCACCTACGATCAAAAGCCGGAGATGTCGGCCTATGAAGTGACCGAGGCAATGATCCAGCGGATCGCCGCAGGCCAAGATGACTTGATGGTGCTCAACTACGCCAACGGCGACATGGTGGGCCACACGGGCAACCTTCAGGCCGCCGTCCGCGCCGTTGAAACCGTCGATGAATGCGTCGGCCGCGTCACCGACGCGGTCCTCGCCCGCGGCGGCGGTCTCATTGTCACCGCCGACCACGGTAATTGTGAGCAAATGATCGACCCCGCCACCGGCGGTCCGCACACCGCTCATACGTCCTACGATGTGGAGTTGATCGTCGTAGACGAGCGTTACCGCGAGCGTCGCTTGCGGCCCGGCGGACGCCTGGCCGACATCGCCCCAACCGCCCTCGAAATGCTCGGCCTGCCCAAGCCCGGTTCTATGACCGGGTCGTCGTTGATCCTCGACTGGTGCCCCGTCGTTGAAGCCCCGCCAGCGACTGGGTAGACTGTCCCCGTGGGCAACTTTTCTGGGCCACCGGCGGGCCGGTTTTAATGGATGGTTTGCGTGGAAAGTTTTTGGTGCTGGACGGCCCCGACGGCGGCGGTAAGACCACCGTTGGAAGACTGTTGGCCCGACGCTTGACCGACGCCGGCCTCTCCGTCGTCCAGTGCAGGGATCCCGGAGGGACCAAGGTCGGCGACCGAATTCGCAGCGTCCTGCTCGACTTCGATCTGGCGTCCATGGACATCCGCTGTGAAACATTTCTTTTCATGGCTTCCCGCGCTCAGCTCGTTACGGAGATCATTCGCCCGGCCCTTACAGCGGGTAAGCTCGTCTTGTGCGATCGTTTCATTTCCGCGACTTGCGCTTATCAGGCGGCGGCGGGGTACGATTTTGAGGCGATCCTATCGTTGGGTCGCCAGGCCGTCGGGACCACTTGGCCAGACCTGACCATTGTGCTTGATGTACCGCCCGACGTCGGATCGGTGCGCATCCATCGCCGCCCCGACGACAGCCGGAGTGGTACGCCGCCGCACGACGCCACGTCGGTCACCGCCCGCGCAAAACACTTAGACGCCATGGAACGCCGCCCGCGCGAGTTCCACGATCAAGTCCGGGCCAACTTTTTGGCTCTACCCGGCAGATACCCCGCACCGGTGGAAATCGTGGATGCCTCCGCTCCGGTGGAGCAAGTGCTCGAGACGCTGTGGGAACGATTGAAGCGCCTCCATCAGCCGAACTGCCCGTGAGCAGTTCGGCGGACTTGTAAGCATTTTGTTGACCGAAATCTCTTGTTCTTGGCTGCTCGCCACTGCACCGCGAAGGACTCGAACCTTCGACCCGCTGATTAAGAGTCAGCTGCTCTGCCAACTGAGCTAGCGGTGCCGAAAACACGGATTGAAGCAGACGCCAACCATCCGGTCAAGACTCAGCGAAACTGCTTAGATGTAGGCTAGGAACCTACGGTTGCGGATGAGGCGGAACGGGAGATCGAGGCCTCATCAAGCTTTTGTAGCAAATACGCCTTCGTTAGCTCGGTGTCCAGCACGATGGGAGCGTCGGGTAGGCCCGCTGGATAGATGAGGTTTAATGGCAGACCCGCCCGGCCATGCTTCTGCAAGGCGGCGAAGATCTCCGCGTCGCCCGAAGAAAAATCCCCTTGAAAGGTCGCTACGCCCAACGCCTTTAGTTTCTCGGTGACTTCAGGCGTGTTGATGGCAACGATCTTGTTGATCCGACATTGTGTGCAGTACGCAGCCGTGAAATCGACGAACACCGGCGCGCCCGATCGTACCGTCTCCTCGACCGCTTGCTCGGTCCACGGACGCCAGTGGATTTTTCCGGATGACTCTCCGTTGTCACAGTTGGCCAGTGCATCCCGTTCGGCTCGCGCCGCGGCGACGGCTTCGTCTAGCGGGAACATGCCCTCATAGATTACTCCGCCGGCGAGGATCACGAGGGCGACGGCGCCCAGGCGATACCCCCATCGTCGTGCGGCGCTCATATCAAAGCGCACCTGCCCCAACACCCAACATGCCAGCCCGACGAACACCAGGAACACCAGCGTCCACTCCAGACCCGTAACGCCGATCTGCACGACCAGAGGGTGTAGGAGCCAAATCACCATCGCCAAGAGGAGGAACCCCATGATCCGTTCGAAAGTGATCATCCACTCGCCGGGTTTGGGCAGGAAACTCAACCAGTGGGGATTGGCCCCCAAAAGCATGTAAGGGCTGGACATCCCCAGCCCCATGAACAAGAACGCGGCAGACGCTATGTGCGGCGGCTGTTGCGTCGCCCAGCCGAACGCCCCGGCGAGCAGCGGCCCCGTGCAGGCAAATCCCAGCACCGGCGCGAGGGCTCCTTTGCCGAATGAGGAAAGCGGGCCTTCTTTCTTGATGCCGGCTTCGAGATTCACGGCCGTGGTCGGCGTTTGCAGCGTGAACACGCCCAACATGCTCAGCCCCATGGCCATCACCACCGTGCCCAACCCAATGACGGCTTCCGGAAACTGAAGAACGTTCGTCCCTGCTGCCGCAAGCAGTCCAAGGATCACGAAAAACAACATGACCCCGGCGCCAAAGGACAATCCCAGGACCAGTGTTCGACGCCGAGATTCGTGCGCCTGGTGCACAAATCCCAGTACTTTGATCGAAAGCAGGGGCAGCACGCACGGTGTGGCGTTGATGAATAACCCATAGAGAAAACAACCGATCAGCAGTCCCACGGTTCCAAAGCGACCGAGAAGGCCTTCGATGCCGGACTTGTCGCCGAGGCTTCCGGCCGCCGGTGTCGATGGCGGCGTGGATGCGATACTGGATGCGGGTTGCGCCGTGTCGACAGGCGTGGCACTCGCGCCACCGCTGGTGAGAGCGAACGACACCGCGTCCGGCGGGAAGCAGTGCCCCTCGTCGTCACACGCCTGATAAGAGTAGATGCCCGCGATGCGGATCGGTCCCGCGTTGCGTGAGGAATCGACCTCACCCGGTACGCGAACGGTGACGCGCCCGTCGTATTCGCTGAGCTTGCCAAGGTACTTGTCGGGGCGGACCTTGCCCTCGGGGAAGACGGGGCGGACAAAGCGGACCCCTTCCTGCCGCTCCACAAACACGTCGCTGGGAATCATCAATGGGGACGACGGCTTGTTCGATTGAACATGGTGTTTCGGGGCTACGTCAATGGTGAGAAGGAGGTCGAACTTCGTCCCCGGTGAAAGTTGATCGGGCTTCACCGATGGCGTGGCGGTTACATACTTGCTCGTGGCCTTGGGCATCGCCCGCTTCGCCCGCTCGAACACTTCCGCGTTCGACGGTTTCGCAGCCCCCGTGGTTTGAACGGGAAGGTCTAGTGAAAGGGTCGCGTCCTCGCGCAGGCACGCTTTTTCACACACCAAGTAGCCGACCGCTGCTCCGAGTTTGACCGAACCTTCCTTGATGACGGCGGGCGCTGTGACCTTGACTACGAGGACCGGCTCTCCGCTGAGAATGTTGGTGATGATGTCGCCGGGGCTTTCATGGCGTTTGGGAGTCGGGAATTGGAGCTCGCCGACGGAAAATCCTTCCGGAAGCGTCCAGCGGACCGACGGAGGTAAGCCGCTGTCGCCGCTGTTCTGCCAGTAGATGTGCCAGCCGGACTCAAGCTGAAAACGGAAGGCGACGTCGAAGGGCTGACCGGGTACGACGGCATCGACCGACGGTAGAAGCGAGACCTGCGCCTTCGTGGCGGCATAGGCCGCTGAGACCGGCCAAACCGCTGAAGCCGCTGTAACCAGCGATACAAGAAGTCCTATCCTAACTCGTGCGTTCATATTCGGCCCTGTATGGGAATGATTGGGCGCGGTATCCAACCGCCGCCTCAACAATAACCTACGCCATGGTCGACTGGCGGTTCTAGGTAATTAGTGCCATTATACCGTGGTTCGTCATGAAGGCGCGGCACCAGG
>JAGVHG010000047.1 GCA_020056715.1 Phycisphaerae bacterium | reverse complement strand
GCCGGTCTTGACTTCGATGTTTCCCAGCGGTTCGAAGCCGAGGTAGTCGTGGATCTTGGCGGCGGCCAATAGCTGATCGCCGAAGTGGTCGGCGAACTGGGAATAGACGCACCAGTTCACCATCCGCCGGAACTGCTCCGCGGAGACCTTGAGGTCGTTTTCCTCGACGGCCATACGCATCGCTTCCATGCAGAGTTGGGAGGTGTTTTTCTCCGGGTAGCGCTTGCGGAAGTCGGTCATCCCGCCGGCCACGACGTAGACCGGCCGCTCAAACCGTGGAATCCGCAGATTCTCAGGACCAAAACGAATCATGGTGAAACTCTCTCTTACGAGGGACCCAAGTACGAAATCAAATTACTCTTGCGGCACACACCGCGCTCGTTCGGGCCGCGACCGATCCGCTCCGTGCCCCTGGGCATGGCCGTCATCCGGCACCTAGCATTTCGCGTTCCGGGGCGGGACGCGCGTCGGCCATTCCGCAGGCGGGGATTATATCGCAACGGCTTCGGTTCACCATCCCCTCTCTCCGCCGAGGGACGGCGGGCGGCGGGGTAGCGTGATCATAGCGGGGAGTCCCGACGCGCCGGGACGACCCGATGTCGTTGTTATCGTTGCGCCGGGACGACCCGACTTTCAGAGCGGGGAGCGGGAGCGACCCGATTCGTCCGCCTGGGATTGCGGTCCACACGTTGGATCCGGTCGCTTCCGCTCCCGGCTCTGATTCATCCGGGCGCTGCCGCTTCCGGCTCTGATGATTCGTTGAGTAGGTGGATTACTTGGCGCGTTCGAGGTATTCGCCGCTGCGGGTGTCGATGCAGATGCGGTTGCCGATTTCGATGAAGGGGGGGACGCGGACCTTGGCGCCGGTCTCGACGATGGCCTCTTTCATCTGGTTGGTCGCGGTGGCGCCCTTGATCGCTGGCGGGGCGTCGGTGACCAGGAGTTCCACCGTGTTGGGTAAGACGAAGGAGACCATCAGGCCGTTGAAAATCTCGACGGTGACTTTCTCGTTGGGGCGCAGCCACTGGGCGGCGTCGCCGACGATGTCGGCGTGGACCGTTAGTTGGTCGAAGGACTCCGAGTCCATGACTACGAACTGGCTACCTTCCTTGTAGAGGAACTCGTACTGTTTCTGTTCGACGTAAGGGACCTCCAAGCGGTCGTCGACGCTGAAACGCACGTCGCTGATGGTGCCTGTCTTGAAATTCTTGAGCTTGGTCTGCATGTAGCTGCGCTTGTTGCCCTTGGCCACGTGCTGGGCCTCGTGGATGATGCACAACTCGCCCTCGTGGAGGACGGTCTTACCCTTGCGAAGATCGACGGCTTTAATCATGGACTACTCCAGCATCGCTGCGTGTTTACGTTATCACATCTCTTATCCAATCGTCGCACAAGTGTGGCATTTGGTCAACCCCGGTGCGGCAGCGGCAATCCGCCGTAGGCGGATGAGTGTTGCCGCGAGGTGGATATGGCGCACAGCCGCGGCAGGCAGTACAATCGCGCCGGATGTCTAGATCGAAACGATCCGCGGTGCAGCGCTATCACGATCGCGTGGCCGGTTGCTACGACGACTCGTACGAAGACGCGTACTGGCAGTGGCATAACACCCTGACGTGGGATTACCTCAAACCGCACCTGCCGCGAGACCTGAGTGCGACCCTGCTGGACCTCGGCTGCGGGACCGGCACTTGGGCGTGCAAGCTCCTAAAGAGCGGCTACACCGTCGGCTGCGTGGACATCTCCGCGAAGATGCTGGATCAGGCGCGGATGAAAATCGAGTCCGCCGAAGGCGGAGGCGGCAGCGGGCGGGCAACGTTTATCCAGGCCGATCTGTGCGATTTGTCCGCATTGCCTGCTGGTGGAACTGTGTTCGCGATCGCCTTGGGAGACCCGATCGGATGCACGCAATCGCCGGCGCTGGCGCTGAAGCAGATTCGCCGAGTGCTGACGGACGACGGCGTATTGGTGGCGACGTTCGATAACCGACTGGCCGCGATCGACCACTACCTAACGCTCGGCGATCCGCATTCGATGACCCGATTTTTGGGTGACGGCAAGACGAATTGGCTGACCAAGGACGCGGACGAACGGTTTCCGATCACGACGTTCGATCCGGGTGGCGTTGCGGCGTTGTTGGAGGCCGCCGGCTTGGAGGTGGTGGATATGGTCGGCAAGACCGTCCTGCCCATGCGACACTTTCGTCAACTGCTGGCGACCTCGGAGAATCGACGGACGTGGGCGAAGGTCGAAAAGTCGCTCTGTCGCAATCCGTGGGCGATCGGCCGGGCGTCGCATGTCCAAGTCACCTGTCGCGTCGCGCGGCAGTGAAACTACAGCAAGGGAGGGGAAACAAAATGCCAAGCTTTGTCGTTGATCTTCTGGCCGCCATCGACGGTACGCGACTGCCCGCGGACCGGGTGCAGACCGTCCATCAGGGTAGGCCGCTGTTGGTGCGGTACGATCTGGAGGCCATCCGCCGATGCGTAAGCCCGCCGGACCTTACGAAACGTGCGGCGACGATGTGGCGATATCGAGAACTCCTCCCCCTGCCGGACGGAGTCGAGGCGATTACGCTCGGCGAACGGATCACGCCGTTGCTGCCCGCCCCGCGGCTCGGAGCGGCGCTGGGTCTAAGCGATCTGTGGATCAAGGATGAATCGATGCTTCCGACGGGATCATTTAAGAGCCGGGGGTTGGCGATGGCCGTCACCCTGGCAAAGCATTTCGGGGTTCGTCGCCTCGCCATCTCCACGGCGGGCAACGCGGGAGGGGCGTTGGCGGCCTATGCGGCACGAGCGGGGATGGAAGCCTTCATCTTCATGCCCAAGGACACGCCGGTTATCAACCGGATGGAATGCGTGCTGGCCGGTGCGAAGACGTACCTGGTCAATGGTCTGATTACCGACTGCGGGGCGATCGTTCGCAACGGGGCGTCGAAGATGGGGTGGTTCGACTGTTCGACGCTGAAAGAGCCATATCGTCTGGAAGGCAAGAAGACGATGGGCCTGGAGCTGGCGGAGCAGCTCGACTGGACGCTGCCAGACATGATTGTCTATCCCACCGGCGGCGGGACGGGGTTGATCGGGATGTGGACGGCGTTCAACGAACTGCGCGCGCTGGGTTGGTTGAAAAGCGAGAAACTGCCCAAGATGGTGTCGGTGCAGAGCGACGGTTGCGCGCCGATCGTCCGGGCCTTCGCGGCGGGCGAACGCTTCGCGAAACCGTGGGAGAACGCCGCGACGTGCGCGAGCGGGCTTCGAGTTCCGTCGGCAGTGGGGGACTTCATGATCCTCGATGCGATCCGGGAGAGCGGCGGCTGGGCGGTCGCTGTCCCTGAATCGCGGATCGTTGACGCGATGCGCCAGGCCGTGGCCGCCGAGGGAATCGCGCTCTGCCCCGAATCGGCGGCGTGCGTCTTGGCGTTGGAGATTTCGCTGCGTGAGGGACGCATCCAAGGCAGTGACCGTATCGTACTGTTCAACACCGGTGCAGCCGCTAAGTATTTGGAAGTGCTCCCCCTGGACTTGCCCGTCATCCATGAACCGGCTCAGATCGACTACGCGATTTTCGACTGATCATCTCATGCGGGGTGATGCCGTGGCGTGGCACGAAATGAAAACAATCTGGATGGGCGACTACCGAGCAGTTTGGCGCATTCGGGGCAACCGGGGGCGGGTACAGGCAAGGGTTAACCCATGCCTAATATTATCGGACGGATACCCGGAAGATAAGCAGGATGGCAATAATATTGCCCACTCGGTCTGGCATTCCGCCGAAGGACTAGTAGGTTGGTGCAACGTCAGGACGATGGAGCCTGAAACGATTACCAAGTTACACGGAGTTTATGCTATGAAAGCTAGGCTGCTTCTAATCGCGATCCTGCTGAGTCTTACGCAATTCGGTTGTCCGCAGACACCGGGCGGCTTGTCGGACCTCGACAACGACGGTTTTGGCGACCTTCCCGTGCCCGAAGGCGTCGATGCCAGCCGGAGCATCCAGATCGACGTCGTCAGCACATTGACCAAGCAACAATTGACCGACTATCTGTCGTCGTCCGCGGGCTTGCCCCCGCAGTTCGCCGGGTTGATCAGCGTGGTGCAGATCAACATCCGGTTCGACATCACGCTGACCTACGAGAATGGCGAGAAGGTCGAGCACACCGAATCGGAGGCCTTGGAGCCCTTCGGGATCCAGCTCGAAGCAGCCTGTCCGCAGGACATTCTCGTGAAAGTCACGGTCAGCATCACGGCCCCGCTCGTTGGCAACTTCGAGGTTTTTGCGGAGAACTTTGCCTTCGTCCAAGGCGGCGCAAACTCCTTCGAATGCGACACCGTGCTCCGCGCGTCCGCCACGTTCGACGTGGAGACCGGCCAACCGGTGTTCAACGTTACCTTTGATCCAGTCGAATAGGCCCGGCGCGCCAGATGAACCACTGGTCTATGCCCGCCAAATGGACACCGAAAAGGTCCGCAACTTCATCACTTGCGTCGAGTCGCATGGATTGGGGTGGGTTCAGGTTCACCCCGATGGGCGACGAGCTATTGACGCTGTAACGACCGTCGGACGGCCTCGACGACTGGGGTCACTGCTAACTCCTTCATGCAGCGGTGGTCAAAGCGGCACTGCGACAGCTTTCGTAGGTAACAGGGGGCGCAGTCGAGGTCGAGCCGGACCACGTCGTTAGGTCGGCGATAGGGGCCGGTCCGCGCGGGATTGGTCGGTCCCACCAGACAAACGACGCGGCGGTCGAGGGCAACCGCGACGTGCATCGCGCCGGAGTCGTGGCAAAGCACCGCGTCGGCCTTGGCCAGCACGGCTGCCATTGTCCGCAACGACGTTTGCCCGGCCAGGTTTATGGGGGCGTTTCGGCAGGCGGCTGCAATCTGCTCGCAGCGCGCCGTTTCATCCGGGCCGCCGAGCAACACGCAACGGACGTCGTGGCCCGATTGCAGTTCATCGATCGTGGCCGCAAAACGCTGGGGCAACCAGACCTTCGTCTCCCATCTAGCGCCAGGCACGACGGCCACGAGGCGCTCCCGGTACTCCCAGCCTTCCTGCCGCAGAAGCCACCTTGCGCTCGCGCGGTCGTCGTCGCTCAACGGGATGTGGAACTCGATGGGAACATCCTCGAAGCCGAGGAGCCGAGCCACAGAGTAGTTGCGATCGACGGCGTGGATGTCGAGGATTTCGCTTGCCCATGATCTTTCGCCGAACTGCTCACGGGCAGTTCGTCTGACGCGGTGGTTGTAGAAGAGCGGTGCCCCCTCTCTTGCATTCGCAAAGCCGATGCGGATCGGTGCGCCGCCGGCCCGTGCGAGAAACCCGGTGCGGAACAGCCCTTGCAGATCAATGGCCAAGTCGTAGCGCCTCATACGCAAACGGTGGATGAAGCGCACGAAATCCGCCACCACCATCGGGCTGTAAGCCATACGGCCGTACCGGCGACGATCGAAGAGGACAAGTTCATTCAGGTCGGGGTGCCCCTCGAGTAACGGGGCGAGCGAGGAGGAGATCAGCCAGTCGATCCGGGCGTTAGGGTAGCGGCGGCGAAGGCCGTGGAGTACGGGCAAGGCATGTACGACGTCGCCGAGCGAACTCGGCTTGATGAGCAGGATGCGCTGGAACTCTCGGCTGCGCAGATCACTTTCGGACAACGCGGACCGCATCACGCGGGTTACTATACGCGAAGAGTGATCCAACGGTCATCGCCGACGAGGATCTCATTGGGTCGAAAGTGGGCTTTGTAGGACATCGTCGCGCTACCGGCAACGTAGAACCCGAGGTAGTAGTACGCGAGTCGCGCCCGGCGGCAGTAATCGATTTCCCAAAGCACGGAAAAGGTGCCTGGGCTGCGCTCGGCGAATTCGGGGTCGAAGTACATATACACGCTGGACAGGCCCAGAGGGAGGCGGTCAGCGATGCTCACCCCGATCAGTCGCCCGTCGAGACGATACCGGAACTCGCACGTCTCCATCGGAGAATCGTACAAAAACTCGCAAAACGTTTCGTAGCTTCGGGCCATGGATTCGTCATGTTGGGCGTCGAGGTAGCGGCAGTAGAGGGCGAACTTTTCGTGGTCCGGCGTCGGTCGACCATCGTCGACGGTCACATCGGCGTTGCGGCGCACGACGCGGCGCATCGAACGCGTGAATTGGAACGATTTGACGGGGACGCGCAATTGTCGGCACTCCCCGCAGCCGCGGCATCGTGGGCGGTAGACCACCCGACCGCTGCGCCGGAAGCCACGGGTGAGCAACCGCTCGTAGACTGCGCCATTGAGCTGATCAACCGAATAGGCCTCGCTACGGGCCATTTTATCGGGCAAATAGGGGCAGGGTCTCTCCGGCGACACGTATCGCAGAGCGTCGTAGTCAGCTTGCGCTGACGAGATGATGGTGTTCAAGGCCTGCCCTTCAATCATAGGTGCCTGTTAATGGTAGGATCGCTACCCCACAACCGGCAACAACAATCCGGGGGCAATTCGCTCGGTGATCCAGATGACCAGGGGGGGCAGGAAGAGGCCGGGGAGCATGTTGGCGACGGCGATCTTCTTGAGGTCCAGGATCATCAAGGCAGTGGCCAAGAGAACTACGCCGCCGACAGTGGTCATGAGGGCGATAGACAACTCGTCCAACGGCTCGGCCACCCAGTAGGCGAGTAGGGCTAGTCCACCCTGGAAGAAAAGGACCGTAAGGACGCTCCCGAACACGCCCCAGCCCATCGCCGAGGCCAACGCCATCGAGCAAAACCCGTCGAGCAGCGATTTGATGTACAGTAAGCTTGGGTTCCCGCGGGCGCCGTTTTCAAGACACCCAAGAAGCGTCAACGGCCCGACGCAAAAAATGACGCTGGCGGTGAGGAAGCCTTCCGCGAACCGGTGGCCGTCTTGGGCTGAAAAGCGACCGTGAATCCATGCCCCGGCCGATTCGATGCGTTCGTGCAGGCGAAGGGCCGTCCCGATGATCGTCCCGATGAGCAGCGATGCGATCATGACCATCGCCAGGCGGGCGCCGTAGGTGTTGCCGCCCTGCACCAGCGGGGCGAACCTAGTGACCGTTTCCGAGAAGCGCAGCACCGCGGCGTCGATCCCCAAGGTGACGGTGATCAACCCCAAGGCTTGCAGCACGATCGTGCGGTAGCGCTCCGGCAGCGAGCCGGAAATCGAGAGCCCCAAAAGACTCCCGACGGCGACAGTTACGACGTTGACGATAGTTCCGCTAAAAATCGACCACATGCGATTCGCTCCCGATTCAGGGATAGTGTCGCCGTAAGCGCCAATTTCCGCCAGTCGCGCGCTCATGCACCTCGCCAAGCGATGAGTGAACCGCGTTGACTTTTCCCGTCCGTCGCCTACCTTGTGACTTTTTCGTGTAAGGCGTCTGAATGCGTGGCATGGCCAAGCGCAGCGCCGCCATGCGGTGGCTTCGATATGTCTGACCGATCGCTTCTCGACAAGCTCTACGATCCACGCTCCGTGGAGCCGGAGATCTTCGACCTATGGGAGCGGTCGGGGGCGTTCCGGTCCGTCCCGGACGGCAGTCCGCATGAGCGAACGTTCACCATCGTCATGCCGCCGCCCAACGTGACCGGTGCGCTGCACCTTGGCCACGCGCTGAACAACACATTGCAGGACATTCTCATCCGCTACCACCGGATGCGCGGGTTCAACACCCTGTGGCAGCCGGGGACCGATCACGCGGGCATAGCCACCCAAGCCGTCGTCGAGCGGCGCATCCGTGAAACGGAGGGCAAGAGCCGCCACGATCTGGGCCGCGAGGAACTGGTCCGGCGAATCTGGCAGTGGAAGGATGAATACGAAAAGCGAATCATCAGTCAGCTCAAGCTGATGGGCTGCTCGTGCGATTGGGAGCGGTGCCGCTTCACCCTTGACGATGGCCTCGCTAAGGCGGTCCGCCATCAATTCTTCCAGATGTTCCAGGACGGGTTGATCTTTCGCGGCAAGCGATTGGTCAACTGGGACACGCAACTGCAGACCGCTGTATCCGATGATGAGGTTTACTACGAAACAGTCAAGGGGCATTTTTGGCATTTCAAGTATCCGGTGATCGACCCCAAGCCCGGCGAGCCGCAGTTCGTCATCATCGCAACGACCCGACCGGAGACCATGCTGGGCGACACCGCAGTGGCCGTTCATCCTGATCCCCAAGAGTTCTTCCGAAAGAGGGAGAAGGAACTAGGGGAAATGTGGGACCGACTGTCTAGTCGGTCAGGGAAGGATGCCGCTGAACTACGGGGTAAGCTGGACGTTCTCGCCACCCGGCGCGAGTCGCATTTGCAGCAGTTGGTCCAATTGCGCGATATGGCCCGCGACGGGCGCAATCTGCGTCTACCATTGATCGAGCGAGAGATTCCTCTGATTGCCGATGAATGGGCAGACCCGACATTGGGTAGCGGCTGTGTGAAAATCACCCCCGCGCATGATCCCAATGACTACGAAGTCGGTCTGCGACATCACTTGCCCATGATTAATGTGCTGACCGCGGATGGGAAAGTCGCCAAGATCATCGAGGCTGACGGCTCGGTGAATCTCCACAGCAAGGACTATGAAGGACTGACTTTCAACTCCGACGGCCGGGCCAAAGTCGTTGCCGATATGGAATCACGCGGCCTGATCGAGGCGATTGAAGACCGTGACACCGAAATCGGTCATAGCGACCGTAGCAAGCTGCCGATCGAACCGTTTCTATCGGATCAGTGGTTTATTAAGACGGGAGCCACGGAGCCATGGAGCCACGAAGCCACGAAGGGGGACAGGCACGAAAGCACGAAGGCACGAAGGCACGAAGGGCTGGCGGCGGTGGCAATGGAGGCGGTCGAGAGCGGAGGAATCCGGGTATTTCCCGAACGATACGCTAAGACCTACCTCGACTGGCTTGGCGAGAAGCGCGACTGGTGTATCTCTCGCCAACTTTGGTGGGGACATCGAATATCGGTCTGGACCTACCGGCTTCTGCTCACTTCGGAGAACTGGGACGAGGAGGTCTTATCGAACGGGCTGGACCATTTGCTCGAGAGCACACATGGATACGAAGTGGATAATAATTGCTTTTGTGTTCAAGTAATTCGGGTGAATGACCAGTCTATTGTAATTAACTACGCCGAATTGCTGCGTTGTCCGCGCAAAGGCGCACAAACCGATTACATGGTACGTGTTTGCTACATAGGCAAAGACGAGCGGGTGAATCGAGGACTCGAAGAGGCTGGCTTTACGCAAGACAACGATGTCCTGGATACCTGGTTTAGCTCCGCCCTTTGGCCCTTCAGTACGTTGGGCTGGCCGGAGGAAACTCCGCACCTGAAACAGTATTACCCCGGATCGGTGTTATGTACTTCAAGGGACATTATCACCAACTGGGTGGCGCGGATGGTGATGAGCGGGCTTTATCTCATTGGGAAAGTGCCATTCGACCATGTGTATGTGCATCCCAAGATTCTCGACGGTCGCGGCGAGACGATGAGCAAGTCCAAGGGCAACGGCGTCGATCCGGTGGACATCATTCATACTCACGGCGCGGATGCTTTGCGTTATTCGATGGCCGATCTGACCACCGAAACCCAGGATATCCGCATGCCGGTGGAGTACATCTGTCCGCACTGTCAAAAACCGACGGACCAAGCCATCGCCATCAAGAATGAAGAGCAAAACAGAAAATCGCGCGGCGAGAAGCTGGATCGCAAGCTCCAACCCGCAGACTGCGTGAAAGTGAAATGTTCCCACAAGGAATGTGGCAAGGAATTCGCCACCCAGTGGGCCGACGCGGATCAGAAACAGCAACTAGGACTGGGACGGGAGACCTCGGAGAAGTTCGAGATCGGGCGCAATTTCTGCAACAAATTATGGAATGCGGCGCGGTTCGCCTTCATGAACCTGGAAGGGGCTGGGGTTAGGGAGATCAAGATTGCCGCATTGCCGCCGGAGGACCGATGGATTCTCGCCCGCCTGTCGCAGACCATTCGTCGGTACCATGAATGTCTGGCGACTTATCAGTTTGCCGCCTCCGTCAAGGAGTTGCGAGATTTCTTCTGGGATTCCCTCTGCGATTGGTACCTGGAACTTACCAAGCCACGGTTTTTCGCCGCGGAGCAGACTGACGGCGGTACCGCAAAGCAAGTGCTCGCCTTTTGTCTGGATCAGACCCTGCGGTTGTGGCATCCCACGATTCCGTTCATTACCGAACGTCTGTGGCGGGAACTAAACGCAGTTGCGCCGCAACGCGGACTGCCTCCTTCCGTTTCCCTAAAAACAGATGGGTTGCTGGTTGCGGCGGAGTTCCCTCCTCTGGACGGCTATCCTCCGTTCGATGATGAAGGAATCCTGTCCACATTTGGCGCACTGCAGGACGCGACGCGCGGCGTGCGTGAGTTGCGTAGCGACTGCAAAGTGGCCCCCAAGGACAGGGTAACGGTCACCGTAGTCGTGCCCATTGAGCAGTTGGAATCGTTCCGGGCGCATTCGCACATTGTTCGGCACATGGCCGGGATCGGGGAGTTGAACGTGGCGACCCAATCCAAGCGGCCGGCCAATGCGGGCAGCGTGACGATCAAGGGATTACGGATTTACGTTCACGATGTCAGCGACGACGCCGCGGAACGCGATCGGGCCACGAAAACGTTGGAGGGCGTGGTCAAGCAAATCGCCGGCAAGGAGTCTAAGCTCGGCAACGCGCAGTTCATCACCAATGCCAACCCGGAAGTTGTGGCTGCGGAGCGCGAACGACTCAACGACCTACTCGCCCAGCGTGCCTCGCTGCTCGAGCATCTCGCCGAACTCGAAGCGTAGACGATTGCGAATTCGCGTAATTACGGCGCGGCTTTGGTCTCGAACACCAACAAATAGGGCACAGCCGATTTCCCGTCCTTGTCCTTAAAGTTGCCGAACTTCTCGCTGTTGAGCCAACTTACATACGTCTTCCCCGCCTCGAGCTTTACCGGCGCGATGCACGTCTTGCCGTCGGCGTCGTACTTGATATCGCCCGTGATCGGCAGCTTCGAATCCGGCGAAATCTCCGACCATGACCAGCTCTTGGCCGTCATCGCCTTGCTGAACGTGACGCGAATCTCCGTCACTTTCGACGCATCGACCGCCGTGTCGCCCGACATCGGTACGGTCTTGACGACCACGGGTGGAAGCGTCTTCACCGACAGCGGCGCCTCATCGGCGGCATAGATGACAGCGGCGATACCCACGATACCAACCATTCCGAAGATCTTTGAGCATTGACGCATGACGATTACTCCTGTTGAACGGAACTTGGAGCCCGGGCCAACCCCGGCACCCTCGACGGCCGGGGATGGTAATACATCGCCGAAGGTAGGTCAAGATCGCCGATGGCCTCGATACCCTGTGGCTCAGCCGCTCCCGGTTGAGCCGCGGCGGATGGCCGCTGTGCTCCCCGGCCCCCACTGATTTCACTAAGCGGGCGAGCGGGATTGCGCCGATAGAGCGATGGGTGATTTCATGCTTTACGTAGCGATGACCTTCTGGCTTCTGGTCTGTGTATTAACGGCCTGGGGCGTCCATCGACTTTGGTGCGGCATCCTTCCGGTGAAGGTATTCAACACCCTTCTGTTGCCTGGGACTTTGATCGCGTTGCTCGGGCATATTCTCGGGCTGCTCGTGACCGGGGCGACGGTCAACACGGCCACCCTCTACAAGGACGGCTCGGGCGACCCGGAGACGACGACCGATCCGAAACCGCGAATCCCGGTCATCGGCCCGGTGATCATCGGAATGCTTCCCCTGCTCGCCTGCGGCACCGCGATTTTCTTTGTGGTTCAGTATCTCGGCGGACCAATCCTCGGCCGGCTGCCGAGCAACTTTGTCAGGTTGGAATTGCCGACGACCCTGTCCGGCATCTTCGACCTGCTCCGCGGACAGATCAGCCTCGTCGAATCCTTGGTCGCCGCCGTGCGGGCCGTGGACTTTCATGAGTGGAAGAGCGGAGTATTCGTTTACCTGTTGGTGTGTCTGACGATCCGAATGGCGCCCTTTGAGGGTACGCTGCGCGGGGCACTGGTAGCGATCGTCGTCTTGGGTTTGGGCACGGCGGGGGTGACCTCGATGCTCGAAGTGGCCGATCCCCGCGTACAGACCGGGCAATCCATACTCACGTTGACGGTGGCGGCCCTCCTCTTCCTACTTTTCACCAGTCTCCTCATCCGCGGGGCGGTGGGGCTGGTTCAGCTTCTTCGCCAACCGGCAGCGTCACGACCCTTGAGCCGAGGCGCGAGCCATTAAGCTACGAACCAGTGTCTGAAACCCAGCGGTAACACGGGTCAGGATTACTTGCATATTGGGGGTTGATTTACTGGCAAGAAGCTGCTAAACTGGTGAGTTGTTGCGGTAGACCGACCCGCGCCGGGAATGGCCTATCTCACGTGTAACCTATTGTAAATAAACAACTTGCAGTTATCCTGGCAACCTCGGCGACGGTTGTGAAAAAACCGGGGTCGCAGGTGTGGGATGTCGGTTTCTCGTGGTGCGATCGGAAAGGATCGGCCCATAGAGGAGTCCGGCTTCCTCGAACGACTGGACGATAGCAGAACATGGAAAAGCTGAGCATTATCCGCAACATTGGAATATCCGCGCACATCGACTCCGGCAAGACCACGCTGACGGAGCGAATCTTGTTCTACGCCGGGCGCATCCATCGCATGCACGAGGTGAAGGGCAAGGACGGCGGGGCAACGATGGATTTCATGGAGTTGGAGCGCGAACGAGGCATCACCATCACCTCGGCGGCCACGACGGTTTCGTGGAACGATCACCACATCAACATCATTGATACGCCCGGTCACGTGGACTTCACCGTCGAGGTCGAGCGCTCGCTACGCGTTCTTGACGGAGCGGTGTTGGTGTTGTGCGCGGTGGGCGGGGTGCAATCGCAGTCCATCACCGTGGACCGGCAGATGCGGCGTTATCGCGTACCGCGAATCGCCTTCATCAACAAGTTGGATCGCGTGGGGGCTGATCCGGTCCGGGTCGTTTCCGAATTGGAAACCAAGCTGGGCCATGTGGCCGTGCCCATGCAAATGCCGATCGGGACTGGCGGGGACTTCACCGGGATC
The DNA here is from genome assembly GCA_020056715.1 of Phycisphaerae bacterium. GTDB lineage: Bacteria > Planctomycetota > Phycisphaerae > UBA1845 > UBA1845 > SBAX01. The sequence continues at coordinate 633 of JAGVHG010000047.1, read as the reverse complement.
ATCGATCTGGTCCGCATGAAGGCCATCTACTTTGACGGACCGACTGGGGAGGACATTCGGCTCGAAGACATCCCCGCGGCGATGGCGGCGGAGGCCGACCGCGCGCGACACGGTATGCTCGACACGCTGAACCTTTACGACGACGAGTTGATGGAGGTCATGCTCGAGGGTCACGAGCCGACCGAAGAGCAAATTCACGTCGCGGTGCGACGGGCGACGCTGCGCCGCGACATTACGCCGGTCTTCCTCGGCACGGCCTATCGCAACAAGGGCGTGCAAAGCCTCCTCGACGCCGTCACGGCCTATCTTCCCTCCCCGATCGACCGTATCGCCTATGCCTGCGACAACGCTAACGACGGGGCGGAGGTTACCATCTCGGCCGACCCCGATGGACCGCTGGTGGCTATGGCGTTCAAGATTTGCGACGAGCCTTTCGGCCAGATCACCTATGTCCGCCTCTACCAGGGCGAGCTTAAACGAGGAAAATTCTACAAGATTACCCGGACCGGCGGAAAGCAGCGGATCGGGCGGGTATACCGTCTTCACGCGGACAAGCGAACGGACGTGGAGTCGGCCCACGCGGGCGATATTGTCGGGGTGATGGGGATCGAATGCGTTTCCGGCGATACGCTT
>JAGVHG010000116.1 GCA_020056715.1 Phycisphaerae bacterium | reverse complement strand
GCGCGGTCAGCGATGTTCTGATTGGCAGCGTTGGGTGAAACTTGGCTGGCACCGTCTTTGGGGGTTGAGGCTGTTGAATTGACAGCGAACGGTGTAGGCCTATAATCCGCTCGACTTCGTATTAAGCGCGGCGTTGATTCTATGCGGATCGAGTTGCGTCGATGCGGATCGGCTTGCCTTAGCTGCGGCAGGGAGAACCTGACCGGCCGCTGCTGGGGCGGTGAAGGATTGGGGATGACCGCTATGATGATTGCTACGTCCTCACGTGGTGACTCGACCCGTGCGATTTAACCGGGTCGAGCGCGGGTTGTACTTTCGGCCGAGGGGGAATTCCCCCGGCAGGCGGAGTTACGCGATGCGCTAGAAGTTGCGTGCTCCATTTTGCCGTCCGGCCGGATTTCCGCGTGGGATCGCAGGTTGCGCCCACGTTTTTTTTTGGAGACGCGGCAGCAGGCGGCCATAGACACGGACAACATTGATGGCCAACACGGAGGCACGGCTTCCGTGCAGACCCGACGGGATTTGGAAGAAAAACGACCGGAGCCGTATGAACACCGATCTCATTAGATTTATCGATTCACTCAGTCGCGACAAGAACATCGCGAAGGAGAGCGTCTTCGTGGACCTTGAAGCGGCCATGGTCTCGGCGGCGAGAAAGGCCTACGACGAGATCGAGGACGTCGCCGTTCGCATCGATCGCATCACCGGCGACATTGAGGCGAAGGTCGCCGGCGAACCGATCGACATGAAGTCGCTGGGACGCATCGCCGCGCAAACCGCCAAGCAGGTCATGATTCAAAAGATCCGCGAGGACGAGCGGGACTCGATCTTCGAGGATTATTCGCATCGCGTCGGCACCGTCGTGACCGGCACCCTGATTCGCTACGAAGGCGGCGGGATGGTCATCAACCTCGGTCGCACCGAAGCGTTTCTGCCTCGTAGCGAGCAGATCCCCGGCCAGGTTCATCAGCCCGGAGAGCGCATCCGCGGCATGATCCTCGACGTTCGCGAGGAGCAGAACCACGTCCGCATTGTGCTCACCCAGACGCACCCCGACTACATACGCCGAATGTTTGAGATGGAGGTTCCGGAAGTCGCGGAGCGGATCATCGAGATCCGAGCCCTCGCCCGTGAGGCCGGTTATCGCACCAAGGTCGCCGTTTCCTCTATCGACTCCAAGGTCGACGCCGTCGGTGCGTGCGTAGGCGTGCGCGGCAGCCGAATCAAGAACATCGTCGACGAACTGGGCGGGGAGAAGATCGACATCGTGCGTTGGAACGAATCGTCGCAAGTGCTCATCACCAACTCGTTGAAGCCGGCCGAGGTCAAGGAGACGTTCCTGTGTTTCGAGCTTGGCCGGGCGACGGTCATTGTCGATGAAGATCAATTGTCGCTCGCCATCGGAAAGCGCGGCCAGAATGTCCGGCTGGCGGCGAGGCTGACGGGTTGGGACATCGATATTCTCACTCCAGCCGAATACGACAGGAACGTCGATCAAATGGAACAAACCTTCAAGTCCGTCGAGGGCGTCGAGGACGTGATGCTCGACAAAATGCTGGCGATCGGCGTGATTTCGCTGGGCGACCTGACGGAGGTAGGCCCCGAGCCGTTGGTCAATGAGTTGAGCATGAGCGAAGCGTTGGCGGCCAAGGTCGTAGAGGTCGCGGGCGAAGCTGCCAAACGATTCGCCGTGGAGACAGAGGCCGCCAAGCAGGCTGCCGCGGCTGCCAAGAAAGCGGCCCAAGAAGCCGTACTCCGTGGAGAGATTCCTGACGCCGCCGTGGAGGAATTGGTGACCGTGCCCCGCGAACCCATGAGCGCCGAAAAACGCGAGGCCGCCTTGGTTTCTGATCTAGCGGCGGGATGGCGTGCGGCGCAGCGGGCCGAGCAAAACTTGGCTCGCGACAAGGCCGACGAGGAACCGAAGTTGAAGGTAGAGTCTGACTAAGTGTGCATCCTAAAACCCCCTCACCCTACCCTCTCCCCCAGAGGGGGAGAGGGGTTTTGGGACGCATTCTAAGGCTGACATGGCTCGTCGGTTATATGCAATAGACTGTTGTATGGAGATCGGTGTTGGCTGACAAAATGCGCGTTCACCTCCTAGCGAAGGAGTTGAACGTCTCCAGCAAGGCGATCATCGACAAGTGCCTGGCGGAGGGTATAGACAGCGTCAAGAACCATATGTCGACGCTCAGCGCCGGCCTGCATGCCACCATCAAGGAATGGTTCAGCGAAGGACGTCACAGCACTGCCCTGGAAACAGCACAACCTATCGATCTCAAGAAAATCCGCATCAAATCCAGAAAGAAGGCGGCCGCCGGCGACGACGCCCCGGCCGAGCTTGACCACGATACGGAGGCAGTCGCGACGATGACCGCGACCATGGACGCCCCGCCGATTCCCAGCGTGGCGGCCGAGCCTACGATCGATGCACCGCAGGGCGATGAAACTGTCGAGGATGAATCAGACGAAAAGCCGGGCGGACGTGCAGCTCCTCCACCGCCCGTGCCCATGACCGAGCCGCCGCATGTCGTCGAGCTAGTCGCGGAACAACCGGTCGCCTTGATGCCCGTCGCGGAGACCGATGTGCCGTCGACCACGATTTCGCTAGCGCCTTCAACCGGCGCACCGGCCGTAACGGCGCCGGCGACAGAACCTAGCGCTGGACCGGTCAAGACGATCATGCCGGCCGGACCCCAAAATGTGCCCGCGGCTGCCAAGCTGCAGGGACCGCGCGTCGTGCGCTACGAGGCCATGGACTACGAAATTCGTCCACCCCGACGCGGGCCGGTAGGACCACGCGGCGACACACCCCGCCCGTTTATCGCCCCAGGCCTCCAACCGGGCGGACCTATCGATCCCGCTCGCGCCGCGGAGAAGGACAAGGAAGCGGCCAAGCGTCGCAGCCGCGTTAACCCGCGTCGGGTAGAGGGCCGCCTGATGGAGTCCGGCGAGCAGCTCGCCGAATGGCGCGATCGCGATCTCGCGGAGCGTCGCCAGCGTCTGGCGGGGGCGACGGGTAGGAAAATCCATCGACGCCGTGGGGGTACGGGCGGACCCGGCGGGCCGGCGGCCCCAACGGGACCGATAACTCAGGCTTTGGTGCATGAACCGGTGCGTATGAAGGAGTTCTGCGCCGAGACCGGGCTGAACTTCATCCAACTATTTAAGGTACTGCGTGACGAGCACCACATCTTGGGCAACGTAAACATGACTTTACCGACGGACACGGCTCAACTGCTCGCCCTGCACTACGGGATCGAGCTCGAAGTCGTGCCCGCCCGGACCGGACTCGACGAACTCGAGGAGGAGTTCTCCCAGAGGGAGCGCAGCCACCTGCAGCCTCGACCGCCGGTGGTGATCATGCTGGGGCACGTGGACCACGGCAAGACGAGTCTGCTGGATGCGATTCGCAAGACACGTGTAGTGGCGGGGGAAGACGGGGGTATCACGCAGCACATCGGCTCGTATCACTTACAGACCTCGCACGGTCCGGTCACGTTCCTGGACACACCCGGACACGAGGCTTTCACGGCCATGCGTGCCCGCGGTGCCCAGATGACCGACGTGGTGGTTTTGGTTGTCGCCGCCGACGACGGCCTGATGCCGCAGACTATTGAAGCGATTCACCACGCCCAGGCAGCCAAGGTGCCCATCGTGGTGGCGCTCAACAAAATCGACTTAGGTGATCAAAACAAGCTGAAGATCTACGGGCAACTGACGGAGCATGGGTTGACGCCCAGCGGCGACTGGGGCGGCGAGGTGGACGTGATTCCCACGTCGGCGAAGACCGGCCTGGGAGTAACGGAACTGGTCGAGCATCTGGCCGACCTAAGCAGTCTGTTAGAGCTTCGCGCCGACCCAACCTTGCCCGCGGTGGGCACGGTGATCGAGGCGGAAATGAAGGACGGCGTCGGGGCTGTGGTGCGGCTGTTGGTGCAAGACGGCACCCTGAAGGTGGGCGATTTCGCCGTCTGCGGCAACTCCTTCGGCAAAGTACGCGCTCTTTTGGACGACTTCGGTGGGCGACTGAACTCGGCCGGTCCGGGCATCCCCGTGGAAGTATGGGGTTTGGACGAGCCGCCCATCGCGGGCGACAAGCTGTACGTGGTGGACAATCCCCAACGCGCCAAAGAGGTTGCCGACCAGACCAAGCGCCTGCGGGTCGAGACCGGTCGCCTACAATCCCGAAAAGTCAAAACGCTCGTTGAGATGTTTAAGCAGCGTGATGCCGACGAGGTGCCGGAGTTGAACGTAATCATTAAGGCCGACGTCGACGGCAGCATCGCGGCCTTGAAAGGCTCGCTCGCCGAAATTCCCTCCGACGAGGTTCGCCTGACCATCCGCCACGCCGCCGTGGGTGCCGTGAATGACAGCGATATTCTCCTTGCAGCGACGTGCCGCGGCATCATCGTGGGGTTCCGCGTGGAGCCTTCCGCGGGCGCGAAACGGCTCGCCGAGCAGCACGGCGTGGAGGTCCGACCCTACCGCATCATCTATGAAGTGGTTGACGACATCCGCAAAGCCTTGTCCGGGATGCTGGTGCCCGAGGAGCGGATCGAGGCGCGGGCGACGGCGGAAGTGCGGCAAGTCTTCCGCGTCAGCAAGGTGGGGCTGGTGGCCGGTTGCTATGTATCATCGGGGACGGTGGAGCGCAGCCACGTGGCCAAGGTCGTACGCGACGGCGTCGTGGTCCGTGATAAATGCAAGTTCGGGTCGTTGCGACATTTGAAGGACGACGTGCGGGAAGTGCGGGCGGGGATGGAATGCGGTATTCGATTGGAAGGGTTCGAGGATGTGCACTTAGGCGACGTGATCGAGACGTACGAGATCTTGAAGATCGCCCGCAGCCTCTAGGCGACCCGGAGAGGAACCAGAGCCGCGAGCGGAAGCGACCGGACCGTGGGGTTCACCCATGATCGAATTTAAGGCGGAGTGCGGCCACACCGTTCGCGCCCGTGATGAGGACGCCGGGGGCGTCGTCCGATGCTCCTACTGCGGGCGTAACGCGGGGGTTCCGGAAAGCGGCAGCGCCGACTTGGACTTCCTTTTCAACGAAGTTCAGCAGACGGAGGAGCCGGAAACTGGCGGATGGCGGCGCAAGCGCCGGAAGGGAAAGCCGCTCTTCGCTCGAAAGAAAAGGACCTCGGGCGAATTCAACCCCTTCGCCGTGGTGTGGCGGCTTTGTTACGCCGCGGCGCTGATCAGCATCGTGGTCGTAGTAGTAAAAATGGTCGTCATTCCGCTGTGCGACCCGCAAAAGCGGGCGCAGATGTTCGGGGGGAGCAGTCCGACAGCGCAGTCGTCCAAACGCGACGAAGCGGCGGCGAAAGCTCCGGGGCGAACGCGCGGGCCTGGGCTGATTCGTGACACCAAGGTGACGGGGTTGTACGTCGGGTCAATACCCACGGGTGCGATGGTCTATTGTATTGATGAATCCAAAGCACCCGCCAGCGGGCGAATTAATCAGGTCGCGGGATGTACTCAGTTCCGTACTCCTGGCGAGTTCCCCCATCCGGCCGACGGATCCTATGTGGTCGAGGTCTCGTTTCCGTGGACCGACTCCTCGCTGAACGATTACCCCAACTACCTTCCGTTCCGCAAGCAACTGCAAACAGGCTCGCATGAAGAGCGCAGGCGCCTGGTGAACAAGTACTTCATTCCCGACGAGGCGTCGGCCCTGTTTGTCGATCAGACTGAGGATCAGGTTTATATCGTCCGTCAGTACCGCGGAGTGATGGTTCGCCAAAACCAGTCCAAGGGCGTGCGAGCCCTGTTCCTGCCGAGAATACCGGGGGGCGATTCTCGAATATTCACCATCGAGCCGTTAGTAAAAGAGTACATTCCAAACGTGAAATCGTACGAGTTCGACGAAAAGACTGTCCGCAGAGAGCTGAAATTCCATGAATTGCCGGATGCCGATCAGTCGTTTGTGGTTGAGGCGTTGTGGAGGATCGGACTGGTCTCCTACATGACTGCGGAACGGCGCGTATACTTGTTCAAGATTGGAATCCAGGACGGCGACTTCACCGCGCGCGTCCTTCCCGAAGCCTCGGAATGATCGTGGGGGTGCTGACCGTGGAATTGGCGATCCTCGAGGCCCAGAGCCTCAAGGACAAACGACGAGTGATCCTCGGATTCAAGCAGCGCCTGCGGAATCGGTTCAACGTCTCCGTGTCCGAAGTAGGTCACGGCGACGCCCACCAGCGCTGCCGGTTGGGGATTGCGATGGTGTCGGGAGAAGCTCGCGGCGTCCATTCGCAGTTCGACAAGATCGTGGACATGGTTCGTGCGACGCCGGGCTTGACTTTGCTGGAATACGAGCGAGAAGTGTTTTAGCGGAGGGGGGTCTGGCGATGCGTGGGTATCGAAAAGAAAGGGTGGCGAGCCTGGTTCACGAGATCGTCAGCGAGGCGATTCTCCGGCGGATCAATGATCCGCGGGTGTCGCCGCTGACCACGGTGACCCGGGTGCAGATTAGCGGCGACCTTACGATCGCGACGGTATATCTTTCGATATTAGAAGATCCGGCCGTTGAGCGTCGGACGATCACCGCCTTGCGACACGCCGGCGGGTTCATCCAACGCATGGTTGCCAAGGGGCTGGACATGCGGCAGTGCCCGGAGCTGCGCTTCGAGGTCGATGAACAACTCAAGAAGGTGAAGCATACGCTACAATTGCTAAATGAAATCCGCCGCAACCTGCCCGACCTGGCCGCCGCGGAGGAGGGCGCGGCCGCCGTCACCGACGCCGAGGTCGAGTCGGATCCCGCTGACTCTGAACTGGATGAAGCGCAACTAGACGATGCGGAGGAGCGCGACGGATGAAAGACGGCATACGCTACGCAGGGCGGCTGAAGAAGGCGTACGCCAAGCTGCGTCAATCCGTCGCCGAGCCGAAGATCACCGAGGTGGACGATCCCATTCGGGGTTTGGCGATTGCGATCTTGGGGATGGAATGCGGCGACGCGGAGGCCTCTCGCGCCATCGACCGTATCTTCACGACTATGGTGGACTGGAATGAGGTCCGCGTTTCCAGCGTCGCCCAAGTGTATCGGGCGATGGGTGATCGCGTCCCGCAGGGGCTGGATCGCGCCCGTCAAATGCTCGACGCATTGCAGGCGATCTACGAACGTGAACACAGAGTCTCCTTGGATCGCCTGCATAACATCGGTCGCCGTGAAGCTCGGGACTATCTGGAAGCGCTGCCGGGGGTCGATGATTATGCCGCCGCGTCGGTGATGCTGTGGAGCTTCGGCGGCCATGCGATTCCGGTGAACGACAAACTCCTCAGCTCGCTTCGCGAGGCCGAGTTGGTCCACCCCAACGCCACCCGAGCGGAGGTACAGGCTTTTCTAGAACGAAACGTCAACTCCGCCCAGGCCAAGGAGTTCACTGTTATCATGCGCTCCTTCGCCGCATCCAAGCGAGGGTCCACGTCGTCCTCCAAGACAGTGAAGACCGCTCGTAAGAAGGGAGCCGCCAAGAAGACGGTGGGATAGGCGCTGGCGGTACTCCGGCAAGCCGTGACGGAACTACGAGGCAAAAGTTTGGCGAAAATCCTGCGGGCGGTACCTGTACTCCTCGGCATGCCGGAGCGGCGAATGTCAGTGGACTACGATGAGGAAGCGGATGTTCTCTACATTGCCTTTGATCGCCCGCAGCGCGCCACTGACAGCGAAATGCACGACGACGGCGTGATCGTGCATCGACGCGGACGGCAGGTTGTGGGGGTGACGATCCTCGACGCATCGGGGCGGTAAACAGCACTGTTGACTCAACAGTAGCAAGAGGCGCTATTACTCTTGAGCAGTGCGACGAGTTAGATCGGGCTCAAACGGAGCGCGAGCTAGCGCTAGCGGCTAGGATTGACCGCTTCCCGATGGTGGCGGCTCTGACAAATGATCGACCACGCCCGAACTGAACAACTACTCGACCCGGCTTTCATGGCCAAGCTCGACCAGCTTACCCTTGTCAGCCGCAAAATCTTCGCCGGGAAGATGCGTGGGGAACGGCTCACCAAACGCCGCGGTGATTCCGTGGAGTTCGCCGACTATCGCAGCTACGTCTCCGGCGACGACCTCCGCTTCCTCGATTGGAACATCTATGCCCGGCTGGAAAAGCTCTTTCTCAAGCTATTCTTGCAGGAGGAAGATCTTCACGTCAGCGTGCTCGTGGACATTTCCAAGAGCATGGATTGGGGGCAGCCCAACAAAGGAATGTACGCCCGGCGCGTGGCCGCGGCGATCGCCTATATCGGCCTGAGCAACTTCGACCGCGTCAGCCTCTACACCTACTCCAACGGCCTTCAAGAGGAACTCGCCGGTATTCGCGGGCGGAGGTGGATGTTCAAGGCAGTTGAGTTCCTAAGCCGAGTAACCTACGACGGCCCGAGCAACCTGGCCGCGACGGGGAAGCAGTTCGCCATCCGCCATCCCCAACCGGGGATCGTCATCTTGCTGAGTGATTTTTTTGAGAAGGGCGGTTTCGGCGAAGGGCTGCGCTATCTGCTGGGGCGAAAGTATGATCTTTACGTCGTGCAGGTTCTCAGCCCTGAGGAAATTGATCCGGTTCTGGCGGGCGATTTGCGGCTCACGGATGTCGAAGACGACGACGCAGCCGAAGTCACGGTCAGCCGAGCGCTGCTCAACCGCTACCGCCAAAACCTTCAGGCCTATTGCGAGCACATCAAGGAGTATTGCGCTCGCCGCGGAGTCAACTACCTGTTCACCAGCACCGACGTGCCCTTCGATCAGATCATCCTTTCGTACTTCCGCCAGCGCGGGTTGATCCGATAATATTGTCGCTGGGAAACTCCTCGCCGTTCCAGTTCGTCGTTCGCCTTTTCTCCTCAAGCGAATCAATTTTTTCCTTGTTCGCGGAGAGCATCCCGGGTAAACTGATCCTTACGTCGTTGACCCTGCTTCGGCGAAGGCGACGGCCTTAGAGTGGATTCGGCGTCCCGCCTCGTTCGCGCTGGATCCGGGCCGGAACCGCCGCATTTCACCGAACTGGACCTGATAAAGGATAGCGGAATACGGAAGAGGTACGGCCGTTGCCGCATCCTCCGGTCCGCGCATGTTCGAAAGCGAGGGAACAAATGAAGGTAAGGCCACTCTTTTCGTTTGGTGTATTGGTGATCCTCCCGGCACTCGTACCGCCGGTGCGCGCAGCAGCGCCGTTAGGAACGGCGTTCACGTATCAGGGGCAGCTCAAACACGCCGGTATCCCGCTCAACGGTACCGCGGACTTCCAGTTTTCGCTGTGGGATGCAGCCGCCGGCGGAGCCCAGATCGGCGCCATGGTGCCGGCGAACGCGGTGAACGTCGCCAGCGGCCTGTTCACGGTTAATCTGGACTTCGGCGCGGCGGCATTCAGTGGCAATGCACGCTGGTTGCAGCTTGCGGTGCGCGACCCCGCGGGCCTCACCTTCACGACCCTCAGTCCGCGCCAGCCGCTCACCGCGGCTCCGTATGCACTCTACGCGCTGGGTGGTGCCGGCGGTGTCGGCTACTGGGCTGCCACCGGCGCCGATATTCACAACACCAATAGCGGCAAGGTCGGCATCGGCACCGACACCCCCACCGGCTTGCTAAGTGTGGAGAGCACGACCGGTGTCCACGGTGTCTGGTCGGTCGTGCCCAACATCGCAATCTACGGTCACCGCACCGGCACGACCGGGACTTGGCCGGCGGTGCATGCCGAGTGCGACTCCGCATCCGCAAGTACCAGCGCCATCCGCGGCTACCTCAACAGTACAAATGCCGGGACCGATTCAGCCGCTGTACGAGGCGAGAATCGTGGCACGGATGGGGACGGCGCCGGCGTATATGGCCTGCACAACGGCTCCGGCATCGGCGTCCACGGCGAGTCCACCAGCGGGACCGGCGTCTACGGCGTCGGCCATTCGGCGGGGGTGAAGGGGAAGGCGACCGACGCCGGCGGGTGGGGCGGGGTTTTCCTCGGCTCCGGCTCGTACGGCGATGGACAGGGGTTGCTGGTCCCGGGCGATTCGCTCTTGGGCTTCGTTCGGATCAGCGGTGGCACGGACACCGAGCCTGGCGCCGGAGGCTTTCTGGTCCTCGGCAGCACGGGCAGCACGAACATCTCAATGGACAACAACGAGATCCAGGCCCGATACAACGGCAGCGCCAGCACGCTCTATCTGAACAATGGCGGCGGAAACGTCATCATCGCCCCCGGAGCCACGACTAAGGTCAGCGTACTCGAGATCACCGGTGCCGACCTGGCCGAGAAGTTCCCCATGAGCGAACGCGTCGAGCCGGGCATGGTGGTGGCGATCGACCCGAAGAACCCAGGCAAGCTGTGCATGGCGCGCGGGGCATACAACCGCCGCGTGGCCGGCGTGGCGAGCGGGGCCGGCGACTTCCCGGTGGGCGTGATCCTCGGCAACCTTCCGGGCAGCGAGGACGCCGTGCCGGTGGCGATGAGCGGCCGGGTGCGGGTGTACGGCGATGCGACCCAACGCGGCATCGAGGTGGGCGACCTGCTGACGACGTCGGAGCGGGCGGGATATGCGATGGCGGTCAGCGAATTCGACCGCGCGCACGGGGCGGTGATCGGCAAGGCCATGACCTCGCTCGCTCGCGGCGAGACGGGCTTGGTGCTGGTCCTGGTGAATCTACATTAATACCTGGGCGCACCCGCGAGCACTTCCAGTTAACTCGCGGGACAAGAGGAGGAATGGCCATGAAAACTAATTCGCGCACTTCAGAGATAATCGCGGTGGCGGCTCTGGCGACACTGCTCCTTGCCAATGTTGCTCGTGCCGAGCCGACCAAGTCCCTGCGGGCCGGCAGAACAGGCACGCTTGCCGTCAAGAACACCGATTGCAGCCCCCCGGAGGCTTGCGAGACGATGGAGCAGTTGCTGCTGGTGGACAACGAAGGGAATGAAACGCCGCTCGAGATTGATGCCGGCCTGGTCAACCAGCGGGGAGGACTCACGGCCCTGGCGGGTCGGCGGATCTCGGCTTTCGGGAGCATGTCCAAGTCAACCACCGCGACTATGACCGTCGAGGACATCCAGATTGAGGAGCCGAATCGCGTCGCGATGCACCCGGTGCCGAGCTTTGGGGCACGCCCTTGGGTAACGATTCTCTGCCGTTATTCCGACGATTCCAGTACGCCGGAGACCAAATCCTGGGTTCAGACGCTCATGACGGGAACGGCATTCCCCAGTGTCGATCACTACTTCCGTGAGATCTCCTTCAATAACCTGAACTTCAGCGGCAGCCTCGTGGTGGGCTGGTACAACCTGCCCCAGCCATACTCGTACTACAACTGGGACAAGAACGGCAACGGCTGGCCTGAATTCGATTACGCACGGGCCATCCCGGACGCCGTCGCCAAGGCGGAAGCGGACGTGAACTTCCTCAACTTCGTGGGCATCCACATGTTCTTCAATCGGAACCCCGCATGCGACGTGGATCCGACCGGGGGGGTCGTCTGCGCGTCGAGCATGTTCTCGTATCCGGTTCCGGCCGACGGGCAAACCAGGAACTACGGCGTCAGTTGTATCGGGCCCTGGGGCTTCCGCCTGCAGACCGTCGTCTGTCACGAGTTAATGCACACCCTCGGCGTTCACCATTCAGCGGCACGGTACGACTACATACAGGATCATCACTGGGACATCATGAGCTGGAGCGGACTGTGCGCCCTGCCGCACGCGACGTACGGATGCCTCGGCGTGGATACGCTCAGCTACCACAAGTGGGAACTGGGCTGGATTCACCCGGTGCACCAGTTCGACGCCGGGGCCGGCAAGGCCGATATCATCACGCTCGAGCGGCTCGATCAGTCGCCGCTGAACCCCGGCATTCGCCTGGCGGCCAAGCTGCCGATGGGCGGTTCGCCCACGAAGTTCTACACCGTCGAGACGCGGCGACTGGCCGGCTACGACGGCCTTGGAGCTATTCCCGGCGATGCCGTGATCATCTGCGACGTCGATACGCAAAGGATCGTCTATGACAACGAAGGTCGAGCGATCGCGGATCGATACGCCCAGGTGGTCGATATCGACAACAACGGAAACGCCGACGACGACGGGGCCAGGTGGTTGCCGGGCGAAGGCTTCGAGGACACCACCCATCAGGTCGTCGTGTTCGTGGAGAGTTCCGACGCTGTCAGCTCGGTAGTGTCCCTGAGCAACAAGGCCCGCTCCACGGTCTATGTCAACCCGGCCAACAGCGGTACTGAGGATGGCACCGCCCAGTACCCGTGGAACACGGCCAAGGAAGGCTACGCGGGCGCCTACCTGGGCGGCACCGTGTACCTGACCCCGATCAGCTACAACGAGAAGTTCAGAATGGCAAAGCCGTGTACGCTTCGGCGGTTCGGGACAACAGGGAGCGTGATCATCGGACAGTAATGAGAAGGCATCGCCCGCTTCATGGAGGAAAGGAGCCAATCGCGAGAAGCACGTTTGCGATTCCACGGCCCGTTGAAGTAACCTGCGGCCGGTATGGTCGCGATTGAAGACATCATCATCGAGCCACCCGCTGAGGGGGTCGTCGTCGATCCGATGGCGTGGTTCGACTCGCCGGGGCCTTTCGAGTTGGAGATCGGTTGCGGCAAGGGCGGGTTCCTCCTGAGTCGTGCACGTGCCCATCCCGAGGTCCGACTTTTGGGAATCGAATGGGCCAACAAGTATTTCCAATATTGCGCGGATCGAATGGCCCGATGGGGGTTGACCAACGTCCGCGTGATGCGTACCGACGCGAAGTACTTCGTGATGCAACACCTACCGCCGGCGAGTGTCAGCGTCTTGCACCTGTATCATCCCGACCCCTGGCCTAAGAAGCGGCATCACAAACGCCGACTCGTTCAGGACGACTTCGTGGACGCCGCGGTGCGGGTGCTGACTCCGGACGGCCGCTGGCTGGTCCAATCGGACCACGAGGAGTACTTCGCGCAAATCCGCGACATCCTGGGTCGTCGGCCGGAACTGATAGAGGTTCCCTGGGACGACGCAGCAGTAGAAATCGACCCCGACTGGCGCGGGACGAATTATGAGATCAAGTACACCCGCGACGGCCGTGCCATCCACCGAGCGGCGTATTTGAAGGGAACTGATTTGGATTCAGTCGTCTAGTTTCCGGTTTACGGTTCCTAGATCGAGGCCGACGGGATTCGAACCCGCAACCACCGGCGTGACAAGCCGGTACTCTAACCAATTGAGCTACGGCCCCTGGTTCTGCCGTCAACCGGTCCTGGGCGGAGCATGGGACGCGCCCGGCGGGACCGTTGACGGATCGGTCAAGCCCAAGGAACGATGATTCATAACTTATCCCAGGGTGACCGTCAAGGCTAGGCCGATCGGGGCCGCCCCCCGCGACTATTTTGCGGGTTGACCTGACACGCCGGGGAGCGATACTAGAAGACGGTGACGTAGGCCAGCCCGCCGTCACCGGTGTAAGGGTAGTCCCGGCAAGCCGGGATTGCGCCGAGGTGTTCCCCACAAGAGGATGACGCGGTCATGGTTAGCTGCTGTCTGACTTCAAGCCACAAGCCCGGCGGATGGCGCCGGACCTGGTCGCTGGTAGCGTTCGGCGGGTTGGGTGTTTTGTTGTGCGGCTGCACGGCGTTCAACCCGGCGTTCGTCAACCTCTTAGAGCCCGGAGGGTCGACCAGTTTCGCCACCCTCCCCAACGCGCCCGGTCATGTGGTCATCGCAATCGTCAACAATACGGAGGTCGACGAGCAACTGGCTACCTACCTCGGTCGACAACTGAATCTATCGGTACTAGAGATTAGTAAACTTCGACCTCGGGTTCGCATTCGGGTTCTGATTACCTACGTCGACGGGACATCCCAGACGGTGGAGTTCATCGATGGCAGCCCGAAGTTAGTCGATCCCGCCTTCAATGCTCAAGCCTTCCCCGACTTGAACCAAAACGACTTGAACAATGTGGTGGTGTTATGCGACGTGGCCTCCGTGCAGATCCTGCCGGGTGGTATCGAAGTTTTCATTCCCGTCCCGTTGGCTGTGTACTCGTTGGTGCAGGTTCAGGCTCCCGGGGGCGAGCCATTCGTTCAGTACCTGGCAACCGCAACTCTTCCGCCGATCTTCAGAAAGTTACAAGTCGATGAGGTAGATGGGGATGGGAATGTGATTGCGCAGCGCAACATCGGGGTACGAGATTCACCCGGACCGATCCCGAACGTACTCTGCGGATCGGTGGTGGGGATTACGATTGATGGCGTGTTGGCCGTTCCGTTCTTCAGTCAAGAGTCGGACGCCCCAAGTTACTTCATCCAAGACATCACGTCGTTGTCGCGGATCGGGGGGCGGTACGAGGTGACGGTTAGGGTTCGCTAGCGGCGGGCGCTGCTGTGCAGTCGACGAAGGGTGTGCACCGCGACATGCAAAAGGACTTCATGAACAGGACGGGTTGGTTGGGAATAGGCGCTGTCGGGATTCTTTTGCTCGCCTCGGCGTGTGGAGGCGATGCGCAACTGTTCAACACGGCATTCCTTAACACGATCTTGGGAGGGCAGCTTCCGCTTACGCCTGGGCCTGGGGCGGCATTCGTCTTTGTTCGCGTCGTCAATGATACGACCCAAGTGGCCGAGTTCATTGTGACCACGGAGCGCCCGGTGCTGGTGCAAGACAGTGACGGAAACTTCATCGTGGACTCCCAGGGGAACTTTCTCACGGACACCAAACCGGAACGGAAGACGGTTCGGCTAATAACAGCAGTTAACGGCTTGGGAGCGCAACTCGGAGTTGTATTCCCTTGTAACGTGACCCCCGTGACGGTCATCGGATTGGGTGAAAACCTGTTGCCGACGGACGCGGCAATCTTTTTGGGCGGAGAGGGCTCCGGTGGTGTTGGGGGTTTCGGCGTATCGGTGGGCGATTTGAATCCACTTCGAATGGACGCGGGGAACTTCAATTGCGGTGATACTGTTATTTTTCGGGCCTTCCGGAACTCAGGCGTGCCAGGCGGGGTTGCACTACAGGTATTCTTACTCCCCGGATCGGAGCAGCCCGACATTTTCACCGGCCCGGATACTTTCGTGAACCTGGCGAACTTCCTGGAGTCGCAAACCTCCGTGGTCGAGGGTCCGTAACCGACAGAATAGGCGGCGAGAGCGCGGCAATACCCCTAGGAGACCCAGAATGACGAACCAACGACGAAGGATACGCAAGGTACATTGGATGCTGACGGCGGCGCTGGCCGGCGGGTCACTTTTCGGGGCCTGCGAGATTAGACTTCATGACGCCATCGTCGGCGGATCAAAGGAGTTCCTCCAAATCTGGCTTGCATCCCTCGCGCCGGCCGATAGCAACACCTCCACCCCCCCCTGACGAACCCATCGGCGAGAACCCCAACGACCCCCTTCGACCGCCCAGTGGACGCTGCGCCACGGCCGTGGATATAGTACCGTAAAGGTTCGTGGTGCTGGCGTGTTCGACCTTACTTTACCCCTAGCGGCCTGTTGAAAAAGGTGTAGCACGGGCTTCCAGCCCGTGTTTTCACCGGCTAGAAGCCGGTGCCACATGGGAAGGACGAAATTCTTTAAACAGGCTCCTAGGGACTCCCGTGGGACGCGTCTTGCGATTATCCGTCGATTCGCAATCCAGCAATCGGAGGTCGACAGTCTGGGCGTGGCAATGAAGGGCACGGCGGTACACGATCGTCTGTCCGGTATGAAAACGGGTGAGACGGCGGCGATCATTTCGATCGCCGCGTCGCAGGCGTCGGCCAAGCGCCTGGCGGACATGGGTTTCGTCCGTGGGGCCTTGGTCGAGATGATCCGAACCGGCAGGCCGTGCTTGGTTCGGATCGGCGCAACGTGCGTCGGACTCGGAGCCGACCACCAACGCAGTATCCTCGTCCTGCGAACGTAGGTTTGAACGTGTCGATATCCATACCATTACAGACCGCTCCCCGTGTCATGTCAGTGGCACTCGTTGGAAACCCCAACACGGGAAAGAGCACCTTGTTCAACGCCCTCACCGGATACCGCCAACGGATCGGCAACTATCCGGGGACAACGGTGGAGCGGCGGGCGGGTTTTCTGCGTAACGTTAACGGCCGCGCGCCGATTGAAGTTGTCGATCTGCCCGGCGCCTACAGCCTCGCGGCCCGCGCTGCGGATGAAGCGATCGTCTTGGATGTTCTCCTCGGACGCGGCGGGGAAGATCGCCGCCCGGATCTTATCATCAGCGTCGTCGACGCGGCCAACCTGGGACGCAATCTGTTCTTTTGCACGCAACTTCTGGAGCTAGGTGTTCCGCTGGTCGTCGCCATGAACATGATGGACCTGGCCGAGTCGTCGGGTGTACGGATCAACGCCCCGGCGCTGGCGGAAGAACTCGGCGTGCTGGTCGTACCGGTTGTGGCCACCAAGCAGATCGGGATCGACGCCTTGGAGAAAGCGATCATCGACTCCCTCGACGCTCCGTGCTCGGACCATTGCCCGTCGTTTCCCGTTTGCGTATGTGCGGAGCTGGACGGGCTTTGTCATTCTTTGGCGGACGGCGGGGCGGGGGAACATCACCGGGCTTCGCGGATCGAAGCCATGCAGACCTTGCTCGATCCCGGCGGCTACCACGAATCGCGACTGGTCAAACGCTGCGGTCGGGGGTTGGCCGAGGAGTTGGCGGAGCGCCGCCGGCGCATAGTGTCCGCCGGGGAGTCGGTGGCCGAGGTGGAGGCCCGCGTCCGCTACGCGTGGATCGAGCGCGTGCTCCCCCATGTGGTGACGCGCGTCCGCCCCAGGCGACGATCGAGGTCCGAAGTCGCCGACCGGCTGCTCACCCATCGCGTATTCGGGTTAGCGGTGTTCCTGCTGATGATGGGGATGTGCTTCCAGAGTGTCTACGCCTGGGCGTCGCCGATCATGGACGCAATCGACGGCGCCCAGAAAGCGTTGGGTGGGTTTTTCACCGAGGTCATTCCGGCCGGTGCGCTGCAAAGTCTGGTCGTGAGCGGGGTGGTCGCGGGCGTTGGTGCGGTGCTCGCGTTTCTGCCGCAGATTCTGATTCTGTTTCTGTTCCTCGCCATCCTGGAGGATTGCGGCTACATGGCCCGGACGGCGTTCCTGCTCGATCGCTGGATGGGGCTGTTCGGCCTTAACGGCAAATCGTTCATCCCCTTGCTGTCGTCGTTCGCCTGCGCAGTGCCGGGGATCATGTCGACCCGGTCGATTGAGGATCGCCGCGACCGGTTCGTGACCATCCTAATCGCGCCATTGATGAGTTGCAGCGCCCGGCTGCCGGTGTATGTGCTGCTGATCGGAGCGTTCATACCGGCGACGCCGCTGTTGGGCGGTTTGATCGGTTTGCAGTCGGCGACGCTGATCGCGATGTACTTCGTGGGTGCGGCCGTGGCGATCCCGGTGGCCCTGATCCTTAAGCGTACGGTGTTGAAGGGGCCGGCGCAGTCCTTCTTGATGGAGTTGCCGACGTACAAGTGGCCGTCGCCGCGAATCGTACTCTATCGAATGTACGAGCAGGGAAAGGCGTTCTGTGTTTCGGCGGGGACGCTGATCTTCGCCGTAGCTATTGTGGTCTGGGCGTTGGGCTATTACCCGCATCCCGCGGCGATCGCCCAGGCGCATCTGGTGGAGCGCGAGGCTGCGGCCCAAGCGGGCGTTTCAGCGGAGGCGTTAAACACGCGACTGGCGGAGATCGGCCGCAATGAGGCCGGGGAGTATTTGCGACAGAGTTTCCTCGGACGCATGGGGCTGTGGATCGAACCCGCGGTAAAGCCGCTGGGATGGGATTGGAGAATTGGCACCGCGGCGATCGCGTCGTTCCCCGCCCGTGAAGTCGTCGTGGCCACGATGGGGACGATCTACAACCTCGGCGGAGAGCAGGACGAGACCTCTACGGGTTTGCGGGCGACGCTGCGCGGCGCGACCTGGCCCGACGGACGGCCGGTGTACAACGTCGCGGTCGCCCTGTCGATCATGGTGTTTTTCGCGTTGTGCTGCCAGTGCGGGGCCACCTTGGCGACGATCAAGCGCGAGATGCACTCGTGGGCCTGGCCGGTGCTGACTTTCACCTATATGACCGTGCTCGCCTATGTGGCGGCGCTGGCGACGTATCAAATTGCGATTCGGTTGGTGTAGCGATTGCCATGGGTATTCAGGATATCATCGCCCTAAGTCTGGCGGCCGCGGCTGCTGTCTATGCCGGGCGAAAGTTGTGGCGAATGCTGCACGGGAAAACCGGTTGCGCAACCAACTGCGGCTGCGGTGATAAGCCCACGCCGTCCGATGCCGTTCCAGGGCCTACTCAGCGCGGACTGAAGCGCGTACCGCTCGTCACTCTTGAGCAAGTCGGCAAGCCGATACCAAGCGCCCCGACCGAGCCGCCCCATTCGAATTGACAGCCCGGGTTATCGTTGCACATAGAACCGTGCGAAGGCCTTGGCCGATAAAGGTTCGCCGGTGGCTTGCTTGATGAACTCGTTCCACGAATAAAGGTTGCCGGGGCCGAAGATTTTCTGCTTCCAGAAATCACCCACTTCCTTCTTTCCGTAAAAGGAGGTCTTCGTCGGGTCGTCCAGCCCTAGAATGTTCTTGGCGATGTAGGCGTGTATTTGGCAGGCGAAGAGTTCACCCATCATGTAACTGTGATAGTAGACCGGCGTGGTCACGACGTGGATTTTCGCCGCGTAGTCCGGACGATTCACGGTTTCCGGTGGATTGAGTAACTGATATTTCCCCTTGAGCGACCACCATAGTTCTCCGAGATTCTGGTCCGGTTTGTCATACATTCCGCGTTCGAAGCGCATCATCACCTGGGTCCAACGAGTGAAGATCAGCTTCTCGGCCCGCAGACTGCGACCGGCCGATTGAACCAATCCGGCCGCCTGTTCCGGCGGGAGCTTCAATGCCTTGACCAGAAAATCCTCGTTCTTGACCATCGCTCCGACCATCATGGCGAATCCTTCGGTCGTCAAACTGTGCGACGGCTCGTGCAATAGGAAGGGAACGTCCTTGCCGATGTATTTGTCATAGACCGCGTGGCCCAGTTCGTGAATGAGTGTGTCGGTCCAGTAGAGATTCGGTTTGAGATTGCAGAGAACGCGAATGTCATCGGCGCGATTCAGGTTCGTGGAAAAAGCATGGGGACTTTTCTTCGGCTTTTCATAAAGATCACTGCGTTGAAGGATGTCGTCGGCGGGAGTCCCCAGTCCGCTGTAATAATCCTTGGCGAGGGCCAGTAAGTCCTTGTCCTTGTAAATGTCGTCAAGATTCACCCCTTCGATTCCCGGCGCCTCTTGGAAAAATAGATCGCCGAAATGCCAGGGCCGCAGTTGGTCGGGCGTAAGGCCGAAACGCTTGGCCATCGCGGAGTCAATGTCCTTCTTCAAGGCGGCGAACGGCTCTTTGGTGAGCGTGTCCAGTTCATCGAACAGTCGCACCAGTTCCGTCTCGTCGATCTCCTGGAGGGTTAGCTTCATGGCGAAGAAATTGCGGAACCCCAGTTGTCGGGCCAACTCATTTCGCAATCCGACTAGCTCGCGAAGTTTCTTCTCAACGCCGGCGCCGACTGCCATGTATGCCTTCCAGGCTTTTTCCGCTTTCGACGAGTCTTTCGTCTCGGAGAGGACTTGGCGGATGTCGTTTTCGCTGAGGGGTTTTCCATCGACTTCGCCGCGGTGGGCGTTGAACATCTGCTCCACTTCGGTTTCCAGGGCAATGATTTTTTTCTGAAGATGTGGGTCACCCTGGCCGGGAAGATGCGAGCGGCACATCACGTCCAGTTCGCGCTTCAGCACAGGGTCAGTGATGTTGCCGCTGTCTTTGAGGGCTTTCAGCTTCGCGAATAGCGCCCGATCACTGTGCAGTTCCACCAATGCACCTTGGGCCTGTTTTTTCCTGTCGAAGGCTTCGTCGGCGCCCGTGGTATTGGCGTCCCACCAGGCTGTCTCAGACTTAATCACCAATGGCTTGTATTTGGCAACGTACTCGTCGCGGACCTTCTTGAAGTCCTCGTCCGGGTTTGCCCACGTTGGATTCGCCATCACAGTGAATAATAACAAAACGCACGAAATGTTTCTCGTAGTCATTGGTTTTCCCTTCGTATGCCAAGGTATTCGAATTCTGGGTGACTAACTCTTGGTCCGCTTAGCGTCCTATGCCCTGATTCCTTGATTCCTTTCCTTCAACAACCAACCGCTGCCCACAAACAACAAGAAAACGGTGAGAACGCCGAATGTGATCGCACTGAATCCATTGCTCGAGGCAAGATCGCCAAGCCACTGAGGTCCAAGTTTCTCCAACCCCTTGAATTTAATTCCTAGTAAAGCGGCGGTGATTCCGGCGATCGTTCCACCGGCAATGTATCCGGAGGAAAGCAACACGCCGGGGCTCATCTCTGCTTCCGCGGCGCTGCGTCGGCTGAACCTATCCGAGAGCCAGCGCATCATACCGCCCGCGAAGATCGGCGTGGACGCCGACAGGGGCAAGTACACGCCCACGGCAAACGGCAGCGACGGAACGCCGCTCAGCTCCAGCACGATGGCGATCGCTACTCCCAGCAGTACCAGTGACC
This sequence comes from Phycisphaerae bacterium, assembly GCA_020056715.1. Classification (GTDB taxonomy): domain Bacteria; phylum Planctomycetota; class Phycisphaerae; order UBA1845; family UBA1845; genus SBAX01. The sequence goes on along the minus strand of JAGVHG010000116.1, from coordinate 10,798 downwards.
AGGGCAGGCGCTGTGTCAAAATCCCGTCGACGATGAACGCCATGAGCGTCGCTTTGGGAGCGTTGAACTTGTCGACCTTGGAGCCGTCGTCGTGTTCCTCGAGGCGGCCGTTGATTCCGGGGTCCACCAGATATTGAATCTTTCCCAAGTCGTCGACGAGGTATTTTCCAGCCGGAACACCCGTGATCTGGCCAGTGCCAGCCTGCAAGACCCCGTATTCCTTGAGGTCTTGCTCGCTATACGTTCCACCCACCTTCTCCTTGAGCGCATCCGAAAACTCCCTCACCCTACTCTCTCCCCCGGTGGGGGAGAGGGGGTTTAGAACGAACTCTTTGGAGCGAAGCTGCGTGATGTCCACGGTTGCCTGTGGTAAGTTCTTTTTCGTATAGACGGTGGCCGCATCATTAAGCACCAGCAGGGTCACGCCGATCACCATTGCAGAGGTTAACGCTCCGATGAGGATCGCGATTTGCTGGGCCTTTGGTGTCGCGCCGACGATATATCCCGTTTTCAAGCACTGGGCCACGGTGCCGCCGTTGGAGCAGGCGATGCAAACAATGGCCGCGACGGAAAGAGCCATGAGGCGATAAAACTCTCCCGTACGGCCCACCGCAACGAAGATCAGGCAGGTCATCAGCAACGTGGCAACGGTCATCCCCGAAATGGGATTGGAAGAAGAACCAATCTCGCCGGTTAATCTGGCGGACACGGTCACGAAGAGAAATCCGAAGACCACGATTAACAAGGCCCCAAGCAGGGTCATGTTCAACATCGGAGCGGTCCAGATGGCCACGACCAATGCCAGACATCCTACAATGACGACCTTCATCGACATGTCGCGATCCAGACGCGACGCTAACAATCCGCTGGTAGCTTGTGCGCCGCGCGAGACCAGGTCGCTAAACCCAGAGCGAATCGAGCCTATGATGGTGGGCAGCGATTGCATCATGCTGATGATGCCGCCCGCGGCCACGGCGCCCGCGCCGATGTACAGGACGTAATCGTGCCAGATTTCGCCTATAGACATTTGGCTGATGAGTTTTTCCGCGGGATAAAGAGGGGTGGTCCTCCCACTACCAAAGAGGACGATGGCCGGTGTGAGCACCCACGAGGCAAGCACCCCACCGGCTACCATGATGCACGAAATACGCGGTCCAATGACGTAACCCACGCCCAAAAGAGCAGGCGATGCTTCGAGCGCCACGTGAGCGCCCTGGAATTCGAAAGCCGTCGAACCGTCCCGGCGAAAGAACTTCAGCAAGCGCGACGGTTCGTCGGGCCAGAACTTGAGGGCCTTCATCAAGAACGAATAGAGAAACGCCAGCCCGAAGCCCGTAAAGACCGTCTTGGCGGAAGCGCCGCCTTTCTCGCCCACGATGAGCACGTCGGCGCAGGCCACACCTTCCGGGTAGACGAGCTTGCCGTGCTGTTTCACGATGAACACGCGGCGAAGGGGGATCATCATGAGCACGCCGAGCAGCCCTCCGAGCGTGGCCACCAGCATGACCCGCGTCAGTTCCAGGTTGTAGCCCAGGATCAGCAGGGCCGGCATGGTGACACCCACACCGAAGGCGATGGACTCGCCGGCCGAACCGGTCGTTTGGACGATATTGTTTTCGAGGATCGTCGCATTCCGTCCGAGCAGGGGAGTGAACAGCCGGAACAAAGTGATGGACAGAACGGCGATGGGGATCGAGGCCGATACGGTCATGCCGACCTGCAGAACGAGGTACAGCGAGGAGGCGCCGAAGACGATTCCGAGAATCGCCCCGATGACGACCGCGGAAAGTGTCAGTTCCGGCAGATTCGCCTCCGCCGGGACGTAGGGCTTGTGTTCGGGGGTGGCGGCTGCGGGATCGGTCTTCATCAACTCACTCCTGGTTTCCATCCCCAGCCGGGCGGGATCGCCCAGGCGTGGGACTTGCCCACGGTAACGCCGGGAAGTAAACCGGATTCCGCCTCGCCGGTCAAATCCGAACGAATTTCGACGCTTTCGGTCTGCGGCAAAGGTGGTAGAATACGGTCGATGACGGCGTTGCCGCTAGTTGAGACCCGCCGTCCGTCGGAAAACATCGCGGGGCGTAGCGCAGTCTGGTTAGCGCGCTTGACTGGGGGTCAAGAGGTCGCAGGTTCGAATCCTGTCGCCCCGATTTTGAGCGGCTCCGCCGCTCAAAATCGAGAGCAGGTGAGCACAGGAACAGGTGAGCAGGTGAATGGAACCCACGCTTTCGCTTGAAGCTGTGGCCGACCGGCGACGCTGCTGCTCACCTGCGGTCACCTGCTCTACTGTTCACCTGTTCAAGCCCGCGCGGAAAACCACTCATGGCTTTCATGTTCGAGAAGCTCGAAGTCTACCAGAAAGCGGTGGACTTCGCCGATAGGATAGCCTCAATCACCGAAGGCTTCCCACGCGGTTACGGTTTCCTCGTCGATCAGTTGAATCGAGCGGGACTCTCGATTGCAACGAATCTCGCGGAATGGAACGGTCGTTTCACAAAGCCGGACCGTCGCAACTTCTTCACCATTGCTCGCGGGTCGGCCCAGGAATGCGTTCCGCTCTTGGAGATCGCATGCCGACGCGGGCTTATGCAAGCAACGCAAGCGGTGAACCTGAAGGAACAACTCGAAGTCATCGCCAAGATGATCAGCGGGCTGATAAACGGCTTGGACAAACGCAAAGTCTAAAGCGGGCGACTCACCGTGGAAGTCGCCCCGAATCACTCGTGACGCTACCCGAAGGCGGAGCGCGTCTACGGCGGTTCCTACTTCCCTTTGTAAGCGGCTTTGCGCTTTTCGAGGAAGGCCCGCATTCCCTCTTTTTGGTCCTCCGTAGCGAAGAGGGAGTAGAACAGTTTGCGCTCGTACTCCAGACCTTCGGAGAGTGACATCTCATCGGCCTTCAGCACCGCCTCCTTGGCGAGCTTTAGCGCGATCGGCGGGCGCTGGGCGATTTGATGGGCCAGGCGCATCGCTTCAGCGAGGAACTGTTCCTTGGCGACGACGCGCGTAACCAGGCCGGCCTCAAACGCCTCTTGAGCCGAAAGGAATCGCCCGTTGAGGATCACTTCCATCGCCTTGAACTTACCGATCGCGCGGGTGAGCCGTTGCGTTCCGCCCGCGCCGGGCATGACGCCGATGTTGATCTCCGGCTGGCCGAACTTCGCCGACTCGGAGGCGATTATGATGTCGCAGTGCATGGCCAATTCGCACCCGCCGCCGAGCGCATAGCCGCTCACCGCGGCGATGATCGGCTTGCGAATCGCTTTGATCCGCAGCCAGCGGGCGAGGTAGTTGTGTTCCATCATCTCCACGACCGACGCCTCGGCCATGTCCGCGATGTCCGCCCCGGCGGCGAAGACCTTCTCGCTGCCGGTAATGACCATCACGTAAACATTCGGGTCATTGTCGAAAGCCTCCAACGCCGCGATGAGTTGGTCCATCAACTCCACCGATAGAGCATTGAGCACCTCCGGGCGGTTCAACGTGCAAACGCCGACGTGGTCTTCGGTTTGGGTGAGAATTAATTCGCTCATGGCCGCCATTGTGCAGAGGCAAGACCGCACGGCAAGACCCCACGGGCTTAGGCGCGAGAACGGTTACTTGATCGCGTCCCCCAACCATCGTACAATTCAAGCGCATTGACGATGGAGAGCGATTGTGCGACCTGAAGATGTACGTGTTCATGTGGCTACGCAGCCGTTCCAACCCTTTCGCATCTTCATGTCGGACGGCGCTGTCTTCGACGTACGCCACCCGGAGATGTGCATCATCGAGCGGTCAGCCGTATACGTCGTAATTCCCGACCCAAAACAGCCTTGGATGGCCGACCGTCTGGCCCACTGCGCCCTGATTCACATCACGCGCATCGAACCGCTCAACGGTCGCAACGGGCGGCGACCCCCCGCCCCGCGCCGTCGCGGCGGCTAAAACAATCGCTAACCATGGGGCCGGGCCTACGCCTGTTGATTCCGCACTTGTGTGTAATCCACCGCCCGTTTTTCCACAAACGCCTTGATCCCCGGACGGCCTTGACACCCACGCCAAAGCCGTTCTTGCTTTCGAACTGCGTAACTTTGGCTAACGCTTTTCCAGCTCTGGCAGTGAGACCTCGATGCGTTTGAGCATGTCGGAGGAAAGGAGAAAGACGTCGCGTTTGTCGTCGATCGCGGCGTAGTGGCCTTTGTCGGCCTCCTTGTCGCTCAATTGCGAAGAGACGTGCAGAACGCGCCGCGTACCGTCGTCCAAGGTGACGATCACTTCGAGCGACGGGGTTGACAGCCCGAACGCCGCAAGATCATCGGCGGCGTTACGGACGTAACGCTCGGTCTTGAGGTCCTTCACCTGAAGCAACAAATTGTCCACCTTCTTGGCGTCGAGCGGCAAATCGGGCTCCGCCTGGTACGTCCAACGGCCTTCGCCCTTCACAAAGACGTGCGTCTGGTCGCCCTTGCGAATGGAAAGCTGCCTCACCTTCGTGTCATCGAAAGTCAACACTTCTGTCGTGCGGTATTCGTCAAGAAGCAGCTTATGGAAATCCGACGCGACTTCGTAAATCGTCGGCTTGTCCGAGCACTTGGCGTAGAACTTGCCGTCGTGTTCGGTGACGGCCAATTCAATGGTGATCGGCGGCGGCTGAACCTCGACGGGTTTCGCCGGCTCTCCCTCACCGGCGGGTTGCTCGATGCGGTCCTCGACCGGCGGCCGGTGCGTGATCGTCAGTGTAGCCATCGGCGCGTTCAGGCCGAAAGCGCTTGTCTCGCCGGTTTCGGACGCGATCGCGGCGGCGCGGAGACCGCCGATCGAGACCGCGAGCTTCTCCATTCTATCGGTACGGACAGCCGCCTTCACCGGCTCGGTCATGGACCAAGCGTCGTCTCCGCTTTGGAACGACACACTTGTTCGTCCACCGACGAAACGGTTGTCGGTGGTCAGGACGATTTGTTGAAGTTCGTCGTCTGGCAGATCTAAGATGGTTCGGTCTCGATAGGCCGAGGTGGCGCGGAGCAGCGGCTCCACGTCCGACGATCGCACTTTGCCGATCGACGATAAATCGTTCCGCCTGACATAGACCATAAGCTTGGTTTTTTCATCGGCATATGATCCGACGGTAATGCGCTCCACGCCCTCGACTCCGGGAATGGTCAGGCGAACTTCGGCCTGGGGTTGCGAGAAGCCGAAAGCAGCGGCCTCCTTGGAATCCGATTCCACAAAAGCCTTGGCGTTCAGATCATGGACAGCCTTGAGAAGCTCCTTGACGGCCGAGTCCTCCGCCCGACCACCATCGCCGTCCAGCGACCACTTGCCGTCCTTCTGAACCAGCGCTGCGGAATGACTTTGCGTCGCAAGCTCAATACGCGTGGCGGCGTCGACATTGGCCGATGTAATCTTCATGTCTCGCCATTCGGACATCACTGGCTTGAGCTTGTCCGTCATCGTCTTCATGATGGTCGCGATCGCGGACTCATTGCCCACCCGGACATAAGTCTTGGTGTCCTCGCCAATGGGCGAGCGGTCTGCCACGTGAAGCTCGAAAACGGACTTCTTGATTTCGGGCGCTGGCTGCTTAGCTTCTTCCCCCTCCGCGCCTTTTTCCGCCTCCGGTTTCGGTTCGTCAGACTTGGACGGGAGTTTTTCTTCGACGCTCACGCGGACGGTGAGGGCGCCGGGTTCGAGGCCGTAGACGGGCAATTTTTCGCGGCTGTCGTCCTGCCACTGAATGACCCGCATGCGGCTGACGGCGCGGAGAAGTTCGTCCACTTTTCCGGTCGCCCGCGCGCTGACCGGCGACTCCATCATCCACTTGCCGCCGTCCTTGGCGAAGGCGTAATTGACCGGGGCCTCGGTTGCCGAGCGGTCGATCACCTCGACGCGGGTGACGTTCTCCGGGGCAAAGTTCCAAAGCTGTAGGTCGCGATATTCGAGGGCCTTGGACTTCCAGAGCGTACGCAGACTAGCCTTGCCCACGCAAACGCGGTCGGTGCCTGCAAGTCGAACGTAGGTCTCGTTTTCGGAGGCCGGTTTGCCGATCTCGACCGTCGCCGTTGCGCCGGCGGTATCGGTGAGCGTGACGACCGCTTCGGGCGGGGCCAGTCCGGCATTGGCCGCGGTCACGGCGCCCGGTTCGCCGGGCTTGTAGGCGACTTCATACGAAAGGCGGCCCAGCTCGCGGCCGAACTTATCGACTTCATACGCGGCGACGGCCATGTCCATCGGCACGGTCATGCGCCACGAGGCCGTTCCAGTTCCCTCGGTCGACGCCTTCTTCTCGAAAGTCCACGCCTCTTTGCCCTTCACCTGGCAGACCACCTTCACGACGTCGCCGAGTTTCTTTTCGATGAGGTCATGGACGGTCGGTGAAGACGCCGGCTTCGGTGCGGTTATTTCGCTGATTTCCGCGGGTTTGGGCGCGGAGCGTGGGATTGCATACGCAACGATCAAGGCCGCCAGGATTGCCGCCAGTACGATTGTGCTTTTGAAGTTCATAGACCCCTACCTACGTCGTACCCACCACACCACCCCGCCGCACGCCAGTGCCAAGAACGGCCAAACGCCGATGGTCAACACCTTCACTACTTTCACCGTCCTGGGCTTGGGCATCTCCAGCACTGCGGCGTCGATGGGCTTGCCGATGTTCATGAAGGCCGTGTTGTCGTTGAGCCAGTGCATCGCGTTGATAAGCAGAGTCACGTTGCCCGGGTTGCGCGAGCCGATGACGATGCCCTGCGAGCCCATTCTCATCTCGCGGGCGAACGCCACCGCGTCCTCGGCGAATTCCCGCGAGGAGACCACGACGATCTTGGCGTCGCCCTTGGTCGCCGTCGCGGCGAGGTCGAAGGGACCTTCGAGGTCGCCCTCCACCTTGCTCATGTAGTCGCGCTGTTCGAGCTGCTCCTGGTACTTCTGAATGTTCTTGACCCCCCAGACGCCGTCGCGCTTGGGCAGGGACACGAGGCGTTGGAGTTTAACGCCATCAGGCGGCGCGGTGTTGATTTCCAACGGAGCGCACCAGGGCAGTGCGACGCGACGGGCGGAACCGCCGCTGACGATCTCGTGCTTCTCCAAGTCGAGGTCCGTCATGTGGTGAAAGTCTTGGCGGGTGACGACATACTTGCCGGGGGCGATGTTGGTCGCGGCGATCAGCAAAGCTGAGGCGTCGACGCCGATGCCCCAGGTCGTTTTGAGGTAGTCGTTGTATTCATAGGTTCCGGCGATGGGTCCGAACGGACCGGGCGCCCATCCGGCGATGAATAGTGCCCGACCGTTCGCACCCAAAGCCTTCAGCAAGGCTTGGCGATGGTTTTCGCCGAACGGCGGGTCGGGCGGTTGTTGTTGTCCCATCATGGGGTTGCGCTGTTGCGGCGGCTCGGGCTTGAGAACCACGAAGAGGGTCCGCGTGGGTTTGGGGTTGATTTCGGGCAGGGTGTCCTTGGTTTTGAGGTCCCACTCTTCAACGATGAAGTTGGCGTCTTCGAGCTGCTGCTTCATCATGCCGTAGCCGGCGGGCGGCTGGCCGGGCATGAAACCGCCCATGAATAAGGGCTGACCGCCGTAACGCACGAAGACCACCGCCGTTTGTTCCTTGTGTGTCGCACGCAGGATCGCCGCGGTTAGCTTCTCCTCGCCTTTGAACGCCCGTTTCTCGAAGGGGATCCGCGTCCCGCCGCCGCTCTGATCCACGGGCGGCCAGGTGGCGCTGAAGTCCACGATCATGGCGTCGGCGTCGGTCTCCACGAGGATGGCGTTTTCCGTCGGGGCAAGCTGATTGATGAGATCATCGAGCTTGAGCGGTTGCAGATCCTGCAGTTTGGTTGTTTCGCCCTCCAGAGAGGCGACGAGGTCGGCGTAACGGTTGTTGGCGTCGCGGAGGAAGCTCGCCTGGGCTGCGGGCATGGACGGGTTGCGCCCCAACTCGCCCGCGGCGAACTTGCCGATCTCCTTGAGCGACTTGCTGATCTTGGGATAAAGGCCCTTGATTTCTCCGACGGCGGCTGAATATTGCGGATTGGCCGCCGTGGTCAGGGAATCGACCTGCTCCCGCGTCATCTCCAACTCACTCGAAAGCCGCCGCAACAATTCCTCGACCTGAGTGGTCGGCGATGGACGCGATGAATCGCCCATGGCCCCGACGGTGGGACCAATGAGGGTAAGTTCATCCTGCAGCAGTTTCCGCATTAGGGCGTCGAAGTCAGTCTTGTAGGCGTCGATGCGGGCCTGATAGACCGTGACGGTATCCGCGAAAGTCGACTTCTCCCGCAAACGCACGAGGAGCTTCTGAAACTTCTCGTGGTCCTTGAGAGGATTGACCCATTCAGCTGTGACCTTGCCGCGGTTGGTGGCCTCATAGAGATCAAGCAAGTTCTGGGCGGCGCGGCGGTAGCGCTGCTGGTCCTCGTCCTCGCGGTCGGTTTCGAAGTACAGCGAGGTCAGGCGGACGTTCTGAGTCAATCCGCGTAGCAGGTTTTCCGTGCCTTCGCTGAGGCTATTAACGCCGCTGGAGGTCATGTCCCAGCGGGCGCTGTTGTAGGCGAACAGTTGGGCAACCACGACGATGCCTACGACGATGAGCGTGACCACGACGACGTTGGTTCCCACCAGCATCCGTCGTCCGGTCGAAGTCGTCGGCCCGCCTGCCTGTTTCTCTACTGCCATCGGCGCATCTCCAATCGCTTGACGGTGACGAAAAGGAAGAAAGCCGTCGTGGTCAGAAAGAAGACCACGTGGTTGAGGTCCAGCATTCCGCGGACGAAATCGTAGAAGTGGCTGCGGATCGAAAGTTGCTGCAAAAGAACCCTAGGCCAGCCTTCCACCAGTTGTGCCAAAGCGTGGGAGGCGAAGGTCATTAGTGCGAGCAGCGCAAAGCTCAACAGGACGGCGATTACCTGATGTTTTGTACACGAACTGAAGAACAGTCCCACCGAAATGTACAACGCCCCGACCAGCAACAATCCGAGGTAATTGCAGAGCAACAGCTTGGAATCGACCGACCCATACATTTGAAGAAGAAGCGGGTAGAGCAAGAGGGCCGCCAAAAGAATGAGGTAGAAAACGAATGCCCCGCAGAACTTGCCTAGGACGACTTCGATCTCGGTTATCGGCGCGGTCATTAGAGTTTCGATCGTGCCGACACGCAACTCGTCACTTACTAGGCGCATGGTAAGCATCGGAAGTACGAAGACGAGAATGAGGATGATCCAAAAGTCGAACAGGGAACGAAGTGAGGCCTCGCCGCCGGGAGTGAACGTCCCCAGCCCGAAGGCCAGCCCGGATGAGAAAAGGAACATCGCAATTACGGCGTAGGCAATGGGAGAAAGGAAGTAGGCCCCCAACTCCCGCTGGGCCATGGTCGGCACGTTTCGCATAGGGCTGAACTCCGTTCAGAATAACCAGTTACAAGTTACGAGTTACCAGTTACGAGTTACAACAGCACCATCACGAGTCGCAGCGATACTCCTGGCCCAACCTGGAGGGGATGATTTCTTTCCCCTATTTCGTAACTGGTAACTCGTAACTCGTAACTCGTCGTCGTCGTCGTCATTTCGTTCGTTGTTTCTGTTGTTCCGCGGTCACCTGTACGAAGAAATCTTCCAATGTCGCCCCTTCGCGGCGAAGCTCGCGCAGTGTCCAGCCCTTGGCGGCCGTGAGACGGTAGAGGTCTTCGCGTACATCGAGATCGGGTTTGGCATCGACGGCGACCCGCACCCAACCGTTGTTCGAGGATGATTCCACCTTCTGCACGCCGGGTAGACCGCGTGCGCCGGATTCCACTTCTTGCTGCGGCCCGCGCACTTCCGCTACCACCCGCGCCTGGGTGCTGAACCGATTGCGAAGGTCCTGCGGCGACCCACTGGCCACGATCCGCCCTGCGGCGATGATGATCGTCCGATCGCAGGTTTGCTCCACTTCCGACAAAATATGCGAGCTGAGCAAGACGGTGTGCCGCTCGCCAAGTTCCTTAATCAAGTTTCGTGTTTCGCGGATTTGGGTGGGGTCCAGGCCGATGGTCGGTTCGTCGAGGATCAACACTTCGGGATCGTGCATGATGGCGTCGGCCAGACCGACCCGCTGCCGCATACCCTTGGAAAGCTGACCGATGGGGCGATCGACGAACTCGCCCAGCCAACATCGGTCGGTCACCCGTCGAATGGCATCCACTCGCTGCGGATGGCTCATTCCCCGCAGCTTGCCACGGAAGTTCAGATATTCCCGAACCCGCATTTCCGAGTACAAGGGGGTGGATTCAGGCAGATAGCCCACCCGTCGACGCACCTCCATCGAGTTCTTGAAGACATCGAAGCCCGCGACACTCGCCGAGCCGCTGGTGGCCGGGTGGTAGCAACTGAGGATACGGAGGGTCGTGGTCTTGCCCGCTCCGTTGGGGCCGAGGAAACCGACCACTCCGCCGCGTTCGACATCGAATGAGATATTGTCCACCGCGAGAAGCGAGCCGTACCGCTTGGTCAGATTCCTAACCTGGATCATCGCTTACTTCCTCATGTTCTGGTTCGCCGGCGCGTCGAAAACCAGGGCGCCAAAGCTATCCCGACGTGCCGGAGAAGCAAGCCTAACCGTGCAACATCGGTTGTCAAACCACACCGTAAAGGCCCGTTACGGCTCCGTTACGGCCCTCTACGACCGACGGGTGGGTCAGGTTCGCGCCGAGCCTGTTGCGTCGATGTAACCACTGACTGACTACCCAACGCGTAACTCTTTAGCCGTTTGTAGCGATTTTCGGTGGTAGCGGTGGCAAAAGACCGGTGGTCAAGTAGGTTTTGAGAGCCTCTTGGATCGTGTCCAGGGG
>JAGVHG010000083.1 GCA_020056715.1 Phycisphaerae bacterium | reverse complement strand
GGACGCGAGCGGCGACAACCGAGTTCTTCAAGCGGACGCGGGTTTAATCAATACTTTCGTGCCGTGTCTTACGGGCTGCGGGGACCAGAACCGCAATGACATTAACGGCGACGGCCGCGTGCTGCAGGCAGACGTAGGCCAGGCCGCCTCAGCGGTGTCGTCCCTGCCGGTAGCGAAGCCGACCGGGTGGTAGGCCGCGCGTAGGCGATCTAACTAACGACCGCCGGGCGGGGCCAGAACCCCCGTCCGGCGGTTTGCTTATTTGCGCTCTTGTGGGGAAGCAGCGAGCGGTTCTGCGATGATGAATCAATTGCAAAAAATACCGGTTGTTGCCTTTTGCGCTATTATGGCCGTATGGGTCGTTGGTATCCGGTCTGAGCAAGCCACGGAGTCAGCGATCGGCGAGGACAGCAATCCGGTTATGCTCGTTTCTTCGTTCCCGCCGTTCACAGCATACGGACAGACAGTTCCGGCCATGGGTACGCTCTGGCGGTCGCAGAACAACGTCATTCGCCTTACGTTTGACGTCCCTCTACCGTTCGCGCCGCAGGCGGGGCAAATCCTGATTCAGGAGATGCTCCGCTGCCCCACGCCGCCTCCGCCACTTCCAGAGTTTGGTCCCGATCTGTCCGCGGGATTCACGTTCGAGGTCGAGGACGGAACCGTCCTGCGAATTGGCGAAAATGGGTCGGTGCTGGGGCATCGGCGGTGGTATGCGATTCGTAATGTCGGTGGATGGTCGGCGGTTGCGGACCTTGAGACGCAGTTTCCGGTGCAAGTAGGCGACGCGAGCGGAGACAATCGGGTCCTGCAAACAGATGTGGGTTTAATCAACGCCAACGTGCCGTGTCTTTCGGCCTGCGGGGACCAAAACCGCAATGACATCAATGGCGATGGCCGTGTGCTGCAGGCAGACGTAGGTGAGGCCGCCTCCAGGGTGTCGTCCCTGCCGGTAGTGAATCCATGCGGGTGGTAGTCCGCGGGTAGGCGATCTAACTAACGACCACTTGGTGAACTCGACGGACTTGACGCTCGTACGAAACGTTGCCGCACTGAACACGGATAAAATTAATCCTGCAGTGCTTAATAACGTACGTGCGGACGTTAATAATGATGATCGCGTAAACTCAACGGACCCCACGCTTGTTCGTAAAAAGGCCGCTCTCGGCAACGACGAGCGTACGATTCCCGATCCGGTTTGTCCTTGACACCGGGGTCTGCCGCGCAATAGGATGCTGTTGTTGGTGTGCTGTTGGTTTTATTTAACCGCGAAAACGAACTGGCGGTAAAAATGCTAAAGTTTGGTTGGCGAGTAAACCTGGTTCTTATGGGGTTGGCGTTGGCAGCGGCCGCCGTGCCGGCGAACGCAGGCTATGTTCTGTCATTTAGCGGTCCTGCGGTCGCGTTTCCTGGCCAGACGGTGCATGTGAACGCCGTGTTAACCGCAAGCCTGGGCGGCGGCAGGTTGCACGATTTTATGATGTGGGATGTCGGCTTCGCGAAATCGGCGGGAGCGCCGACAGTTGGGTACCAAGCTTATTTGTTTGACCTCACTGCCTATGATACTGGTGGCGCGGGTGATTTCAGCGTTCCGAAGATGCCAATCGCCCCCGGTACGTTAGCCCCTCCCTCACACTTCGAGGCGGTCACTCGACCGGGTCTAACGTTCGGCCTCGGTACCCTCGCGACGATCGACTTTACGATTCCGGTCAATGCCGAATTTGGTTCTTTTTATGACTTTATTCCGCGCCCGGACACGTTCACGAACGCAGGTAATGTCGTCCCCTCGACAGCGGGGAGCACGCTTCGTGTTACGGTCGTGCCCGAGCCGGCGACGCTAATGTTGCTCGGACTCGGCGGTTTGGCGGCGACTCGTCGCCAGTTCCGCGGCGCCTAAAGTCCGAGCCTTGGGGTGTGCGGGTTGGTTTGCGCCGCCGTACGCGCAAATGAGATTCAATCAACGGCCTGGGTTTGCGCCCGGGCCGTTTTTATATGAGGGTACGGCCAAGCCGGCGTTGGATGCCCCTTGCGTGCCCTTCTGGTGCATGTCCGGTCGCTCCCGCTACCGGCTCTGATCGTAGCGTGACGAGTGGACACATCCCGATTAAAATCCTTCGTGCTGAAGTGCAAGGAGCGATTATGACGGCTGAGCAGACGGTTTTGTTGGTCGATGACAACGAGCAGAACTTGGAGTTGCTGGAAGTCTACATGGAGGACCTGCCCGAGGTTCGGGTGGTGACGGCTAGGAACGGGTTGGAGGCGATGGCCAAGGTGGCCGAGGAGTCGCCGGAACTGATCCTGCTAGACATTATGATGCCCAAGATGTCGGGGTTCGAGGTCTGCAAACGGATCAAGTCCGACCCGAAAACGCGGGACATTATCGTGGTGATGGTGACGGCACTCAACGAGACCAGCGACATCGAGCGGGCCGCGGAATGCGGCACCGACGACTACATCTCCAAGCCCATCGAACGAAAAGCCGTCGTCGGCCTGGTTCGCAATCTCCTTGCGGCGAAGGGACGAGGTTGAAACGCCGAAACGCTGAAATGCCGAAACGCCGAAATAAAGTCAAAAAACACAGGGACGGCGTTTATGTTTGATTGTTGACTGAGGACCGGCGGGTCGCGAACATCGCCCCCAAGGCATAGGTCCAGACGGTGCCGATGACGATCCACCAGGGCCAGGCGATGTAGACGATTTCGGCCGCATCCTGGTACATCTTCAAGACCACAAGTACACCGACCGACGACAACATGGCCAGGGCGTTGACGCCGTCGCGACCGCGGTGTTTCGTGGTCACCCCGAGCACAAACACGCCGAGCATCCCGCCGAAGACAAGCCCGACCCATTCAAAGACGGCCCAGAGGAGTTCGTCTGCACGTTGAAACGCAAGAGCGACGAAGATTAGGATTAGACCGAAGAAAACCGTAAAGGCGCGGGCGACGCGAAGGTAGTGGGACTCAGACCGCTGCGCCTTCACCAAAGGTCTATAAATATCTGTCACGGCCGTCGAGGCGAGAGCGCCGATGGCCGAGGATAGACTGCCCATCGCCGCGGCGAAGATGGCCGCCACCATCAGACCTTGAAGTCCCACGTTGCTAGGCAAACCGTGGGCGATGAAATACGGGAGGATTAGGGCCTTCTGCTCGATCACGCGATCCGGGATGGTTTCAAAGGGACGACTCTCGTAGTAGGCCCACAGCATTGAGCCGACGAACAGGAACGTACACACGATTGGGAATCCAGCGATGGCGTTGAAGATCAGCGATCGCTGGCTCTGCTTTAGGTTGGGACAAGTGAGCATTCGCTGGGTGAGATCCTGGTCCGTGCCCATGGCGGCCATGGTGGTGAAAACGGCATTAATGGTCAGGAGCCAGAACCCCTTATCACTTCTCAGGCTAATGCCGCCGGTAAACGTGTGAAACTTACCTGCGTAATAGGCATCTCCGAAGTTTTGGGAATAATGGCCAGGGGTGTAGAGGAAGAGGACGACGATCAGGGTGACGGCGGCGCTGACGAACACCAACGCCTGAAAAGCGTCCGTCCAGAGAATGGCCTTGATGCCGCCGAATGTCGCGTAAATCATGGCCACGCCGGTGGCGGCGACGACCACTCCAACGAGAGGCCATTGGAAGATTTCCGATACCGCGAGGCACGCCACCAGCAAGCGTATGCCACTCCCGAAGATGCGCGAGGCGAAGAACATCAACGAGGCTGTGGTCCGGGTCCAAGGCCCGAAACGCTGGCCGAGGTATTCGTAGACTGTGGTCACCGCTCCGCCGTAGAAGGCGGGTAGGAGAAGCAATACGATCAGGATACGGCCGATAAACGAGCCCGCGTACATCTGAAGGTAGGACCAGTCGCCGTGAAAAGCGTCGCCGGGGACGGCGATGACGGTGAGGGCGCTGATCTCGGTGGCGATGATGGAGACGCCCGCGAGCAGCCAATGCTGTCGCCTGCCGCCCAGAAAGAAGTCGTGGGTGGTGCGTTCGCGGCGGCCGAACCAAAGACCGATGGCTAGAGTGATCGCAAAGTAGGCGATCAGCACCGCAATGTCGAGCCAACCTAGAGCCATGAACAGGAGTCTCCGCGCCGAGAGGTGCGGATGGTACTAGGGATTCGGGGGCCTTGCCATTTGCCCGCGAGGATGATCCATGTAGTTTGCAACGAATCGTAAGGCATCGAGGATATCACGGAGGCCGGAGGGCTTATTGCGGGCGCGCCAGGAGTCGGAGTAGGCGAGAGCGGCGACACTGAACTGGTCCGCGAAGTCAGTCCGGCCCGCTCGTTCGTAGCTCATCTTTTCGGCAAACAGTTCGGTGAACCGACAGGCCAGGGTGAGTTCGGCGACATCGCGGGGATCTATCGCGTCGATGGACGTAAGAGACTCGAAACGGAGCACGGCACTGCGTGCGGATTCCGCCGCTGTTTCGGCGTCTTCAACCGTGGGAAGAGTCGCATCGTCTCGGATTTGTTGCAGCGGCTGCCATAGAAGTCGCCAGGTCTCACAACGCTCGGCGATGGCGGAAGCTTGCCGCAAAGCGGGGATCACTTCGGCATCGGAGATTCCAAGCACCGTTCTGGCGAATCGATTATCGAAGTCGGCCCCGGTTGGATGGTCGGCGTTCCAGGCGAATGCTGCGCCCAGGGCGATCCCGTGCCATGAGCAAGCGAGGGCGTTGAAGTGGCCGTGGTCGCCCCAGTCGGTGTTGAGCAGACCGCTCGCGCCGTGTTTGCGGCCTACGGCGGCGAAGGCGGCGATGTTGCGTTCGGCAAGGTCCATCGCATTTAGGATTCGCTTCCAGCCGGTGGTGCCTGGACAGACGATCGTGTCGAGGCCGGCGTTTGTGAAGTCGCGTGTGCCGTCGTAATCGGCGCGATCGTCGTAGCCCCAGTGAAGGACGGTTAATTCTTTCGGAAGCCGATCGAACAAATCGGCATGGTTACGCACCACATCGCTCCAGACTTGTGTCCGGCGTCCTCGAGCGGCGCAGAGGGCGTGAATACGCAGGATGTGGTCGATGTATGGCGGGCCGGTGCCTGTTGCGGCGAATCGCTCGCGGTTCTTGCCCTTTCCCAAGTCCCACGGTTCGTCGCCGCAGATGTTCACTATCGGGCTAGTGAAGGCGTCGAGTATCTCCGACCAGATGCGTTCGACGAGGGCGTGGGAGTCGGAATTCATAACATCCAGGGTGAAACCGCGAGCACGCTGCGGCCAAGGCATTTCTTTCCACGACTTGGTCGGCTCGATTTCGGCGAGATGGCGGTACCTGGGCATGGAAAGAATACGTCCCATGTGGCCTAGAGTGGCGACGGCAGGGACCAAGTCGATGAAGCGGTCTTTACAATAAGCATCGAGTTCGCGGATTTCGTCGGGGGTGAGGCCGTCGTCGGGGCCGCAGATATCGGGATCGAAGGCAAAGGTGAAAGCGTGCTCGATGTAGAGTTGGAGTTGGTTGACCTTCAGGGCGGAGAGTCGATCGGCGAGGTTCTTCAGGGTGTCAAGAGTCGGCACTTTACCGCGGGTCACATCGTGCAGCAGGCCGCGGGTGGTAAAGTCGGGGAAGTCGTCAATGACACAGCATGGCACTTCGCCCGAGGCGAAATCGGTTAGTTGAGTAAGGGTCTGGAGGCCGTAGAAACAGCCGGCGGGCGATCCGCCAAGCAACTCAATCTCGCCCTCGCTTACCGTGAGTCGATAGCCGTCGCGATGTTCAATTCGCAAGCAATCGACGGCGATGCCGACGGTCACCGCCGGACCGCTTGTCGTTGATCTTATAGGGCACCTCCCCCACCACCGCCGTGCGGCCCGTTCGACGCGAGGATCGTCTGCGTAGACCGCCAGCGAACTTTCTCTGGACACGCGGCAAGTCCCTTTGGCCTCCCGTAGGGTCTTGGGGATGGGGAGCAAAATCCCAAAGGGAGAATGGCGGGATGAAGTCATAATCCGAGTTGTTGGGCCGCAGCGGCGACGGTGTGTTCGAGGAGAGTGGCGATGGTCATGGGGCCTACGCCGCCGGGGACGGGAGTGATCAAGGACGCCCGCTGGACGGCGGAGTCGAAGTCCACGTCTCCTATGTTGCCCTCGTTGTAGCCGGCATCGATGACCACGGCGCCGGGCTTGATCCAGTCGCCTTGAACGAAACGAGGATTACCGACGGCTACGATCAGCACGTCGGCGCGTCCGATAACGCTGGGAAGGTCGCGGGTGCGGGAATGGCAGAGGGTGACGGTTGCGTGAGCGTTGATGAGCATGGAGGCCATTGGGCGGCCCAGGATGGGGCTTCGGCCGACGACCACGGCCTCGGCGCCGTCGAGAACGACCTTGTATTCCGTGAGAAGACTCATAATCCCGGCTGGTGTACAGGACGGGAATGCGGGCATTCCGAGAATCACCCGGCCCAGGGCGGCGGAACTGACGCCATCCACGTCCTTTTCGAGCGAGATGGCTTCGAACGCGGCTCGCTTGTCGATCGGCGTGGGGATGGGGTGCTGGACAAGGATGGCGTGGACGGCACGGTCATGGGCAATCCCGTCGATTTCGGCGACGAGTTCGTCGGTGGTCGTGTTACTCGGTAGGTCAATGCGTCGTGATTCGATACCGACTTCGCGGCAGCGTTTGTCTTTGGTGCGGACGTAGGCCGCGGAAGCCGGGTCGTCGCCGACGAGCACCGTCGCAAGTGTTGGTGTGACGCCGGTCGCCTGGCAAATCGCCTCGACCTTTCGTTTGATCTCTTGCAGAATGCGCCTGCCCAACGCGACGCCGTTGATGATTTTGGATTCGTGAGGTCGGTTCATTCTACGAAGCGTACAACGGACAAGCTAAAATGTCATGCGATTGCGCTACATTCTGGCAGCGACAGCTTCCAAGATTGCATGTTCTTTGGTAACAGCGTCGGATTTCATTTTTTCGCCACGAGAGAGAACACCGGAAACGAATCCTTTGTCATTTAGGTTTCCCGCGTTGATCTTCACATTCAGGAACGCACCGAGAACCGCGGTACGGGCGCAGAGGGCGGCGACGCCGGCGTCAGAGATTGAATTGGGATTGCCTGTCTCGGCCATGACTTGGATGACTTCCATGGAGGACAGCGCAGTTACCATGACCCTTAGTGGGATCTCGATGGCACGCTTGGTCGCAGCTTGAATCGCTTGTTTTCTAGCGGTTTTCTCCGAGTCACTGCTTTGTGGTAGCCCATAGGCCGCCATTACGGATTCAAAGGCGGACGTGTCTTCGTCGACGAGTCGCAGAAGTTCGACATAGTATTGTTTCCCCTTTTCGGCCCAGTTGGAGAATTCCTCCCAGCGGTCGTCCCATCCGCGTTTGTGGGCGGAGAGATTGGCGACCATCGTGGCGAGAGCTGCACCAAAGGCCCCCACCGCCGCGGCAACAGATCCGCCTCCGGGCGCCGGAGATTCAGAGGCCGTCTCTTCCACGAAATCGGCGACAGTCATGTCGATGAGTCGCGTGGATTTTTTCGCCTTGGCGACTATCGCATACTCGATGATTTTTTCTTCGGGCTTGAACGGATAGAGATCGTTCAGTCCCAAGGATTTGACGGCGATTTTCAGCAATTCCTTGTCGGAGACGCCGACGGAGCGTTGTTGCTTCTTGAGGAAATACCGACCGGCGTCGAGCATGGATTTTAGGGGGACAAGCCCGACCAGTTCCGAGCCGGTGACGCGGACACCGCGGGCGTCGGCCTTCTTGCAGCATTCATCGAATGCAATGTGCAACGGTGTCACACTAAGGTTCGTCAGGTTAATGGAGATTTGGGCAATGCCATATTCCTCAATGTACCAGCCGATGGCTTTAACGGACTTGAGGCTGCCGGGGATCGTCACCGGATTACCTTTGTCGTCCTTTACGATCTTACCCGTGATCGGATTGCCCTCTCGTCTGGGACGGCCCTTTTCACGAATATCAAAGGCAATGGCGTTCGCCCGGCGCGTCGAAGTGGTGTTGAGGTTGACGTTGTAAGCGACCAGGAAGTCGCGTGCCCCCACCGCCGTCGCGCCGGACCTAGCGTTGAAGGCAGCCGGACCGAAGTCCGGTTTCCAGTCCGGTCGCGTTAGTTTGTCTTTCAGTCCCTCATATTCGCCCGAACGCACATTAGCGAGATTGCGGCGAGATTCGGTAAAAGCGGCATACTCATAACAATAGATGGTTATTCCGAGTTCCTCGCCGAAACGCTTGGCCAGTTGACGAGCGTAAACGACGGTCTCATCCATGGTGATATTGGCCACGGGAACGAGCGGGCAAACGTCGATCGCGCCGAAGCGTGGGTGCTCGCCGTGGTGCTTGCTCATATCGATGAGTTCAGCGGCCTTCCTGGCGGCGCGAAAAGCGGCCTCTACGACGAGTTGCGGCGATCCGACGAAGGTGACGACCGTTCGGTTTGTCGCCTTCCCCGGGTCGACGTCGAGAAGCTGGACGCCATCGACGCTCTGGATCTGGTCGGTGATCTGCTTGATGATCGCAAGGTCGCGACCTTCGCTGAAGTTGGGGACGCATTCGATGAGTTGATCAGTCATGCAACAAACCCGTCTTACGGTAACAAAACGAACTAACCTGCTCCCTGATCCTGGCGCGTCATGACGGCTCTGATTATTCGTGCCACTCGCAGTCCGCTCTATCCGCTCGCTCCCGCTCGCGGCTCTGATTGCGGTGCCGACACCGAGCGGCGCTCCCCACTGCTCGCAGAGCAGTGGCACACCTGATGAGCGTATACTAGCGTCTGTGCGGTCGGTTGTCTTGAGGTTGGAAGCCGGACGGAGTTAGCGGGATGTGGGGCCGGCGGTTTGGGCAGTTGAGCCGCGTTCAACAAGCTTTCGCAGCGTGGGATGTCCCGGACGGACGAACTGCCATCGTGAGCAGAGCTTTGCGAGGCGTTCGGGGTCCGCATCCGCCGGGAGGTGCGCGGCTACGCGGGTAAGAACCTCGTCGACCAGTCGTTCATGGCGGTCCCGATCGACGGTGGACGGGAGGCATGACGCGACATCGATGGCGGCTTCGGCGGCTGTCAACGGATCCTCCTTCACGAGTGAACGTAAGGCGGCCTCGATAAGCGGTTGAGCGAAGGCGACGTCGGTTTGTCGCCAGAAAGCGACGAGCCGCGACCAGAGCGGATGCGCGTCGTGCCAGCGGATGTTGGTGAGTCGCTCCTGAAGGGTTCGTTGCGTTTCGGCCAATAATTCCCTACGGATCTCGTCCTCCACGTCCGCCGAGCGAGCACGGATATGGTCGGCGGCCAGACTTAAAAGGTCCAGGCTGGCGGTCAGCGGCACGGCGTCCATGGCGTTGTAGAGCTTCCCTATGCGATCACGAGCGGCGGGAGTGAGGTCGGTGAAGGGACGCGAAGTACGGCGGGCGAGGACGGCACAATCGGAACGGCTCCAATGGCGGTCAACGAACGCCAACCATGCGGAGACCGACCCGTCCGGGGGCGTTACGGTCCCATCGAGGTATTCGACGGGTTGGCCCGCTATGCGGGAACGTGCGGCGCCCTTTTCGTCGCAGAACAGATGCAGGCGGTGGCAACGTCCGAGCGAAAAACGTAGACCAGCGCCGAAGGATACTCTTGCTCTCATCGGTCCGGGGATGCCCATTAGCAAGACCTCGGTGGATTCGAGCCAGCCGTCCTGAACCGGAACAATTAGCGTATGCTCGTCGAACAGGCGTTGCAGAACGTAACGGCGATGCGGCGAATCCAAGGATACAGTTAACGAGGCCGTTCGAGGAGCGACATTCGTGTTGATCGGAAGTAGAAGCTCCGGCAGCACGGCGCCGGGCGTAAGTTTCGGGACGGTCAGGCCTTCGGCCACCATAGCGCGGAGCACATGAAACGGGTTGAAACCGCACCGCGGGAACTCTTGTTCGTCGAAGATCACGTTATGGGTGTAGACGCGGTGTCCGCCGCGAGCGGTATGCTCGGCGCCGGCATAGCAGGAATAGGCGACGCAGAGTCTGCCCGCAGGGAGAGAATAGAAGGCGACTGCGTATCGCGGGGTCTCATCCCCCCCGCTGGCAGGCTGCCAGCAGAGTGCTTCGTGAGAGGGTGACAGGCGGGTGATCGCTTGTTTTTCCTCAGAGCGTAGTCCGCGGCTGGCCGCAATGATGCGGTACCCTTCCCCCATCGGACCGCGGACGGAAGTGAAAATCGCCTGGTCACAATGGATCGTCTCGGCGGGCGTCATAGTTGGTATAAGAGCTTCGAGAGCACCCACTCAAAGGGTTCGAGGATCCCACGGGGGGCGACGTGCAACGGATAGGGAACGACGTTTTGCGACTCGTCCGAACCGTACCCCAGAGCGCCCACGACGCTGGCGGCGAAGAATTCAAAGTGAGCGAAGCGGGACTCGCAGATGTTCCACAGGCGGTTCAAGTTTGTCTGGGCGAAACCCCGCGGATCGTCGAAACACTCCGGGCAATAGTCAGCCTTGGAGAGGACGACCGCGACGGGCGTGTCCAATTGGCACATGCGTTTCGACGCCAGCAAGCCGTCGAGATACGTCATCAGCTTGAGGGCGAAGAAGTCGGGTTGTGGCGAACCGGCAGCGGCTAGGGCGCCGTCCACGAGGAGGATGGCCCCGGCGCTCTTCTCCAGCAGCGAACGGATGACGGTGAAGGTCTTGGGGTTGGCGACTTCGGCAGCGATGGCTTCACCGGCCATGTCGGGCATGATTAGGTCGTAGATTTTCGCACCGCGTTTGCGCCGCGCAACCTGGTAATAGGCCCAGTGCCAGTCGTCGACCTCCATGGCCGTCTTGGGCGGAAACTGGCGGTTGCTAAGGTAGCTGATAACGGTGTGCTGAAGGTTGACGGAGTAGGCGCCCTTGGGGATGGCCTCAAAGTCCTCGGCGCGTTTAGAGAGCATGTCGAGCAACATACCGAGGTAGACCGTCTTGCCGACGTTGCTGTCGCCGACGACGGTGACGATGCACGGATCGCGGTCCAGCAACAGAGCCTCATGGATGAGGGCCATCGGCGCCCCGCAGGTGCTGCAGACCAGGGCCTCCATCTGATTCTGCGTTTCGCAAATCAAACAGGGCAGGGTAGTCTTCTTGGGTAAGGTTGTTTTCTTGGGTAAGGTGGTTGTGGCCATCAATGTCACCCTCTCATTCCTTGGGGTCAGCTTCCGTTAATCCAGCTCGCTTCACTGAGGTCCATCGCGCATCGGAACCCGGTGTTTTGTGTCCTGGCGAGGGCGATCTGTCCGGTCCGGAAATGGCTGGTGGCTTGGGCCTCAAAATAGGTGTCAAAAGCCCCGCCGCGTACGACGTGCATGGGCATCTCGCCGACGACTGGTCTGCCGTGGTCGTCGTTGACCGCGTATTCGGTGTCGGTCCATTCCCAGACATTACCGACGAGTTGTAAAACGTGATTGGGCGCTGCGCCGTCAGGATATCCCGACACCGGTACGGTCGCGCCGTGGCGTGACGGCCAGATGTTACAGCGTTTCTTGTCCATAGCGTCTCCCCAGGGGAAGCGGCGCATCATGTCGGTGGAGTTGTTGAGGTGCCAGGAGGCGGCCATTTCCCATTCGGCATCGCTGGGCAAGCGCTGGCCGATCCAT
>JAGVHG010000106.1 GCA_020056715.1 Phycisphaerae bacterium | reverse complement strand
TCGATCCGCTCATCAGGCTCACCGGGTTACGCAGGGCCGTCTGATCCACGGACCGCCCGCACTCTTCGCATTGGTCGCCGAAGGCCTTGTCGCTGTTGCAGTGCGGACACGTCCCCCGGACGAATCGGTCGGGAAGAAACTGGTTCGCTTGAGCGTCGTAGAGTTGCTTCGTCGAGCGCTTGGTGAACAGCCCTTTCTCGTTGATCCGCAGGAAGAACTCCTGGCTTAGTTTCTCATGGACGGCCACGTACTCGGGCTGATGCGTCCCGCCGAAGATGTCGAACTCGATTCCCAACCCAGCGAAGTCCCGCTGTTGGGATTGATTGAAATGGGCAGTCAACTCTTCGACGGTGCGTTTCTGCTCTCTAGCGGTTTTGAGCGCCGCGACGCCGTTGTCGTCGCTGCCGCAGATGAAGCGCACGTCCGCCCCGGTCGCCCGTAGATAGCGGACGTAAGTGTCCGCAGGCAGGTACGCCCCGGCGATATGCCCAACGTGCAGCCGACCGTTGGAATACGGTAAGGCCGCCGTTACCAAGAACCGTCGTTGAGCCATCGCCGCTACCTCGCGTGGAAACACCGTCCGCCAGAACGCGGCGGCGATTGTAGGCGCTGATGCGCAATTCACAAAGGCCGTGGCGGGTCATGGAAGATCGACGTGGTCGGCGAGGAAATCGCTCCCAGTTCGAAATATAGCGGCCAAACGTACGGGGCGGCGTGCATGGGTGCGGTAGCGAGTGGTACGGAGGCACACTTCCAGGGCAGGCTCCGGCACAGAGGCACGGAGGCCGGAAGGCGAGGCACAAGGTAGTAGGCAATAGTCGTTATCGTGCGCCGCGGGATCGGCCGACGAGGCCTTGGGCGCTGGCTTTAATGCCCTTGACGGCGGAGGCGAGGGCTTCGCGGCTGGGGGCGTACTCCATGGCCGTATCGTAGTGAACCTTCTCCGTCTCGATCAATTCGCACAAGGAGTGAGTGAACGAGCGCATCCCCTCGCCCTCGGACCCGGCGATGATTGCGGGTAGGTCATCATCCTCCTCGTGGATGATTTTGTCACGCACGGTCGAGTTCCGCAGGAGCACTTCCGTTGCGGGGTAGCGGCTGCCCTCCGCGATTCCGGGCACGAGCTTTTGGCAAAGGATGGCCCGCAGGCTGTTGGCCAGGGACGAGCGGATAAAGACGTGTTCCTCACGGGGGAAGAACTCCAGAATGCGGGAGAAGGTCTGCTGGGCGTCGGAAACGTGCAGCGAGCCGAGCACCAGGTGCCCCGTTTCGGCGGCCTGCAGCGCCGCGGTCATCGTGTCCCGATCACGCAGCTCTCCGATGAGAATGACGTCGGGATCCTGCCGGACCATGTAACGCAGGGCCTCATGGTAGCTGGGTACGTCGACGCCGATCTCACGTTGCGAAATGATCGACTTCTTGGGATGGAAGATGTACTCGATGGGATCCTCGATGGTGATCACGTGTGCGCTGCGGACTAAATTGATGTGCTCGACCATCGCCGCCAGCGTCGTACTCTTGCCGCAGCCCGTGATACCGCTGATAAGGATCAGACCGTCGGAACTGTTAATCACCGTCTGACGGTACACATCGGGCAGGCGTAACTCCTCGAAGCTCGGAATCCGACTTTGCACGCGGCGGACCGAGGCGTGCGTCTCCCCCGCGGCTCGGTAGATGTTGACGCGATATCGGTCGCCGGTGCTGCCTTTCGCGGAGAAATCCAGGGCGCCGTGTTGCTGAAACTCGGGCCGTCGCGCTTCGGGGACGAGGCTCATGAGCATGACCTCGATGTATTGACTATCCGGGAACGGCGGCATGTCCAGCTTACGGAGGTGACCCGCGATACGGTAGAAGGGGGGGTAACCGACCTTGATGTGCAGGTCCGACGCTTCGTGCTGCGTCATGCCCGCCAGCAACCGCTCGATGGCTTCTTTGGCTGATAAGATTGGGTCCGCCACCGTCATGCTCCCGTGATGGTCACATTTATTATCCCATGTTGGAACGTCATCGGAGAAGCGCGATAATGCCGATCACGGCGGCCACGATCGACGCGCCCACCGCGGCGACAGCGAAGAAGGTGAGCCTTCGCGTTTGTTCCTGGAGAAGGGTAGCGACACGTTCCTCCCGCGCTGTCGCATTCCAGCGCATCTCCTCCAGCGCCTTGGCGGAGGCGCCCGTCGCCTCTCCGAGGAGCGTCACCGCCTGGTGGAACCCTTCCAACGTCGTCACGACCCGGTCGTTCGTCTGCCGCGAGACATCGAGCTGCCGTCCGATCGACACCATCGTTTCACGTTGAGCGTCGGCAAGGCGGGGAAGCTGGGAAAGGTTCTCCTCCACGCGTTTGACGCCGGCGCCATCAACGCCCATCTGGTGATTCATTGTGGTAAGAAGGTCCACTTGCGCCTTGGAGGTCTCCGGCAAATGCTCCAGGCTTTCGGCCAAGCGGTTCATCGAGCCGGCCATCGATTCGCCCCGCTCGCTCTGAAGTTCCAGGTGCTTCTCCACCGATTCAACGATTTTGATGACCCTGGCGTACTCCTCCTCCAGTCGGTCGATGGCCGATCCTGTCCGCGCCAGGCGAAACTTCGGACCAACACTGGAACCGTCCGAGGTGATGATTCCTATATCCGTAGGGGCCATGCCTCCGCCGCCAATTGGACCCAGGGGGGGGTCGGTCGTGGCAAAGCGGTCAGGATCGCCGGGACGGGCCGACGGCCGTAACCAATGTCCCACGCGGGCCCACAATGTTGCTTTCTCCACGCTCAGATTCTCCTGTGCGTAACATACCAACAGCGGAACGCGCTTACGCTCGATTGTGTCGTAGCAGCTCTTCGCCTCCGCCGAAGGCGGACTTAAGGGCGTTTGTGCTGATCCAATTCTATCACCGGGGTGCGTTCCGATCAACGAAGCCGCGTTGACCGTAGCGAGCCTGGTAAGCTACAGTGTGTTCGGCTCGGTTGACCACGGAATCCGGCAAAGGACGTTGAGCATGACGCGACGCGCAAAACTCGAGCAGATGCTCGAAAAGAGCCCGCAAGATACGTTCTTGAACTTCGGCTTGGCGATGGAGCTGGCCAAAGAAGGGCTGACCGAGGACGCTCTCGCCCAATTCGACCGCGTGTTACAGATCGATCCGTCCTACCTGACGGCCTACTTCCAGAAGGGCAACGCCCTGATTGCCTCCGGACGAGTTCCAGAGGCCAGTGCGGCGCTTGCCGCCGGCATCGCCGCGGCCAATGCGAGCGGTGACCTGCATACCGCAAGCGAGATGCGCGCCCTTCTCGATACGCTCGACTGACGGCGGCGGGTGCGGCGAGTGATCGCTGGCTCTTCCAGCTCGGATCCTCGGCGGTATTTCACAAGAACGCACGGTCCGGGTACGCTCCTGAACGCACCCGTCGTGAAGGCTCTTGAGTGAACCTTGCGGGATTGCATGGGCGAGATTGGCAATCTCGGTGATCTCCCGTGGTTGCGCGGCACATGCCTTGCTACATCATTGGGGGGTTTGCATCCTGAAACAGAGGTATTGGCAATGAAAGTTCTGATCGCGGACAAGTTTGAGGATCGTGGAATGGTGGGCCTGCGCGAGGCAGGATGTCAGGTGGCCGTCAAACCCGGTCTGAAGGATGCCGCTCTTGCGGATGCGGTGCGCGAGAGCGGTTGTAACGTCCTGGTGGTGCGAAGCACGAAGGTGACGCCGGACATCCTGGCCGCTTCGTCGCACCTGAAGGTGGTGATCCGCGCCGGGTCGGGGTACGACACGATCGCCGTTGACGCGGCCACCGCTCGCGGCATCCGGGTCAGCAATTGTCCCGGTAAGAACGCGGTGGCCGTAGCGGAGTTGACCTTCGGGCTGATGATCGCCCTCGATCGGCGGATCGTTGACGAGACCAATGACCTTCGCCGCGGGGTCTGGAACAAGAAGGAATACAGCAAAGCGCGGGGCCTCAAGGGCCGCACGCTGGGCATCGTCGGCTTGGGCCGCATCGGATATGAAGTCGCCGTACGCGCCAAGGCTTTCGACATGAACTTGATGTATCAGGACGTGATCGCCAACGAGAAGATTGAGAAGGAGTTGGGCATTCGCCGGGTCGGTTTCGAGACGTTGCTGGCGGAGTCCGACTTTGTGACGCTGCACGTGCCGGGCGGAACGAAGACCGAGCATCTGATCGGCCACGACCAGCTCGCGCGAATGAAGCCGACCGCGTTCATCATCAACTGCAGCCGCGGCGGGATCGTGGACGAAACCGCTCTTGCCCAAGCGGTCCAGGCCGGCACGATCGCCGGGGCAGCGCTGGACGTGTTCGAGATCGAGCCTGGGGCGTCCGATACGGAGTTCAAGGACCCGATCCGCACCGTCTCGCGCATTTATGGAACGCATCATGTCGGGGCCTCAACGGACCAAGCTCAAGATGCCGTCGCCGACGAGGTCGTGAAGATCGTGCGGACCTATGTGGAAACGGGACGGGTGATCAACTGCGTCAATCAGACCGAACCGGTGACCGCGACCTGACGCCATTGTCGAACAACGCAGACCACCCCTATATCCTTCGAGCCGAATTCCTCATTTGGGGAACGAAAGAGATTAGGAGTTGAGTCGTTGGACGACCGAGCCCACGTCTCGGTGTAACCCACGAATTCCGTCATGCCCCTGCGTACCAGCGTGCGGAGAATCCGCGTCGTCAGCCGATCACGGTCTTCACAGCCAAGCCATGCGAAGTCCGATACACTCTGCGGTAATGTCACTCAAGCTGACTTTCATCCTCGGTTGCACCGGGTCCGGGAAGGGCGGGCTTGGCCGCGAGCTGGCCCGCCGAACCGGGGGGGAGATCATCAGCATCGACTCCATGAAAGTCTACCGGCGGATGGACATCGGGACCGCCAAACCCTCGCTCGAAATCCGTCGTCTGATCCCGCATCACCTGATTGATATCGTCGAACCCTCAGAGGAGTTCTCCGTCGCCGAGTACGTTGAACGCGCTGAGCGGGCCATCTTCGAGATCCAAAGTCGGCGTCACCCGGTGTTCGTCGTCGGCGGCACGCCGCTGTACATGAAGGCCCTGAGTGAAGGTATTTTTGAGGGGCCTGGCGCCGATCCGACCATCCGCGCCCGGCTCACCGCGACGGCGGAACGTGAAGGCCGCCACGCCCTGTCCGAGCAGTTACGCCGCGTTGACCCTATCGCCGCGGAGCGAATCCACCCCAACGACCTGCGACGCCTCGTCCGCGCCCTCGAAGTGTTTGAATTGACCGGTCAGCCCATCAGTTCGCTTCAGGCTCAATGGGACCGGGATGGGACGCGACACGACTGCGTCTTCATCGGCCTGCGTCGAGAACGTGAGGACCTGGCCCGCCGTATCAAGGAGCGAGTTCGTCGAATGATCGCGGAGGGTTTGGTCGATGAAGTAAAGTCACTGCTGGCGGAGAAGGAGCCGCTCAGCACGGCCGCCCGGCAAGCGTTGGGTTACGCCGAGATTATCAAACACCTAGAGGGCAGCTATAGTCTTGCGGACGCGGTTGAAATGATCAAAATCAATACCCGGCAGTTCGCCAAGGCCCAGCGGACCTGGTTTAAGCGGTTCGCCCCGGTGGAGTGGATCGACCTCCCCGCGGATGCCGATGCGGCTGACCTTGCGGACCAACTGATCGAACGTCGAGGCTCGCTATGGTCGCCCTGACCGAAATGACCAACTTGGCCGTCGACCTCATCGACGTCCGTAAGACCTACGCCAAGAACATCCACGCCCTGCGCGGGGTCAACATCCAAGTCGGCCGCGGTGAGATCTTCGGGTTGCTCGGTCCCAACGGGGCCGGCAAGACTACCCTCGTTAAAATTATGATGACCGTGGTGAAGCCGACTCGCGCCATGGGAACCATCATGGGCCGCCCCATCGGACACCGTGGCAAGCTCGCTAAAACGGGCTACCTGCCGGAGAATCACAGATTTCCGGGCTATCTGACCGGTTTGCAATTACTCGATTACTACGCGGCACTCGCCAAGGTTCCACGGGCCGCTCGACGGGCAAGTGCGCCGAAGCTGCTCGACCAGCTCGGCCTGTCCAAATGGGGCGAGACCCGAATCGACAAGTACTCCAAGGGAATGATGCAGCGGCTAGGCATCGCCCAGGCGTTGATGAACGATCCGGAGTTGATTGTCCTCGACGAACCGACCGACGGCCTCGATCCCGTCGGACGCCGTGACGTTCGTCAACTGCTTTTGGAGTTGCGCCGCGCGGGCAAAACCGTCTTTCTCAACTCCCATCTGCTCAGCGAGTTGGAGATGGTATGCGATCGCGTGGCCATCCTGGTCGATGGTTTGGTCGCCCGGCAGGGTACGCTATCGGAGTTGACCGAGCATACCGTCGAATATCGCATTACCTTTTCCGGTGATGCGCAGCCGATTCGGAGCAAGCTGGCTGCCCTTCGGGCGACCGTGGACGGCGACCTCGTCGTACTTTCCGGACATGATCCCGCGAAGGTGAACGCGGTGATCGACCTCCTCCGCGGTCAGGGGTTGCTGATCGAGTCCGTGCAGCCGCATCGATTCAGTCTGGAGGACATTCTGGTCGAAGCGATGGGTGGAACCGCGCCGCAACCTCAGAGCCGCGAGCGGCAGCGAGCGGACAAAGCGAGCTAAAATCCACGGCTGATCGGCATACACATGATGCAATTCTGGGCCTTGATCGTCGATAGCTTCCGTGAATCCCGAGATCGCAAGATCTTCTGGGTCATGCTGGTCCTGTCGGTACTCGTGGCCGCGGTCATGTTCTGCTTCAGCTTTGAACAGGGCAAAGTGAATGTGCTGTTCGGGATGTGGGTCATCGAGACCGACTATTTCACGGGTATCACGGGCATTAAGACGGACGTGATCGCGGCACTCGTTGTCGACGGGATTATGGATACGGCCCTTGGGGGGATGGGCGTCTTGCTGAGCATTATCGCCACGGCGAGTTTCTTCCCGACGTTCCTCGATCGCGGGGCCATTGACGTCGTTCTGTGCAAGCCGATGCCGCGGTGGAAGCTATTTCTTGGCCGCTACGTCGGCGGAATGGTTTTCATGGGCGTACAGGCGACGATTTTTGTGGTGTTGACGTTTCTGGTCGTCGGTCTTCGATGGGGCGTTTGGCTGCCGGGATATCTTCTGGCGATTCCTCTGGTGGTCTTGTTGTTCAGCTACTTGTATTGCATCTCCGCGCTCGTCGCGGTTGTGACTCGCAGCACAGTCGCGGCCGTGCTGTTGACCATGCTGGCGTGGATGGCCTTTACCGGCGTCCAATCGGTTGATGACCTGTTCACCTCCAAGTACCCCAAATGGCAAGAGAATAAGCTCGTGTACGAGGGAGTTCATGCGGCCCGTTGGATCGTGCCCAAGACGCAGGACATCATCTACCTCGCCAAAAAATGGAGCCGTGCCGCAAACGCCAGCGTCCTCGTGCATGCCGACAACGACGATGACCGCGAAATGGTCGATTGGGCGACGAAGGTTGAAATTGCTAGGCGCGAGATGAATCCGCTCGCGATCATCGGATCGTCCTTGTTGTTCGAGGCCGCAATCGTCCTCGCGGCCATGTGGAAGTTCTCGAGAAGGGACTATTGAGGACTGTCCCTCTTCCTTCCAAGAGGCGGGTCGTAAACCCGAGGCGCGACCGTAAGAGATGCCGTCGCCGGGGCAGGATTGCCGGAGCGGGCCAAGCGCCATACTCTGCCTTCTATCTGGCAACTTACACGGCACTCATGGCGGCATTTGAGGTATTATACGGATCAATATAAACAATGTTCGGCCAGATAAGCAGAGGATACTCATGCGACTTTTTGGCGTATCACAAGATGGCGACTCCGCCGAGTACGTGAGAACGGGCTTCGGCCACGAGCACCAGGAAGCAGTGCTCGAAGACTGGCTTGAAAAGAACCCCGACGGCGTCGTCGAGGATAGCAAACTTCTCATGATTGGCCGACAAGTGCAGACGAGTCTCGGCGGAGCTTTAGATCTTCTCGCCCTTGATCGACACGGCGACTTGGTTGTCATCGAACTCAAACGAGGACGAACCCCGAGAGAAACGATCGCGCAGGCTCTTGAGTACGCGGCCTATGCCGCGCAACTTGATTATGTCCAGATCGAGACAGTTGCCCGCCAGTACCACGACGACGAGGGCCTGAGCCTAGTTGAAGCCCATCGAGAGTACTTCGCGCTTATGCCCGAGGAAGGCGTGTCCTTCAACAAGAACCAGCGCATAGTAGTTGTTGGCGAGACAATCACGCGAGAGATACGAGAAACGGCGTCGTTTCTCAACGCCAATGGCCTCCGTGTGACCTGCTTGGAGTTCTCCTTCTTCCAGACAGACGATGGCAAGCGCCTCCTGGCGGGAGATATCGTGGTCTCGAACGACGTCCGAGATGAAAGACCAGTGGCGTCAGGCTCACGGACCAAGACCACGAAAAAGGATTTCATGAAATCGCTCGATGCCAACGGCGCGTTGATCTTCTCCAAGGTATTGGCTTTAGCAGAGGAGCGTTCGCTGCCCATCCACTGGGGCGTAAAGGGTTTTTCTGTGAATGTCGACTTCAACGGCGTGCATTTCAAGTTCTGCTATGGGTATCCCCCGCAAGCGGTATATGGGCAGTCCCTCTACACGCGCCTGTTCGACTCAAGCTTTCTTACCCGCGTCAACTCCGGCGAGACCGTCGCGCGTGAACTCGCGACGGACGCGAAATTAACAGGTCTTTTCGTACCTGCCGGGAACGAGTTAAAGTGCACTATTTCACGCCCTCTGACGGACAAGCAAGTGGATGCAGTGCTCGCATGGATAGTAAGTGCGGCGGCCAAAATCGAGAAAGCTGGTCTGCGTGAAGATTCAGAAGATAATGAAACGGGGAGATCGAAAAACGGCATCCAGCCTATTCGGTGACCTGTGGTATCTTCAGGCGTGGGCGAAATCTCGATCGACATCCTTTACGTCATCACCGATCTTGAGCTCGGCGGGGTGCCCTTGCATTTGCAGCGTCTGGTTCGGGCGATGCGCGCTCGTGGGCTGGAGGCAGCGGTGGTATCGCTTGTTCCGGCCGGGCCGGTGGGGAAGATGTTGGAGGCCGACGGGGTAACAGTCTATTCCTGCGAAGGGCGGGGCGGTTGGGATTTTCGCGTCATTGCAAGGCTCGCAAAGATCATCCAAGCGATCCAACCCGGACTAGTTCACTCCTTGCTATTCCATGCGAATCTTGCCACCCGTTGGGCAGCGACCACGGTGGGGTATTCGACGAGTCGCGTGCTTTGCGAAATCCAGACCGTGGAGGTCGAACGGCGTTGGCACCTCTGGGTGGACCGCGTGACCTACGATGGATGCCGCTTCACCATCGGCAACTCGCCATCGGTCATCGAGCATCTCGCCGTCCACGCGAGGATCCCCCGTGACCGATTGCGTCTTGTGCGCGGCGGAATCGATCCTGCTCCCATTCAGGCCGCTAAGCCGATCGACCGTTCGTCGATCGGGATGCCCCACGATTCGGCGATGGTCTTATGGGTGGGCCGACTCGATCCCGTGAAGGGGCTTTCGATTTTGATCGAGTCGTTCCGGTTGATTCACGAAGAGGCGAATGCGCATCTATGCCTCGCAGGGGTCGGAACGATTCGTGAACAACTCGAGCGACAAGTTCGAGGGCTGCAACTCGTCCATTGCGTTCACTTCCTAGGCCCGCGTACGGATGTTGCGGCGCTACTCCAAGCGGCCGATGTGTTCGTGTTCCCGTCGCGCACGGAAGGTCTTCCCAATGCGCTGCTCGAAGCGATGGCCGCCGCTTGCCCCATCGTGACGACGGACGTTCCCGGTTGTCGTGATCTCATCATGAACGGACAGACCGGTCTAATAGTGCCATATGGTGACACTCCATCGCTCGCCGCCGCCATGCGTCGTCTCCTCCGCGACCGAGCCTTCGCCGCTCGGCTGGGTGCCAAGGCCTCCGAGGTTGCCAGGACCGAATGGAACATTCGTCAAACCTACGAAGCCTACGCGGCGCTATACGACGAAGCCCGTGACGCTTGACCTGCCTACGCGCAATAATTGCCTTTTTGGGGTATACTCGATCAGTGGTAGGTGGTGTCCCTCGCGCTACAAGCTGTTGGTAAGACGCCAACCAAATCGAAACGAAACTCACAACTCCCATAAAAATTCTTTAGTTTTTCCTTGACGGCGTGGTTGAGTGTGGTAGATTTTGTCTATCAGACCCACGAAGTGGGATGCTAGAAGTGGTGACGTTTGATGAACCATGCGGTTTTTCACAGGCCAGTATGATCGCACCATCGACGAAAAGAAGCGTATCCAGCTTCCATCGCAGCTCCGCAGCGCGATCGATCCGGAGCGGGACGGAGCCGGCTTATACATCACCCTGGGGGAAGACCCAGGAACTCTCTCCATTTTCACGGAGCGAGGGTTCGAGGATCTCGCCAGTCGGATCGAAACTGAGTTTATACCCGGTCCGGACTCCGCGAAGTTCGAACTTCAGTTCTACGCCCTGGCGTCGCATGTGGATATCGACAAACAAGGCCGATTCGTACTACCCGACCGGCTGGTCAAGAAAGCCAAAGTGGGTTCTGACGTGTTCCTGGTGGGACGAAAGAACCGAATCGACCTCTGGAGCCGGGCGGAGTTGGATCGCTCGATGGGTATCGATTGGGAAGGTGACAAGTGGCCCGATTGGCAGGGCTTTTTGCGGATGAGGCCGCGAACTGAGACTTAGGCCTCAAGTGAAGTACCGACCCTGGACGGATCCGGGTGTCGCAGCGAGTGGAACAGGGAAGTTGGCGGGGTAGAAGCGAAAAGCGGCGATAGGTAGCAGCCGTCAGCACAAACGCCCTTGAGCGTTTGGGCGAGAACATGATGAGTAACTGAGCCGGCGGCACTGCGGCCTTTGAAGCGAAAGGATTCGCCGGGTTGCGGTGCGCGGACGGAGCAAGGGAGTCTGGTATGGCAGGCGGCCGGGATCGCTTAGTAAGGCGTATCCAGCGGCGGCAGCAATCTCGGGGGGCCGGGATTGTCCGAACGGATCCTGCGACCCCACGAGAAATCGCGGAGTTGGAGGATCGGGTGCGACGGCTGCATGCCCTTGGCCTACAATACGGCCAGGTCAGACTTTCCCATGAGGTCGCTCTGAGCGGCGCGACCCGTGTACCCGTCCGCGTTGGGGGTGAGTGCGTCGCCACGGAGGTGTGACCACCCCCTGATTTGTCGGTTAAGTTGATTTCCTTGCTATCTGTCGCACCAACGCTCACGGGCTTTGGGGCTGATGGGCTCGCGGGCCGTGGTGCTGACTCGGAAGGCTGGCGTCAGCCCAAACGCCCGTGAGCGTTTGGGTGAGGATTCCGTATTGCTGGTCGAACCCCCCGGTCACACTCCCGTGTTGGTGCGTGCGGTGGGTGAGTTGCTCGCGGTGCGCCGGGGCGAAGTGGTGGTCGACGCCACGGTGGGCCTCGGCGGCCATGCAAGGTTGTTCGCGGAGGCCCTGGGGCCGGACGGAACGCTGATCGGGCTGGACATGGACCCGGCCAATCTTGAGCTGGCGCGGCGGAATCTCGCCGACGTGCAGCCCCGCGTGGAGTTGATCCACGCGAACTTCGCGGAGCTGCCGGAGGCGCTGGCGTCCATCGGCGTAGACTCGATCGATGTGCTGCTCGCGGACTTGGGGGTAAGCTCGACTCAGTTGGACGAAGCGCAACGCGGCTTTTCGTTCCAGCGCGAAGGACCGCTGGATATGCGGATGGATCCGCGAAGGACGGTGAAGGCGGCGGACCTCGTCAACCGATTAAGCGAGAAGGAACTCGGCGATCTGCTGTACTACAACGCCCAGGAGTTCGCCGGTCGAAGGATTGCCCGGCGGATTTGCGAAGTACGCCGAGAGGGACGGATCACCACCACGACACGGTTGGCGGATGTCGTCGCCGGGGCGGTGGGGGTTGACCCGAGTTCGCGAAAGAGCAAGATTCACCCCGCGACGCGAACGTTCTTAGCGTTGCGGATGGCCGTCAACGAGGAGACTGCGAACCTCCAAGCGCTGCTCGAGGCGGCGCCGAGCCTGATGAAACCCGATGGGCGCGTGGGCGTGATCTCGTTTCATAGTGTCGAGGACAAGGCGGTCAAGACGGACTTCCGGCGGCGGAAAAACGAGGAAATCTACCGGATTGCGACGAAAAAACCGGTTGTCGCCGATGAGGACGAACGAAGAACAAACCCCCGGTCGCGTAGCGCCAAGCTTCGCGTCGCGGTACGGTTAGCGAGCGACTAGTGCTGAGTCATGGATGAAATGACGGCACAATCTTCGGGAGGGTTGCCAAGGATGGCGCGGGAAACCAAGGTCGGACTGCTCGCCGGGTTGGCGTTCATCATCTGTTTTGCCATCATTCTAGCGAACCGAGGGCGGCAAGATCCGCCCGCTCCGCCGCGTTCTCAACTGACCGACGGTGGGGCGAACGTGCCCGGCGCGGTCCAACAGACGGCCACTAGGGTCGGACCCAATCCTTCGGAGCACCAGCGGCAATCTACCAACGGACGCCTCGTTCCGCCGACATCGACACCACCCGAAGCGGCTGTCGCGCGGCTGGACCGACCGACATCGAATCCTCCGGCTACGAGCGGCGCGGATTTGTTTCTGCCCGAGTCTGGAGGCGGAAGAATTAGTCCAATCGTGGGAAACATTATCGACGGGGGTGCGATCGCTGAAAATCAAGCGGCTGAGCGGGCGCTGACTTCACGTACCCAGGACGATGTTGTCCGACGACAGGAGCTTGAGCGGCATTTGGGCATCCCCGGAGCTGATTCTGCGACGACCCGTGGTACGAATCCACTACCCGGGTCGCTGCCGCAGCCGATATCGACGACAAAATCCGTGCCATACACGGTTGCGCCGGGCGACACCTTGTCCAAGATAGCTCTGGCCCATTTCGGTAACAAGTCACGGAATTCGGTCAACACCATCTTCGACCTTAATCGGTCGACGCTTGCCAGCCCTGATGACCTAAAAGCCGGGTTGGTGTTATCGCTGCCGATTGTGGAGGGCACGGTCCGGTCGGTGAAACCGGAGCCGTCCAAAGCGAATGCTCCGGCGCCATCCAATACGGAGGAGGCGAAGAAACATCCGGCCAAGAAATCCACCGAACCGCCGTCGGCGACCTATCGCTGGTATCAGGTGAAAAAGAACGACCGCTATGCGAGCATCGCCCGAGAACAATTGGGCGACGCCGGGCGGTGGCGTGAACTGCACGAGTTGAACAAGGACAAGTTCCCGAACCCGCAGTCCATCCGCGAGGGGGTGCGTATCAAGCTTCCGGCGGCCAAAGTGCTTGCTTCGATGGAGGGGCGACGTTGACGGTCGCTCGGGGGTTCGCCCTATCGGTTGCGTTCGCGGCGATCGCTCTTACGGTCGTTCATCTTCGCGCCGAACAGACGCGATGTGCGGCGCGGATGGTCGCGATCGACGCCGACTGGGTGCGATTGCGGCGTGATCTTTGGGGCTTGCAGACGCGGATTGCGCGATTAAAAGCCCCGGAACGGATTCATGACCGGGTGGCGGCGTTCCAGACCGGTCTGGTGCCCCCCGGGTTCGATGAGGTATCGAGGCGGACGGAACGGCTAGCCTCTCGGAAGCCTTAGAAGCTATCGTTCCGTCATGGATGACATGGTGGGTGGTGGGTGGTATGCCCAAGCCCAGGGCAACCGGGCGCTGGCATGGCCACCCCTCACTTGATCAACAACGGAATACGAGCCACCCATGTCCTCCCCCGCCGCCTCGATCGATCAGTTCCAACGACGATCCGGGGTGGTTCTGCTTCTCTGCTCAGCGGTCGTTCTCTTAGGCCTCGGCGGGCGTCTTGTTTATATCAACACAACGCTGCGAGATCGCCTGCTTAACTACGCCGAGCGGCAACAACAGGGCGGCGCCACTATGCCGGCCCGGCGCGGGATTATCCTCGACGCTCGCGGTCGAGTATTGGCGGCCACGGAGCAGCGCCCCGACGTGTTCGTTGATCCCTCGCGGGTTGAGGGTGATGTCGATGAATTCGCCAATCGGCTCAGCCCGCGGGTGAACATCCCTGCGGCCAACATCGCGGAGAAGATTCGTCGTCGTCCCCAATCGCGGTTTGTGGTGATCGCCTCCGGTGTGGACGACATCACTGCCGAGGCCGTCCGGGCTATGCACGACCCGGCCGTCAACCTCGATGAGCGATCAGTCCGCACGTATCCGCTGGGGGAGTCAATCGCCCATGTTTTGGGATGGGTCGGGCGCGACGGAGCCGGTCTGGAGGGGATCGAAGCGGCGTTCGACAGCCACCTTCGTGGAAAAGACGGCTGGCGTGGAACGATCCACGACGCCCGCCGCCGTGCCCTTCGATCGTCCGACGAAGAGATGATTCCGCCCAAAGACGGCGGGCACGTGGTGCTCACCATCGACGCCGAGATTCAACGCATCGCGGAGCAAGCGCTCGCCGAGAGTGTCAACCGGGTTGAGGCCGAGAGCGGTATAGCCATCGTCATGTCGCCCCAGACCGGCGAGATTCTGGCGATGGCCTGCTATCCGACCTTCGATCCCAACGATCCTGGATCGGTCCCAACCGATGTGCGCCGCAACCGGGCGGTGACCGACCCCGTGGAGCCGGGAAGCACCTTCAAGCCTTTCATTGTTTGCGGGGCATTGGACGGGTCGCATATCTCCGCGACCGAGCAGTTCGACTGCCACATGGGAGTGCGGATGATCGGCAGCCGCACCATAAAAGATGTCAAGCCGCACGGGATGATGGACGTGAAGGGCATCATCACCCATAGCAGCAACATCGGGATGAGCATGATCGCGGATCGCATGGGCAACCCCGCATTGCACAACACCATCCGCCGTTTCGGGTTTGGGACCAAGACGGGGATCGAGTGTCCGGGCGAGGCCGACGGTCGGGTCTATCCGCTGAAAAAGTGGTCCAAGCTCTCCACGGCATCGGTCGGGATGGGCTACGAGGTCCTGGTCAGCCCGCTGCAACTAATTAACGGATTCGCCACGATCATCAACGACGGAGTGATGCTGAGGCCGCGGATTGTAAAGAGACTCCTCGGGCCGGGTGGGGAGGCGGTCGGGGATTCTGAATCGCCGCAGATCGTTGGCCGAGTCGTTTCCTCGCGGATCGCACACTACGTCACCGAGGAATTGCTGGTTTCCGTGGTCGAAAACGGCAGCGGCAAGGGAGCCAAGCTCGAACACTACAGCGTTCTGGGGAAGACAGGCACGACCAAGTTGATCTCTCGGAACGGAAAGATCTACGAACCGGACGCTTACCTCGGCACTTTCGTGGGAGCCGCGCCGGTGGAGCGTCCGGCGTTGGTAGCGATGGTGATGATCCGTCGCCCAAACCATCGCTTGGCCTATTACGGCAGCGCGGTTGCGGCGCCGGCGGTCGGGGAAATTCTTGGACAGGCGTTGCCATATCTGGGTGTTCCACCGGACAAAGACCAGGTGGCCGCGGCGACGCCGTGAGGGGATGCGGTTGAAGATATCACAGAACCCGCACGATACGAGCCGCATGTTTTACCCTGGGCGGATCCTCGGTACAGGGATAGGTGTAGAGATTTGTACGACCGCGCGGCCTGAAGGCCGCGGCTCGCGTGGATGATTCTTTCCGCGTTTCCACTTACAATGCGGACACAAGGATAAGAATGAGGAACCCTCAATTATCTTCGCGCGAAACTCATTGGACACTGCCGGAGTTGTTCGCTCGCGCGGGCGTTTTCGCAAGCGACAGCGGTAAGATTCCGACTGTCCCCATCTCATCGCTGATCGACGATTCGCGATCGGTTCATCCCGGCGCGTGTTTTGTAGCAGTTCGAGGCGTCGGGCACGACGGGCACGATTATGTTCCGGCGGCCGTAGCATCCGGCGCGGCGGCGATCGTCGTGGATCGCGACGGACCGGCTCCGTCCGGCGTCGCGGTTGTGCGCGTAGCCGATACTCGTAGCGCACTGGCGAAGCTCGCGCCGGC
The DNA here is from genome assembly GCA_020056715.1 of Phycisphaerae bacterium. Taxonomy (GTDB): domain Bacteria; phylum Planctomycetota; class Phycisphaerae; order UBA1845; family UBA1845; genus SBAX01. Next base: position 51,219 of record JAGVHG010000106.1, on the reverse strand, counting down.
GTTTTACGGCCTTTTGGGCGGCGTCGAGCCAACGCTGCGCATCATCGGCGTCACCGGGACCAACGGGAAGACAACTGTCGTGTGGTTGTTGCGCTCCATACTCCAAGCGGCCCACCATCGCACGGCGATGCTGGGAACGGTGGAATACGACTTGGTCGGCAAGCGACGGCCCTCTCCGCTCACCACGCCGGGGTCGATCGAGCTTTGCCGGAACCTGGCGTCGGCACGCGACGCGGGCGCGACTCATGCGGTGTTGGAAGTGTCGTCGCACGCGTTGGATCAACGGCGCTGCGACGGTCTGACCTTCGCGGCGGGTGTGTTCACCAACCTCACCGGCGACCACCTCGATTACCACCGTACGATGGACGCGTACTTTTCGGCCAAACGGCGCTTGTTTGAAATGCTCGCTCCTTCCGCCGTCGCCGTCGTGAACGTTGACGACCCGATGGGCGCATTGCTTGCACGCGGCACTACCGCGCGGGTGGTGACCTACGGGATCGACTCACCGTCCGCGCAAGTGCGTGCGGACATCGAGGGAATGGATCGCTGTGGGACCGAGTATTTGTTACGCGGTCGTGCGCTGGAATTGTCGATCCGCACTCCGCTCATCGGACGTCATAACGTCCTCAACGCGCTCGCGGCCGCGGCCACGGCTGCGGCTATCGGAGTTCCACCAGAGGCGATTCGTAGCGGCCTCGAGCACGTGAGCGGCGTTCCCGGTCGCCTGCAACGCGCCGAGCCTCCGGGCTGGCCTTACTCTGTCTTTATTGACTACGCTCATACCGACGATGCGCTCGGAAATGTGTTGCGGACGCTACGACCCTTGACGACGGGGACGCTGCGGTGCGTGTTCGGCTGCGGTGGTGATCGCGACCGAACCAAGCGGCCGCGCATGGCCGCCGTCGTCGGCAAGCTCGCCGACGTCGCCTACGTCACCAGCGACAACCCGCGGACGGAAGAGCCGCATACGATTATTGATGAAATCCTCCACGGGTTTAGCCCTTCGCACGCTTGCCGGATCGTCGTGGACGTGGATCGTAAACGGGCGATCGAAGCGGCGCTGGTTGATTCCGAAGCGGGCGATACGGTGCTGATCGCGGGGAAGGGACACGAGACGTACCAGCTTCTGGGTGAGCGGGTGCTACCCTTCGATGACCTTGAGGTTGCGCGAAAGTGGATGAACGCCGCTGCTCTCACGGAGGAAGTGGCATGATCCCGATGTCCTTGGGAGATGTCGCGGCCGCCGTCGGTGCTGTTTGTCATCCGCGCATTTCTCAAACTGTCATCCGCCGCGTCACGACCGATTCGCGCGACGTTCAACCCGGAGACCTTTTCTTTGCTCTGCGGGGTCCGCGATTCGACGGACATCAGTTTACGACACAGGCGTTGGCGAAGGGGGCGGTCGCGTGTGTTTGTGATCGCAGGCTCGACGCGGCGATAGAGTCCGGTCCATTGCTGTCGGTTGACGATACTCTTGCGGCCCTGGGTCACCTGGCGAAGCACTATCGCCACACTGTGTTGCCGGTTAGCACCGTGGTCATCGCCGTGACGGGCAGCAACGGCAAAACGACCACGAAGTGCATGATCGACCACATTCTCTCCGGCGAATTCAAGGGGCGGGCCTCACCCAAGAGCTTCAACAACGCGATCGGCGTTCCGCTTACATTGCTTTCCGCCGACGCGGACGACCGCTACCTGGTCGTGGAAATTGGCTCAAACTCGCCCGGTGAGGTGGCGGCGCTCGCGGCCTTGGTCTCGCCCAACGTCGCCGTGATTACCTCCATTGGCGAGGCGCATTTGGAAGGCCTGGGCGACCTTCACGCCGTTGCGGCGGAAAAGACTTCGCTTTTGCGATTTGTGCGGCCCGCGGGGTTTGCCGTAGTCAACGTCGACCGACCGGAGATTCTTCCGTACCTTGCAGTCACGAGTGGCACTGTTGGCACAGCAATAGCACGGACACGCAATCAGGATGCCGATGGGGGGCACTGTTGTGCCAACAGTGGCACTCGTTTGCTGACCTTCGGAGTGGAGCAGAGCGCCAAACTGTTTGTCACTCGTCGCCGGGCGAACCTCTACGGGACCGCGTTCGAGCTGGAAGGTCGCCACCAGATCGAGCTTCCCATGCCCGGAGCGCACCACGCGACCAACGCGGCTGCGGCGTTTGCCGTGGCCCGGTGGTTCGGTGTGGCGCCCGAGCGGATCGTCGAGCGACTTCGTTCGTTCCGCCCGCCGCAGGGCCGAACGGAGTTGGAGGAAGTCGGCGGCGTGAAGATCGTGGATGACGCTTACAACGCCAACCCTTCGAGCGTCCATGCGGCGGTTGAGACGCTACGAGCCGCGGAGAACGGACGTCGGGTGCTAGTGTTGGGCGATATGCTCGAACTCGGCGTGGACAGTGCGGCCTCCCATGGCCGAGTCATCCGCGAGGCGTTCGAGGCGGGAATTGAAGTATTGGTCGCGGTAGGCCCCGCAACGATCGCAGCAGCCCGCGCGCAAACGCCCGACCGATTCGGCACCGAGGTTCATTGTTGCGCGGATGTTCTCTCCACTAACGTTCTATTGGACGGTCTCGTCGTGGATGGGGATACGGTTTGGATTAAAGGGTCCAGGGGCATGCAGCTCGATGGGGTGGTCCGGCACCTTCGATGTCGGATGTCGGAAGTGGGATGTCGGAGGAGTTCGCCATCCACTTCCCATCCTCCATCCGCCATCCCCCATCCGACATCGCCTGGGTGTTGAGACGGAAAGCGGCGAAGCGTGCTGTATCACCTTCTTCAGGAATGGTCGGAGGGCCGACATTACGCCTACGAGAACACCCTTTTCCGAGGAACCTGTGCGGCCCTTTTCTGTTTCCTTTTCACCTTAATCCTGCTGCCGCGGATGATTCGGCAGCTTGTGAAATGGAAGCTCGGTGATCGACCGGAGTTCGATCATGCCTCGCTCAACGAACTGACCCGCGACAAGAATAACGTCCCCACGATGGGCGGGATGATGATCCTCGGGTCCATTGCTCTTGCGGTATTACTTCTATCCGATCTGACGAACTTCTATGTGCGGATGGGATTGGTCTGCTTATTCTGGCTGGGGGCACTCGGGGCGATCGACGACTGGCTCAAGCTGACCTCCCAAAGGCGGGCAACCTCGCGCGACGGTTTGAAGATGCACGAGAAGCTGCTCTTTCAGATCGGCCTGGGCGTGGTCCTTGGGTTCTATATCTACAACCACGGGCGGAGCAACTTCGTCGTACTCAACCCACCCGTCGAGATGGTGCCGGCCTACAACATCTTGAGCGTCCCGTTCTACAAGCCCGGCCTGCAGCTTGGGGCGCTGACGTTCATGGTCCTCACTGTCTTGGTGATGACGGGGACCTCGAACGCGGTCAACCTTACCGACGGGATGGACGGCCTGGCCTCTGGCTGCGTCGCATTGTGCGCCCTGGTATTCGTGATTCTGACCTACATCGTTGGTACCGAGGATCTGGCGGCAAAGCTGCTGTTGCCCCATGTGCCCAGGAGCGGCGAATTGGTCGTTCTTTGCGGGGCGATTTTGGGTTCCTGTTTAGGATTTTTGTGGTATAACTGTCACCCAGCGCGGGTTTTCATGGGCGATACCGGGTCGCTTCCTCTGGGCGGGTTGATCGGGTTTGTCGCCGTCGTCACGCGGCAGGAGTTGATGCTTCTGCTTGCCGGCGGCGTCTTCGTGATCGAGGCGGTCTCCGTGATGGTGCAGATCGGCTATTTCAAATGGAGCGCGGGCCGGCGGATCCTCCGCTGTGCGCCGATTCATCATCATTTTCACCTGGGCGGCTGGAGCGAGCCGCAGACCGTGGTGCGGTTTTGGTTGGTGGCGGCGATGTTCGCGGGCTTGGCCCTGGCGTCGATCAAGCTGCGTTGAGCACAAGTTTCCAATGATAATGAATGTCAAGGATGACATAGCATGGTTGCCCTAGATCGCACCACTCCCGTTCGACCTGCCGCGGTGATCCTCATCGCGGTCATGTTGATGTCCATTGGCTTGGTGATGGTCGGATCGGCGACCGCCTCGCTCGACCGATCGCTGCTGGCCCCGCGTATCTGGACCACCCCCTTCGGTCGGCAGGCGATCTTCATGCTCATCGGCCTGGCCATCATGTTGCTGACCGCACGGTTGGGCATACCACTGCTTGCATCTCCGTCCGTTCGCGCCCGCCTTCCGAAAATTCTGTTCGTGCTGGCCGTCGCGTTGCTGGCGGCGGCCTTGGTGCCGGGGCTAGCTGACCCGCATCACGGGTCCCAGCGTTGGCTCCATTTGGGGCGATTTGGGATCGGCGTCGGCTTTCAACCCTCGGAGCTTGCCAAGCTGGCGTTGGTTGCCTTCTTGGCTTCGTTGCTGGGAGAACGAAACGCCAACCCCCGGTCTTTTGGACGGGCATTCCTCCCCGCCGCGCTCGCCATCGGCCTTTGCGTCGGCCTGGTGGGCAAGGAAAACTTCGGGACGGCGGCGCTGCTGGCATGTGCGGCTGGGGCGATTCTTTTTGTCGCGGGTTGCCGCTTGCATCACTTACTGCTGATCGTCGGCCTCGGCGCCGCCGGATTGACCGTTTTGCTGTTTGCGGCCCCATATCGCTTGGCGCGAATCGCGGCCTACCAGGACTTTTGGGGCGATCCCCGGGGTAACGGCTATCAACCCTTGCAGTCGTTGGTCACCGTCGCTTCGGGCGGATGGTGGGGTACGGGCCTGGGATCGGGCGTGCAAAAGTACGGCTATCTTCCGGAGAGCCATACCGATTTTGTCTTCGCCGTACTGTGCGAAGAGCTGGGAGTGTTCGGCGGGGCGCTGGTGATCTTGTTGTTCTGCGCTTTTGTGTGGATGGGAATCCGCACCATGCTTTCTGCCAGAACGCGGTTTGAGCGGCTCTTGGCGTTCGGGTTGACCTTCCTAGTCGCCATACAGGCGGCGATGAACGTCGCCGTCGTCACGGTCATGATGCCGACCACAGGAGTACCGCTTCCGATGCTTTCCGCAGGCGGCAGCGGCCTGTTTACGGTTTGCGCGGCGGTTGGACTTTTGGCTGCGATTGCGCATCGCGCCATGCTTGAGGATGCGGACGGGGTGACCTCGTGATTGCAGAAGGCCCACGATCGCCTTTCTGTAGCACCGGCTTCCAGCCGGTGGATCACGAAAAGGATGCCCGTGGCACTGGTCCGTTGATTGCCTTTGCCGGCGGCGGTACAGGCGGCCACTTGTACCCGGCGATTGCTATAGCCGACGCCATCCGCCGACATGTACCAGATGCCCGGTTCGTCTTTTTCGGCACACAGCGACCCATTGACGACCGAATCCTCAGCCGGGTTGATTGCGATATCGTCCGCCAGACCTTGCCTGCTCTTTCGTCGATGCCGTGGCGCTGGCCGAGCATCTATCTTGGGTTACGACGATCCTCCGGCTTGTGCCGCACCCGCTTTGAATTTGATCCACCTGTGGTGGTCATTGGAACCGGCGGTATGGCTTCGGTGCCGGCAGTCCGCGAGGCCCATCGGCTGGGTATTCCCACCGCCATTCTCAATCCCGACGCCCTTCCCGGCCGGGCCAACCGGCATCTCGCGGGCATCGCCGATGTCGTTTTCGCCCAATGGGAGGATACCGTGGATCACTACCCGCGAGGCACGGATGTCCGGGTTCTGGGATGCCCGATCCGACCGGGGTTCGACTCGACGGAGCGAGAAAGCGGGATCGCACGGTTCGGGCTTCGATCGGATCGCAAGACTCTACTGGTGACTGGAGCTTCGCAAGGCTCAAAGTCCATCAATGAGGCCGTGATTGCCAACCTGGATTTGGTCGAGTTGCTTCCCAACTGGCAAATTCTGCACCTGACCGGCGAAAGAGACCACGCCGATACGGTCGCCGCCTATCGAACCCGGTCGATCGCCGCCCAGTCAGCACAAACACCCTTGGGTGTTTGTGCGAAAAGTTGGTGCGTACAGCCCTACACGGACCACATGGCCGATGCCCTCCGTGCCGCCGATTTAGTGATCTCCCGAGCCGGCGCCTCAACACTGGCGGAGATTACCGCGGCGGGCAAGCCTTCGATCCTCATGCCTTATCCCTACCACCGCGATCAGCATCAGTTTGCGAACGCGAAATGTCTGGCCCGCCTATCAGCCGCGCGGATTGTGCGCGATGCGATCGACCCGGCGATCAACGGCCCGGCGCTGCGAAGCGTGTTGGAAGAGTTGCTGACCGGAGACGTTGCGCGAGAGGTAATGTCCTCAGCCGCACGGTCCATGGGCCGCGGCAACGCCGCAGTCGTCATCGCGGAGCAGGTGCTTCGTCTTGCGGAGAAACCCAGCTCGGACCGAGCGTGCGAATCGGTGGAGGCAACGTGCTAACACACCCGATAAATGAGACGAGGGCGCGGCGTGTACGCCGGACGCTGTGGTCTCGATCGGCTTACCCCCTCGCGCTGAGCTTCATTATACGCACTTGAGGGATCGCCATGCACACGAAGATCGAAGGAGCCTTCGCCGATCGCCCGTCGCCGGCAACCACGCATCCGAAGAACTTCAACGGACGTCACGTTCACATGATCGGCATCGGCGGCTGCGGTATGAGCGGCGCCGCCGCACTGCTTCGTGATCTGGGCGCCGTGGTGAGCGGTTCCGACCTAGCGGCCTTCGACGGACTTGGCCCGCTGGTACAAAGCGGGGTCCGCGTCGCCATTGGACATCACGAGACGCAGTTGAGTACCCATGTCGAACTTGTGGTCGTCAGCGCCGCGGTCCCGGATACGAACCCGGAGTTGACCGCCGCCCGTCGGCGCGGCCTGCCCGTGGTCAAGTATGCACAACTTCTAGGCGAGTTGACTAAGATTCGTAAGGCGGTCGCCATCGCCGGCACCCACGGCAAAAGCACCACGACGGGCATGTGCGTGCATCTTTTTCGCGAAGCCGGGCTATCGCCCTCGTTTATCATCGGGGCGAGGTCGGCACAACTAGGCGGGAGCAGCGGGGTCGGCGGCGGGCCGCACTTCATCGTCGAATCGTGCGAGTTCGACCGCTCTTTCTTGTACCTCCAGCCCCATCTCGCAGCCATACTGAATATCGAGTCGGACCACCTGGACTGCTATCGCGATCTGGACGACATCGTGGACGCCTTCTCGCGATTCGCGGAGAACGTTGCCCCTGACGGTGTGCTACTCTGCAACGCCGAGGACCGACGGGCCGTCAGGGCCAATCCGCCGTCGGCGGATGAGTGTTGGACCGAGACAATGCCTTTAGCCGCCGCCTCCGCCGCGCGGTGCCCGGTGGAGACCTTCGGTTTTTCGGATGGCGCTGACTGGCAGGCATGCAATCTTCGCATCGACCGCGGTCGATACGGCTTCGATGTTAACCTTCGGGGCGCACGACTATTCTCGACCGGTTTATCTATTCCCGGTCGGCACAATGTGGCCAACGCCCTCGCCGCCATCGCCCTTGCGTACCACGCGGGGGCCGAGCCTGAACGCATCGCCGAGGCGCTGTTCACGTTCTCTGGGGTTGACCGGCGTCTGAGCTGGCGGGCGGAGGGTCGCGGCGTCACCATTGTGGACGACTACGCCCATCATCCGACCGAGATTCGGGTTACCATTGAGGCGGCGCGAGACAGGTACCGTCCACGGCGGTTGTGGGTGGTCTTCCAACCTCACCAAGATTCACGAACTCGGCATTTTATGGACCAGTTCGCCGAGTCGTTCGGGCAGGCGGATGAGGTGATCGTTCCCGAGGTGTATCGGGCGCGGGATTCGGGCGACCCTCTGGGGCAGGCCGGTTCCGCCGAGCTTGCCTTACGGATTCGTCGTGCCGGCGGTCGGGCGCATTACATCCCGACGTTGGCCGGCGTTGTTGACCACTTGATGCCTCAGCTTGCGGAGGGTGATCTGGTGCTAACCATGGGCGCGGGAGATGTTTGGAAAGTAGCGGATGAATTGGTGGAACGACTTTGCGGATCGGATCGTGTGCGATGCTCCACTGGGGCGAAGGACGTGGTTTCGCCTGGGTGGACGTGCCCGGTATTTGTTCCAGCCGCATAGCGCTGAGCAGTTAGCCGCTCTGGCGGTTCGAGCACGGGAGCAGGAAGTCCCGCTGAAGGTGCTCGGACGTGGGGCCAATGTGCTGGTCAGCGACGACGGCTTTGACGGGGTGGTGGTGCGCCTCGATCATGCCTCCTTCCGTCGTGTGGAACGCCGAGGTTCGCAGGTGGACGTCGGGGCGGGCGTGGATTTGATGCCCTTTGCCCGTGCCTGCAGTGCGCTGGGCTTGTCCGGTCTGGAGTGCATGGCCGGCATCCCCTCGACGATCGGCGGGGCGATTCGGATGAATGCCGGTGGGCGATCCGGCGAGTTCGGGAATGTGGTAAAGAACGTGCGGGTACTTCGTCCGGAGGGAGACACGGAAACTTGGTCCAAAGAGCGCTGCGGATTCGGCTATCGTCACTGCGAGCTAGGTGACAACATCGTGCTTTCCGCGCAACTGGAACTGGTTGAGGACGATCCAGCCAAGGTTCGACTCGCGTTTGAGGAGTCTTTCGCACAAAAGCGCGACTCGCAGCCGCTCGGCGACCGCAGCGCGGGTTGCATCTTCAAAAACCCAGTCGGCCGATCCGCCGGCGCGCTGATCGACCAGGCCGGACTGAAGGGTGCGCAGTGGGGCGCGGCCCGGGTTTCGGAACGTCACGCGAATTTCATCGTGGCCCGCCGTGGTGCGACCGCGTCCGACGTATTGCACTTGATCGACTTGATCCGCGAGCGGGTGCGTAGCGCCTTTAGCACGGAGCTGGAGGTCGAAATCGACATCTGGCGACCGATGGGGGTACGGAGGTAAGTCGGATGGCTGTGGCTTTGTCAAAGACGACGCGCGGCGAGCGAACTCGACCCAATGTCGAACTGTTGGATATCACCGTCCTCGCCGGCGGTCCCGGCGTGGAGCGGGAAGTGAGCCTCAGCAGCGGCCGCGCCGTCTGCGACGCCCTTCGCCGGGTTGGACACCGAGTTGAGTTGTGTGATATTGGGCCGACTGATCTTTCGGCCCTGGATCGCCCCGCTGATTTTGTATTCATCGCTCTGCATGGTGAGTTCGGTGAGGACGGGGCCTTACAGGCCGAACTCGATGCCCGCGGGTTACGCTACAGCGGCACCGGCGCGGCGGCCTCGCGGCTCGCCATGGACAAGGCCGAGTCTAAGCAATGTTTCGAGCGGGCAGGTGTGCCGACGCCTCCCTATGAACTGGTCACAAGGGCGGGACTCGCGGGGCTTGCCACACGCATCAAGCTACCTGTGGTTGTGAAACCCGTTTCTTCCGGCAGCAGCGTCGATACGAGCATCGCCCGTACTCCGAAGGCCCTGGAGGAAGCAGCGAACGCGGTCGTAGCGAAGTACGGGAAGGCTTTGGTGGAGAAATATATCGCCGGGCCTGAGCTTACGGTCGGCGTCCTCGGCGACGATGCTTTGCCGGTGTGCGAAATCCGCACCCAAAGAGAGTTCTACGACTATCAGGCCAAGTATCTCGACGACAACACGCAGTACCTATTCGACCTCGACCTGCCGCCTGAACTGCTCGTAGGGGTCCAACGGTTTAGCCTTGCCGCTCATCGGGCGCTGGGATGCCGCGTGTTTTCCCGTGTCGACTGCATGGTCGACGCCGCCAGCATGGAGCCTTACTTCCTGGAAGTGAACACCATCCCCGGCTTCACCAGCCATTCTCTGTTGCCCAAGGCCGCTGCTCGGATCGGCCTCACCTTCGACCGCCTCTGCCAGAGGATCGTCGAACTGTCGATGAAAAACGGCTGAGTGTTAGTTAATCATTCGCCAAACGACTCACGGGTCGTTTGGCTGACCCAGAGTCCCCGACCATGCGACGAAAACGACGCAGGAACAAGAGCAAGGGGTCGTTGTCCTCGCCGAACGACTCACGGGTCGTTCGGCTGACGCGATCGGCGAAGCGAGGATGGTGGTCCTGGGCGGCGCACCTGCCCTGGCGGCGGACCGCCGTCGTGGGTGGGATCGCTGTGTCTGTTGTTGTGATGCTGTCCGGCGGATGGATGGCCTTGGGGCGACTCGACGCCCATGTTGATGAACTGCTTCTCCACGATCGGCCCGACCCCGTCGTCGAGTTTGTCGACTTGCCCAAGGAGCTTGTGACCCTCGCAAACTACGACCTGCACAGCAGCCTGTTCGACCTGCTCGGACGAGAATGGACGGACGATCGCCTTTGTGGCGAGATGGCTACGCGAATCGCCGGGGTCGGATGGGTCTCACGGGTGAATTTCGTACGGCGAACCGGAGGCGGGCGATTTGAAATCAGTTGTCGTTATCGCGTTCCTGCCGCGTTGGTCCAGCACGGTGACAAGTTCTTTCTATCGGATGCGGAGGCCGTCCGCTTGCCCGGGGTCTACGTCCATACCCCCGCTTGGCGTTTGATCGACGGCGTCGCCAAACCTGCGCCGCAAGCAGGCGCGCCGTGGGACGGCGAGGATGTCCGCGCTGCCTTGGCCGTCCTTTCGGCCGTGAAGGACGAACCCTTCGGACGGCAAATCGTCGGTGTTGCGGTCGCCAACTTCGGCGGACGCCGCGACACGAGGGCTTGCCATATCGAGCTGATGACCGATCAAGCCGGTGGGCGAATTCGTTGGGGATCGGCCCCAGGATCGGAATTAGAGGAAAATGGCGTCCAGCAAAAATTAGCTTTACTGCGTGAGAACTTCAGCAAGACGGGACGGGTGGATGCCCGCCATGCGGTGATCGACGTCTCCACGTTCCCCGACCGTTACACGATCCCCGGTTAACCCATGCTTCGGAAATCGGCTTAGCCGTGCTAATACTGGGGTTACGGCATTGCCGGGGGGAAAAGGGATACAGAATATTACGCCACCGTGGCCGAATGAGAAGGTAGAATAATGGGGGAGGTTAAAGTGGTGTCACTATGAACGAAGTCGAAACCATCCTCGAACAGGCGCGTCTTTTCGTCGTGCAGCACGCTCCGACCGATGCCTTGCGAGGGGCAGTCCCGGCCGCCCTGATCTTCCTAGTGGCCGGCATCGGCCTCAGTGTCCTCGGAGCGAAGTTGGCCCGGTTTGGAGTTACCAGCGCGTTTGTCGTGTTGGGCGGTGTTTATGGGGCGCGATTCGGTAAGGAGTTGGGTTTCCATCCTCTGATGTGTGGGCTTGTGGGCGCCTTCTTGATCGGCATGATCGCCTACCAGACTTTCCGTCTATGGGTGGGGCTGGGCGCGGCGGTTGTATTTTCATCACTGGTCTTGGGTACCTTCGGCTACCATCAGGTTGTGCCCTACGTCGCGGAGTTTGAGCAAGGAGCGCAACAACCCGCGATCCAAAGTCCGATCACCTTCGCTGTTCCCACTCCTATAGAGCAGCAATCCTATCGCGACCGAACTCCACGGCAGTGGGCGGAGGAGTTCTGGGCGTTCGTCACCCAACGAGACGTGAACGTCGCGCGCAACACCAAGGCGCTTGCGACTGTGGCGCTACTTACCGGTCTATGCCTGGGAATTGTGGCCGTACGCATTGCGCTGATTCTGGCGACCTCATTGGTTGGGACGGTGCTGGTGACTACGGCGGCGGCGACGCTGCTGACGCACTCTGTACCGGAATCTTATCAGGCCTTCCAAAACAACCCCAGCCTAGTCGGCGTCGGGGTCGGTGGGTTTCTGGTGACCTCGCTGATCCTCCAGACGATGCTTTCCCGTAAATCGCCGTCGGCGAAGGGTGAATCCACCGCCAAATCCTGAACGATATCGTACCTTGGATGCGAAGTCGGCTTCCGGAATGCGCGCCCGTGGGGACGCACCGTTTGTCGTCGAAGCTGCGTCTTAGGGGACTCAACATGACTGTTTCCATCCAGGATTGGATTTCGCTCCTACGAGATGGGCACAGCGCCGCCGGCTTCCCGTTGATCGTGGGCGGGCTGAGCCTGATGCTCTTTGGGTGGCGGCTGTGGAAGGTCTGCGTCGTTCTCGCGTTCGGCCTGATCGGCACGCTGATCGGTGCCCAACTCGTCGGCCCCAGTGACGACCAGATGACCTACGCCCTCGTGTGCGGAGCTGTTCTGGGATTGTTGAGTTATTGGCCTGGGCACTTTTCCGTCGCCGTCCTCGGTGGAGTCATTGGAGCGGGTGTGACCCATTTCTATCTCGATAGCATGAAGTTGAGCAGTGGAACGCTCTGGGGCGGGGTTGGAGCGGCATTCGTCGCCTGTACGGCCTTCGCCGTCATCAATCGCCGTCATGTCGTCATCATTGTCACGGCGTTCCTGGGGGCGTTGTTGCTGCTATCGGGGCTGACCTCCTGGGCGATGAACGTGCCGGGTGTGTTGGGTACCTTCCGGTCGATGGCTGCTTGGAGCGTCATCGTTGTGCCGTTCCTCGTGCTTGTTCCGACGGTTATGAGTTGTTTCTATCAGATCGCAGAAGTTCGCCGACTCCAAATCGAGTTTTAGGCGGGTGAGTGGTGTTCATTTCAGGCTACGTTGTTGGCGGTGATCGTCTCGCCAAATGACTCACATGTCGTTAGGCTGCCGGATGCTTTCACGGTTCTTTTCACGTTGAGCGGACGGCTATGCAATCACACCTTATCGGGGTCGATGTGGACGACTTGAGCCTGCCCATCAAGGATGCCATTCGCAAAGCCGCCGAACTCAAGTTTCACGTCGTGGAACTCCCTGCCGCGATGGGTGAAGCGGCGCCGCGAAACCTCTCCTCGAGCGGTCGCCGCCATCTTGCCCGGTACGTCGAAGGCTTGGGATTAGGGGTGGCCGCGTTGGCGGCGGACATGCCCGCTTTACGGCTCACCGATTCGAGTACCGTCGACGAACGTGTGGCGCGAACCTGCGAGATCATCGATCTTGCGAAAGATCTGAAAGTGCGGATTGTGACCGCTTCGGTCGGAGCGCTCACACATCCCGAGACCGGCGAACCCTCTCCGTTGGCGGCTGAGGCGTTGCATCGAATCGGCGAATACGCCGAGGCCCGCAGGGCGGTCTACGCGATCCGGCCGTCGCACGACGTCGGCGATCGGGTCGTTGGCGTGTTGGACGAACTTCGCTGCCCGTCGATCCAGATTGGGTTGGACCCTGCGGCGATGGTGATGAGCGGAGTGAATCCCTCTAACGTCTTGGAGCGACTCGCGGGCCGGGTCGCAATTCTGCACGCGCGAGATGCGACCGCCGGTTTGACCGATCGGCCTGGTCGGGAAACACGCTTCGGCGAAGGCGAAGTCGATTTCGTTAGTATCCTGGCCATGCTCGATGCCGCCGAATATCGGGGCGCATTCATCGTCCGGCGTTGTGACTCAGCCCAGCCGATCGTTGACCTTCGGGCGGCACGCGACGCCCTCGCACACATGCTCGGCAGCTCATGAGCACCATTGAATTCACCTGTATGTTATTGTGTGAAGATATAAGTACCTGTAAATACTAATGTTATGTCGCTTGCAGAACTGCTATCAATGTGATATAATATAAATATCTTAGCATGGAAGGAGTAAATGAACATGCAAACGCGTGAGATTGAAACTCGGACATGGAACGGTTGGTTGGTTGTGACGCTCTTGTTGATCGCCGGTGCAGCCCTTGCCGTGTACTGGGTCAAGTTGCCCTGGTTGCCGCATAACCAGCCTGATACATGGCGGATCGTCCTTGGAGCACTCTTGTCGCTCCTGTGGCTTTTTCTTTGGTTTGGTTTCTTCATGCTGCAGCCCAACGTCGCCGCGGTGCTGCTCCTCTTCGGAAAGTACACCGGGACGGTGAAGGACAGCGGATTCAAATGGGCAAACCCGTTGCTGCTTAAGAAGAAGGTCTCGCTGCGGGCCCACAACCTCAACGGTCAGACGATCAAGGTCAACGACAATCGCGGCAACCCGATTGAGATCGCGGCCGTGCTCGTGTGGCGGGTGTCCAATACGGCCCAGGCCGTCTTCGACGTTGAGGACTTCAGCAGTTACGTCGCCATTCAGAGCGAGTCCGCCCTCCGCCACATGGCCAGCGCGTATCCGTACGACACGACGCATGAGGGGGAGCTGTCTTTGCGGGGAAGCATGGACGAGGTCTCCGTGGCCTTGCAGCGCGAACTTCAGGAACGCGTGTCCAAGGCCGGGGTCGTGGTCGATGAAGCTCGTTTGAGTCACCTCGCATACGCCGCGGAGATCGCGGGGGTGATGCTGCAACGCCAACAGGCCGAGGCGATCATTGCGGCGCGGAGTCGCATCGTCGACGGCGCCGTGGGCATGGTGGAAATGGCCCTGGAGAAGCTGGAGGCGCATGGGACCGTGCATCTTGATGAAGAACGCAAGGCCGCGATGGTCAGCAATCTGCTCGTCGTGCTTTGCGGCGATAAGGCCGTCCATCCGGTGGTCAACACGGGCACGCTCTACACGTAGGGGCGGACACGGCAATGCCCGAGCGAAAGCCGTATCTGCTGCGGATCCCGTCGGATCTGCTGGATGAACTCGCCCGCTGGGCGAAGGACGACCTGCGCAGCCTCAACGCCCAGATTGAATTCGTCCTCCGCGAGGCGATCCGGCGACGGCGAGGATTGAAGAATGATCCGCCGCCATTGGGGAGCGAGGATTCCGAGGCGACTTGACGGATTCGGAGTAGGCCAAAGAACCGTGGCCGCTGAAACGAACACTGGTTCCCACCCGAATCATTCCGCCCAATCGAATCGCGTCCCAGTTGGTCAGGCGAAAGCAGCCGTGCGATCCGGTCTTGCCGATCATTTCCGGATTAGGGCTGCCGTGGATGCCGTAGCCCGGCAGGCTCAGCCCGATCCAACATCGTCCCACGGGATTGCGCGGACCCGGCGGAATGAGCAGTTTCCGATCCACGCCCTTTACCTCCGGCCACATCTTGGGATCGAAGGTGTACTTGGGGTTCTCGGTGATGACTACGACGGAGGCCTCGCCCGAGGGAAGTTTCTCGCGATCCTTGGCGATGGAGCAGTGGAACAAGCCGACGAGTTTTCGCTCGCGATCCAGGACGCGGACCACTTTTTCGGAAAGGTCGATCTCCATGTGCGTACCGCGCAAACCCGTCGGGCTTTCGCCGACTGCGGGGACGATTACGCTGTCGCCGGCCTGAAGCCGGTTTAGGTCTCGCCCTGGATTTAGACGAGCGAGCAGCCCGGTTGTGCAATGGAACTTCTCCGCGATCAGCGTGGCCAGGTTTTCGTAGCCGAGCCGTGAGAGACGACTTTTTTCCAGCCAGCTTTTGGGGAGGGGGCCGATCTGGGTGTGATCGTCGGCCTGCACGGTGTAGCTTGTGACGACGCCTCCCGTGTCCACTCCCAACGCGGCCGCCGTCGCTGCGTCCAACTTTCCCGTAATCGAGAGACCGCGAACGCGCTGGAACTCTCGCGTGGCGAGTTCGGTTTTACGCCCGATGCCGCCGTCGATGACGCCCGGCGAGAAGCCCACCCGCTCCAGTGCGATCTGCCAGGCGAGCTTCACCCGCAACGAGCCAGGGTCTTCCACCGCGTGCGCGGAGGTCGTGATCGACGCGACGACGGCCAAAAGGAAGGTTAGGGCTGTGCTGTTTCGCATGTCGTGGGCCAAACTCCGATCTCTACGAATATCGTCTATAAAGAGTAGATATCGGGACGTCGATTGGGTGCTCAACAGCGGACGTGAGGTTGGGAGTAGCCGTTGCACGCACACGATCAGGCGAACTGTGGTTTCTGATACTGATATCGATGGTGAACGCGAGGGGATCAGATTGGGAGTTGAAGAGTTCAGGGGGTTGAAGGGTGAGAAGGGGTTGAAGGGGTGGGGTAGGCAGGGATTTAAGATTTGAGATTTCAGAATGGGCGCGGCGCGGATGGCGTGGTCGCGCGGGATGAATCCCGCGGCTCGGATCAGTCGTGTCGTTCCCGCTCCACGCTCTGATTGACCGGTCGTTTAGGATCGCGGCTGGGATTGTCCGGTCGCTTCCGCTCCCGGCTCTGATAAATGCACGCTCGTTCCGCTGCCGAAGCGGGTGTAGAAGGCGATGACGCCGATCAAGCCCGCGAGACCGGCTGCACTGAACGTAAGGATCGGTCCGGAACCTTCTCGCCAGTAATTCCCGAGGATCCAGAGAACGGCCCCGACGGGCGACGCCCACATCACGGCCAGGCTCCGAACGCTCCAATACAAGCCGATTGCTTGGGTGCGTACGTCGGGCGGCACAAGGTCGGCCACCATCGCCTTACGCGCCGGCTCGCCGATCTCGCGCAGCCCGCCGATCACGAAGGCCAGGGCCAGGCCGAAAGCGCCGAGCGTCGGTCCCAGGACGATCAGACTGAGCGGGAACAACGCGAAGAACACGAACGTCAGGCCGATGTACGGTTTTTTCGCCAGCCCCTCGCGGCTGGCCAGCGGGCCGATGACGATATAGAGCAAGATGTTGGTAACGGCCTGGATGTTGAGCAGGATCGACTGATACAGCGAAGTTCCCTTTTCGTGGTCCCCGGCCAGGATGGGCACGCAGTAGAGAATGACGAGCGGCCCGGCCAGTCCTTCGGCCCAGCGGGCGAAGACGTCGGCGGCGAGCAATCGTTTGAGGTCGGGACTGAACTGCCGGAGCAAGTGCCGCGGGCGCTTGAGTGCCATCACCGTGTCACGGCTGGCGGTGCGCATGAACCGAATTTGAATTGCTGCCGCGGCCAGTACCAGGCCAAGTGCGATGACGGCGTCCGCTCGAACGCCGTTGATACGCCCCAACCACCAGATCAGGGGAGCGCTGATGCAGTAGGCGAGAATCCGCGAGACGCGGCGGAAGATGGACTGGAGGGAGAAGGCCATGGTTCGCCGATCGGGCGGCAGGGAGTCGCCCACCACGGTGATCGTGGCCGGTCCGGCGATGCTGTCCCAGGCGAATACAAAGGGGATGGCGACGAACACGGCGACCGTGGAATCCCATGCCAACAGGATGCACAACCCGACCAAGGGAAGGAAATTGAAGAAAAGAAGCGACCGCCGGGTGTTGAATCGTCCGGCGATCGCGCCGCCGGCGTAGTAATTGATCGCCTCCAAAGCATCGCGGTAGAAGCCGTACAATCCGACGAGGAGGATCAGGCCTGCCTCTCCGGAGCCGGCCCGTGTGCGAAGGGCCTTGAGGTATTGCGGGATCAACGGGGCCCACAGCTCCGTAGCGGCCGTGACCAATAGGATGGTTCCCAGCAGGGCAAGCGTGGAAGTGTTCAGCCCCAGCCAATCTTTCCAGCGGTGCGTCGGTTTGGACGATGCCGGGTCCGATGATCCGTCCATCGGCGAGACCGTAATCGGCGCTGGTGGCGTACGCAAGTGAGGGATCAACGGTTGCATTTGCACCCGTTGCTCGTAAGATGACGCATATGCGGGAGGTTCGACGTCGGAGAGAGTACAACAAAGGGAAACCGATATGAAACGTGCGAAGATTACCATCGTCGGAGCAGGGAACGTCGGAGCGAGCTGTGCTGTTTTGACGGCGCAAAAGGAGCTAGGCGACATCGTCTTGATTGATATCCCTGAGTTTTCGGACAAGACGGCGGGCAAGGCGCTCGACCTTTTGCAGTGCGGACCTATCGAACGCTTTGATTGTAACATCGTCGGCACGTCGGATTATGCCCACGCCAAGGACAGCGACGTGGTCATCATCACGGCGGGCATTCCCCGCAAACCGGGCATGAGCCGCGACGACCTTGTGGCGACCAACGTCAAGATTGTGGGCGCGGTCTCGACGCAGATCGCTAAGGTCGCACCCAACGCGGTGTTGATCGTGGTGTCGAATCCGCTTGACGCGATGGTGTATACCGCGTGGAAGAAAACGGGTTTCCCCACGAATCGCGTCGTGGGCCAGGCGGGTTGCCTGGATATCGCCCGTTATCGCACGTTCATTGCGATGGAGCTGGGTTGCAGCGTTGAGGATATCACCGCGTTGCTCCTCGGCGGACACGGCGACGACATGGTGCCGCTGCCTGCGTACACGTCGGTCGCGGGCATCCCTGTCACGCAGCTTATTCCTCCCGATCGACTCAGCGCCATCATCGAGCGGGCCAAGATGGGCGGCGGGGAGATCGTCAAGCTGATGGGAACCAGTGCCTACTACGCTCCGGCGGCGGGCACCATCCAGATAGCCGAGGCGATCATCAAGGACAAGAAACGCATCCTGCCCTGTGCGGCCTATTGCAACAAGGAGTACGGCGTGGGCGGGTACTTCGTCGGCGTGCCTTGTGTGCTTGGCGCAAAGGGCGTAGAGAAAGTGATCGAAGTTAAGCTCAACGACGATGAAAAGCGGCTCTTCGCCACCAGCGTTTCGCACGTGAAGGAACTCGTCGGCGTCGCGGAGGGGTTTTTGAAAGCGTAGGGTGTACTCCGCCCGCCGACAATGTTGCAGATGACCACTGCTGACACAGCAGTGGCACACATGCGGCGACCTGTTTTCAGGAGGCTCTTATTTGGCCGCAAGAGACAAACTGAGCCGCGTGGTTTCCCGTCGCCTTAAGGGCTTCCGGGACATCGCCGCCGCTGACGTGCTCGCCCGCGATCGTATGATCGTGGCGATCCGGGGCGTGTACGAGCGGTACGGCTACGTTCCGCTGGAAACGCCGGCGCTGGAATACGTGGACTGCCTCGGCAAGTTCCTGCCGGAGGCCGACCAACCCGACGGCGGCATCTTCGCCTTCAAGAACGAGGACGACGAGTGGGTCGGCCTGCGTTATGACCTCACCGCTCCCCTGTCGCGATATGTGGCCATGAATCCGGAGCTGCCCAAGCCGTTCCGACGTTATCAGATCGGACCCGTGTGGCGGGTCGAAAAACCCGGGCCGGGGCGGTTTCGCGAGTTCCAGCAATGCGATTTCGACTCCGTGGGCACGGGGTCCATGCTCGCCGACGCCGAAGCCTGCATGGTCATGTGTGACACGATGACGGCACTGGGCGTATCGGCCAAGGACTTTGTAGTACGAATAAATGACCGGAAGGTGCTCAACGGGGTGCTGGAGTCGATGGCCGGTCCCGGCGAGCCGCTTCCACCTGAGCTTGCGTCCAACGTCCTTCGTTCCATCGACAAGCTCGACCGCGTCGGACTCGACGGAGTGAAGGCTCTGCTGGGGCCGGGACGCAAGGACGAGTCCGGGGACTTCACCAAGGGCGTCGGCCTGCGTCCGGCGCAGATAGACTTGGTTCTGGCGTATCTTAGTATCAAGGCTTCTACGCGATCCAACGTGTGCGACGAGCTTGAACGTCTCGTGGGATCCAGCGCCATCGGTCGAGAGGGGGTGGACGAATTGCGGCAGATCGATGCGGCCTTGAACGCTGCCGGCTACGATGATCGGCGAGTAGTCATCGAGCCGACTGTCGTCCGCGGCCTCGCGTATTACACCGGACCGGTGTTCGAGGGCGTACTGACCTTCGACATCGTTGATGAAGAGGGAACGAAGCGTCCGTTCGGAAGTGTTTTCGGCGGGGGGCGCTACGACGACCTCGTGGAGCGGTTTACCGGCCAGAAAATGCCCGCGACCGGTTCCTCGCTCGGTGTTGATCGACTTCTCGCCGCCCTTAAGGCGATCGGAAAAGTCGATGCGACCTCTTCGACGGCCTGGGTTCTCGTTACGCGCCTCGACAAGAATCTTACCGCACACTACCAGGCGATCGCCTCTGAATTGCGCGGGTCCGGCGTCAACACCGAGCTGTACGTCGGTACGCAGGGCATCGGAAAGCAATTCAAATATGCTGGGGATTCAGGCAAGATTGTGGCCATCGTCGTCGGGGAGGATGAGATCAAATCCGAGTCCGTTTCGATCAAGGATCTGCGTCTGGGCGTCGAGTTATCGAAAGAGATCGGCGCCGACCGCAAGAAATGGCTCGAACAACAACCCGCCCAGTTCTCCGCCCCGCGCTCTCAACTCACCGAGGCGGTCAAGAAAGTCCTTCTGCGCTATACACGGTAAGGAGTTACGAGTTACCAGTTACCAGTTACGAATTGCGGATTACATGCAGCCGACAAAGTTGTTTATAAATGCTGCGGTTCGGTTGCAATATCGGCTCACAATTCGAGAATAGTACCTTGTTGGCATCCCTCGTCCCGATCGAACGGTGGAAGAGGGGCAGCGGAGTTACAGGTTCTCGTATGGAGCGTAGGCGAAACATGAAAACGCGGACCACACTTTTCTTTGCTTGTTCGATGTGTATTCCGTTTTTTGTATCGGGGTGCATGATTGTCGGGGTGGACGGCGGATGTTGGTCTTGGGGCGGGCCGTTGGTGTGGACGGAGGCTATCGAGGAACGCCCGATCGACGCGACGGGGTTGACCGCGTTGGAAGTGCGCACCCACAACGGGTCCATTGATTTCCAAAGTCAAGCGGCGGGCGTGGACGCCTCGGCAACGATTAAGAAGAGGGCCGGTGGGACCAGCAAGGAGGACGCGGAAGAGGCGTTGGCGGCGATCAACGTGTTTGTCGAACGGGCGGGGAATGTCAAGACGCGGATCGACTGGAAATGGAGTGTGCCGAAGAAGGCGCGGTGGAGCGGGGACGTGAGCTTCGTCATTCGCGCACCAGGCAACCTCAATCTGGACGCGGAGACGCACAATGGGGCCGTGGCGGTTGCGGAGGTAAGCGGGGACGTCAGGGTCGTTTCGCACAACGGTAAGGTGAAGGTGCGATCGAGCACCGGCAAACTCCATGCGGAGACGCACAACGGCGAAGTGGATGCGACTTACGCCGGACCGGTGGTGAACCTCAGCTCGTACAACGGCGAGGTGTCGGCGGACCTGTCAAAGTGCGGGTCGGTGGCGGGGAACATTACCACGCATAACGGCGGAGTGCGGATCGATGTAGGAAAGAGCACCGCGGCGACATTGAAATGTCAGACTCATAACGGCGGGATCGATTGCGACGCGCCGCTCTCCGAGTCGCAAAAGGCAAGGGGTGAGTTGAGGGGGAAGCTCGGAGCCGGAGGTCCGTCGCTCGACGTGGTGACGCATAACGGCTCGATCAGGGTCAAGAGCACGTCCGGTTGACGCGTGTCCATGGTTTAGAGAGGTTGCAGACGGATACGAAGCTCGCCGTTGGTAGCGCGGATCGAGGCGATCCGGAAGGGACGCTTGCCGTTGGGCCAGACGAAGCGGTTGCGGGAGGTCACACCGGCAAAGAGTTGATCCACGGATCGAACACTTTTGACCGCGGCATCCCACGGCGAGATCGCGTCGGCATCGTGGTTCTTACCGCCGCTTTGCGAATGTTCGATCAACGGCCGTAGAAGGCGTTCGATTATCGTGCGGGGCACGGGCAGCGACCCGCCGCGAGCACCGGCCAAGGCGATGGTTACGCTCGTACCGTCGTCTGGCACTCGGACGAACAGATCGACACTGACGATCGCCTGCCAGCCGTTTTTGTCAAAGTGCGCAGCGAAGCGAATGCGGTCCTCCGCGAATCGCACGGCGGGATCGCGGAGTTCATCGGGCAAGGTCTGCTTCGCCTCCGGCCAAATGCTGGGTAGGGCGGCAAGCCATTCGTTCACCAACCGGTCGGTGAGAACCAATTCGAATTCCTTCCCCTGGACAAGCTGATCGCTGATGGAGTCGGCCGTCGCCACGGAGTCACGACGGGCAAGCTGGTAGCCTTGTTCATCCAATCGGGCAGGCTGATACCACGCCGGTTTGTGTTGGAAGGCCAGCCAAAGTCCGACTAATGTGACCGGCGCGAGGATCGCCCCGAAGAGCGCCGCACGCCTCGCCATTCGTCGGAACTTGCTTTTCAAGCCTTGAGTCAGCACAGACGGCGGATTGTCGATTGTCGAATGTCGATTGTCGATTGCGACTCAAGATAGACAGAAGATGAGGATTGACCGTACTCTTGAATTGGCCCTACAATCAGCGGTTCGCATACGGAAGCGGCAGTTCAGGGGGCTTGGGTATTGTTTACACGTACAACGGGATTGTTGATCGTACCCGCGTGGTTGGCGGCGATGAGTTGGCTGGTCGCGCATGACGTTTGGCCGACATGGACGGCGATGGACCCGCCTCCGTTGCGAATCTTGCACCGGCAAGGGAAAAACGAAAGCCGAGCACAATTCACGATTTCCGGCGACTTTGGCAAGGTGGGGACGGTCTGGACTACGTATCAAATCGACGAGACGGCCATCCGCCGCGAAGATTTAATCTGGGTTGAGCGCTTGCCGGTGGAGATCACGCCGCTACGCGTGACGGTCAACTCGGACTACACGGTGGAGGGCGTTCTCGATGAGTTTACGCTACGGCTAGAAACGGAGGAGGCCGACCTGAAGCTCCACGGTGAACGGTTTCCCTCGGACTTTTCGTTCACCTTCGAGAGCGGTCCGATCGACAAGGCCTTTAAGATCCCGCTAAGCAGCGGGGGACTGTTCACCGGGGCCTTCAACCCATTCTCGGAGCTTAGCAACCTGCAAGTGGGGACGAAGTGGCGGATGCAGGTGGTCAACCCCGTGGCCATGCTGACGGGCGTGGGGAACCGGTTCATCCCGCTGCTCGTCGAGGTCACCGGCGAGGAGCGAATCGCCACGCCGGAGGGCGTGAAGAACTGTTTGGTGGTGGAATCACCCAGCGCCAAGGCGTGGGTCGACGCCGATGGTCGGGTGCAGGTGCAGGAAGTTACGCTTCCGGTGGTAGGCTCGTTGCGGATCGTTCGCCAGGCCGGTTTCGATGAGACTGAGCGGGTAAAGGCGCGGCGGGAGTCGCTGAGCGGGAGGAGGACGAGGCAACGATGACCGATTTCGTCGGCGAGCCGGCGATCGTCTTGGCCGGGGTTCGGAAATCGTACGGACGAACGCTGGCGGTGCGGAACTTGTCGTTGGAAATTCCGCGAGGCGAGTTGTTCGCATTCCTCGGTCCCAACGGGGCCGGAAAGACGACCACGATCAAGATGATCGTGGGGTTGTTGCGGCCGGACGAAGGTTACGTTGCGGTTTGCGGCCACGCGATCGGTTCCAACGGCGTAGCGGCCAAGGCCCGACTGGCTTACGTACCGGATCAACCGTTCATTTATGACAAACTGACCGGCCGGGAGTTTCTCTACTTTGTGGCCGAGATGTTCGGCATCACTACGCAACAACGGGACCGCAAGCTCAACACGCTCATCCGGCGATTGGACATCGGAGAGTTCTTGGACCACCTCACGGAGAGCTACAGTCACGGGATGAAGCAGAAGGTGGTGCTGGCGGCGGCGTTGTTGCACGAGCCGGTGGTGCTAGTCATCGACGAGCCGATGGTCGGATTGGATCCGCGCACGGTTCGGTCGGTCAAGAACCTCTTCACCGAACACACTCGCGGCGGCGGCACAATCTTCATGAGCACCCACACCCTCGAAATCGCCGAGACCCTGGCCGACCGCATCGGTATCATCCATCGCGGGGAATTGATCGCCTTGGGTACACTCGATCAACTCAAGACCCAGGCGCAGCGGGAACATTCGCTGGAGGATGTTTTCCTCCAACTCACCGAGGCGAGTGATGAGTGAGACGCCCGCGCTCGATGGCATAGGAGCCAAGTTGGGGTTGCTGCTTTCCGTTCGCGGAAGGATAGTGACGAACCGTATCGCTCAGGCGGTTCACGATGCGCCGGTGCGCCTCGCCGCGGCAGTGGTGTTAATCGGGCTGATCTGGGTGGGATTGTACGGGTTGTTTCGATTGGTGTTCTTGCAGCTTTCGCGAACACCGCTCGAAGCCACCGTCGCGATTCCGCTCGTGTTCAATTTCTTTTTCGTGGCCATGCTGGCTCTGCTGACCTTCTCGAACGCGATCATTGCTTATGGGGCGCTGTTCGGGAAATCGGAGTCGCCCTATTTGTTGACCCTACCGATCGCGCCGCTCGACGTGGTGACGTTCAAGTACCTGGAATGTCTTGTATTGTCGAGTTGGTCGCTGGTTCTGTTGGGGCTTCCGATGATGTTCGCGATGGCGGCCACTTCTGAAGAACCGATGTTCTATCTGTTTTTCCTTGCATTCTTCCTGGCGTTCATTCCCATCCCGGGGGCCATCGGATTGCTGCTCGCATGGGGCGTGGCGCGGTTCTTTCCGCGTCGGGCGACGCGAGCGGTGACGCTGCTGACGGCCTTGGCGCTGGTCGTGGTCATTGTTACCGCGTTGCGTTCCATTCAACTGGGCGAGACGGCGACGGAAGTGTGGTTGCGTGCGTTCTTGACGCGAATGAGCTTCGTGCAGTCCGCATTGCTTCCCAACAACTGGGTCGCCGCCGGGATCGACAATGCGATCCACGGGCAATTTCCCGTATCTTTTCGCTATCTCGGTGTCACCCTGGCGAACGCCTTCTTTCTGAGTTGGTTAGGCGTTCGGATCGTCTCAGGGTACTTCGACGGGGCGTACGATCGGGCTTCGTCGAGCCGCGGCGGCGGACGGAGGCCCGCGGCGGAGGCGTCGGGTGGGCCGGCGGGCTGGGTGTTCTTTTATCTGCCGCTCCCTTTGCGACTGATCGCGGCCAAGGACCTCCGCACGTTCTTTCGCGATCCGGCGCAATGGAGCCAACTTACGATCCTGTTCGGGTTGCTGGTCTTGTATCTGACGAACATGCCGACCCTGCGTATGGAGTTTTCCGCGTCGGGGTGGTTTTTGTTTATCCCGTTCCTGAACCTGTGCGCGGTAAGCCTGATCCTGGCGACTTTCACCTGCCGGTTTGTGTTTCCGTTGGTGTCACTCGAGGGACAGAAACTTTGGCTGATGGGCGTTTTGCCGCTGGCGCGAGGGCGAGTGCTGCTCGCGAAGTTCGCCTTCTCGATGACCGTGACGGTGCTGGTGGCGGTGGGGGCGATGAGCTTGGCCGCGTTCATGCTCAATCTGGACATGGTTTGGACCGCGATTCACTTGGTCGTGACGATGGCGATTTGTTTCGGATTGTGCGGTTTTTCGGTGGGGATCGGGGCGCGTCTTCCCATGTTCGGGCAAAGCAACGTCGCCCGCATTGCCAGCGGGTTGGGAGGTACGACGAACCTGCTGGCTTCGGTGGCGTTGGTCGCAATCGTGCTGACGGGCGTGGGCCTGGCGACTTGGCAGTCGCGATATCTTGCCGCCAATACCTTGCCCGACGCCCGATCACTCATGCTCTGTGCGGTCGCGGCGCTGGTCGCCATTGCGGCCGGGGTGTTGGCGCTCTGGGTCGGGGCAAGGCATTTCAATCGCGTCGAAGTCTAACGCGGACGAGTTACGAGTTACGAGTTACGAAATTCGGGATTCCCATAATATCGGCCCTTGGTGCGTTCGGACGTATGGGGGCGTAACTAAGCTGAAATCGCTTCGCGGCCGCGCTATTATTGGTGGAAGGGGATGGAAAACGTGCACGAATTCGATCGTGACGACGGGGGCGGTTTCACGGGTGGATACTCTCCCCACGACTATACGCGGCGCATCGACACCAAAGAAATCTTTCGGGCGATGATCTCCCAAGAGTTGCGTTCGGGTCGGCTTACGCCGAGCCGCCGTCGGCGCATGGTGCGTTATGCGGCGCAGTTCCATCTATCTGCGGTGGAGACCGGACGGCTGATCGCCGAGTGCCGCGATGAGGCACTCGAAAGCGAAGACCCCGAAGAAATCTATCACGCCTTGCGTCTGGTCGAGCCGCCGCCCAAAACGATGCCCCTCCCCGTCAAGGCCGCCATCGCGCTTACCGCGGCCATCGTCCTGTATGATCTCGCCGCGAGACTCTTCTAAGCCATTTGAAGTGTGCACAAGCGATCGACCCCAACGGGGTCATGACCTCAAGCCCAGGGTTGCGCCGAAGGCGCTACCCTGGGTCAACGGCGACGAACGCCAAATACCCCATCGGGGTTACGGCTTCCGCGGACACAACCCCGTTGGGGTTGTATGGCTTGATACCCCGTGATCCCAGGGTAGTCCCGGCGTGCCGGGACAACCCTGGGCTGCGGGCCGACACGCCTTCGGCGTGTACACGAACTCCATACTGCCAAACGCTACGCTAAACACGTACTCCCACACAGGGGGAGAGGGCCGGGTGAGGGGGTTTTCGGATGACCTCAAACCGAATTTGCTCTCCCCCAATGGTGATGTATAGTTAAGCGTGCCCGACAGAGGGCGAAAGTCGGTTCTTTGTCACGAGTCGGGCGGATTACTTACGGAGACCCGACAATGGCACAGGTGCGCTTCCTGAATCGGAATCGTCTGAATTGGATGTGGGGGTTATCGTTCGTCGTATTACTTCTTCCGCTTACGCTCGGCCAGTCATCGGCGGGCGGCTGTGGGGCGACGGTCACGGCTCCCGGCCCAACTCAACTCAACTCAAGCGAACCCAATCCAACCCGACCCGCCCCCCCTGTGGATTCTGACGGGGATGGGTTCTCCGATGATAAAGAGATCAACGGCACGCCTGGCACCGATCCGAATGACCCGACGGACAATCCGAACAACGTCCGCGATTCCGACGGTGACGGCTGCTCGGATTACGACGAACTCAATTTCGATGGCTTCTGCGACAACGATCCGAATACGCCCGTGGATTCTGACGGGGATGGGTTCTCCGACGATAAAGAGATCAACGGCACAACCGGAACCGACCCGCACGACCCAACGGACAATCCGAACAACGTCCGCGATTCCGACGGTGACGGCTGCTCTGACTATGACGAGTTGAACTTCCCCAACTTCTGCGACAACGATCCGAACACGCCCGTGGATTCGGACGGGGATGGCTTCTCCGACGATGTGGAACTCAACAGCACTCCCGGAACCGATCCAAACGATCCGACGGACAACCCGAACAACGTCCGCGATTCCGATGGCGACGGCTGTTCCGATTTCGATGAACGGACCCTCGCTAACTCGTGCGACAACGATCCATACACGAGCTTCTGCGAAACGACGTTCTATAACGCGGATTACCACTTTGGCTTCGACTTACCAGCCGTCGCCGAATCGATGGACGATGACGGACTCGGACTTTTCTCCGCACAATGGGCGTTTGCGTTCGGGAGCAGAGTAATGGCGGTTGGCACATTGGTTGAGGATGTTCCTCCTCAATCTTTGGAGGATTACGTTGCTTCCCGCAATCAGCAAAGGGAAACCAACTTTGGTTCGACCATCGTTAACTCTTTCCCGTACACTCTTGCGGATGGAACGAACGCATTCCTGACCGTATCAATCGAACCCACAGCGACGGACCCCGCGGGCACCGTGGTGTACAACCTTGATTCGATTGCAGGCGGGTTTCTGTATTTCCTCGGAATATTCGTCCCTGGAGATGCCTACACGGATGCGGCGGACGCATTCATGCTCGGCATCATGGATTCGTTGTGCATTGATTAACGTGGTTTCTAACTCGCTGGTCCGAAGATTCATCGCCAGAAGACCAGTGCGACACGCTGGTCATAGGATCGTCAGACGATGAAAACGAAAGCACGGTTAGAAGGGTTCAAGTACATTTACGCGACCGACCAACCTGACACCGCAGTGGTAAGGTTTACTGCCGAGGGCATAACTGGGCTACTAGGCCTGTCGAGGCTTGAGTGGGTGATTCGACGGGGAGACCCGGCGAGCATTGCACGCTGTTGTACTGAGTTGATCTTGAATGCACCGATTTACGCCACCAAGAACGGTAGCGTTGAGGCGGCACAACGGGAAGTGGACAGGTGGGCCTATCCGGTACTCGACCGGGCAATGCGAGCATGGCAATGAATCGCCGCTCGGATGGTTCGGCACCGGTTGAGTTTCAGGGTCAACCGTCGTACGATTGGTCCGCACAGCGGACGCTACCGACTACGTTGGAAAAGGGACATAGGCAGTGAGCGAAACTGGACAACGCCTTTGCATAAAGTGTGGAAACCGGGCGGGTGAATTAGGTTCCGACGCCTATCTGATCTTCTTTTGCAATCGATGTAACAAGGACTTCGGGTCCAATAAGATGCGTAACAACTTTTTTATGTCATGGGCCATTGCGCGCAAAGAGCGAACCCCAGACCTAAGCCTTTTGGGTGGACAATGCGATGAAAACTGGCCTGACGGCTTTCCAGAGCCGTAGGGTCCGCTCCGCGGACCATTTCAGGGTCAACCGTCGTACGATTGGTCCGCACAGCAGACTCTACTGACTCTCGCATTCATCATTTAGAGTCGATTTCAGGAGACGCCCCTGAGAATCCGATCCCTAGTCCTGGTCCTGCTGGCCGTGATATCGGGAGCAGCAGCCATCGCGCTGTACGTTGCGCGTGGAGAAGACTCGCTTCGACGGTGTGGGGATGAACTCTTCGAGTTGGGCAGTCGCGTCAGCGGAATTAAGCAGACGATCCGCGACAAGACAGACTCGGTCGAGAGAGAGGACCGCCTCAGCGTGAATTTCGAATCCAGCGAGAACGCGGATCTCCTTGTAGGAGGCCCTGACAACCCGCTCAGAAGGCTAATACGCAAAGAGCAAGACCGGCGCAAGGAGCGGAAGGAGGAGCGGAAACAGTGGTACTTAGCCGAAACCAGAACACTCTCGCAGGCAGAGGAAGCATGCCACGAAGCCGAAACCAGGTGCGAACACACTACCCAGAGGTGGGAGGCATTCAACGGAGGCATAGCCTTCTCTACGGTGATGTCGGTGGTATTCTTCTTCGCCTCTCTATTCTCATCACGGCGCCCGCGCTCGCCGAAAAAGCCCGCCTGAGCCCCGTAGCCTGGGTCATCGACCCGACATCCCCTGCGAGCCTACGTGCCTCAGTGCCTTCGTGCCTGTTCCGTCCATTCGACAATCGAAAATTCCGTCAAGTGATTTGTTTGGCTCGCGTGCCTTCGTGGGCCAGCACGCGGTGGACGAGTCGTCGGTGGGCTTCGACGAGGTCGCGGCAGACCAGCTCCGTGCGGCGGTTCAAATCGCGCCGTTCTCGAATCACATGACGGACTAGATCGCGCATGCGGCGATACTTGGCCGTGTGTTGACGCTTCAGTTCATTGCCGGCGACGGCGCGCTCCGTAGCGTCGAGCAAATCCTGAAACGGGAATGGTTTCACGAACAAATCTCGTACTCCGAGCCTCATGGCCTCTATGGCGTCGCGGCTGGTGGGTTCGTCGGCAAGCAAAATGATCGGCCGCGGGCTGAGGATCGTTAGGTGCTCCGTGAGTTGCAGGCCGTCCGAGTCGTCCAACTCCCACTCCGCGATCACCAAATCGTGCGGATCGAAGAGGTCGGTGCTCAGGCAGGATTCGGCGTTGCTCACGCAAGTCACCTGGGCGTCGAAGCGTCGCCGCAGCAATCCGACCAGCATGTCGACCATGTCGGGGTCAGGCTCGACGAGCAAGATTTTTGGCGCACGGTCCGACATGGGGATTATCCTTCGAGGCGTGTAGCGCGTTGCGGGGATGTGGGATGTGGGAAGTGGGATGTCGGATGTGGGATGTGGGAAGTGGGATGTAGGATGTGGGATGTCGGAAGGGAGATGTCGGAGGTGTTCTCGATCCGCTTCACATCCGCCATCCGCCATCCGCCATCCGACATCCGACATTCGGCTTGGTCTAGGCCGTTGGCGCGCGGGCCGGTAGCTCGATGGTGACCGTGGTTCCAAGTTGGGGTTTTGATTCGAGCCACAGGCTTCCGCCATTGATCTCCGCGAGTCGATAGGCCCGCGAAAGTCCCAATCCTCGTCCGCGACCCGCAGGTCGGCTGGAGAAAAACGGGTCGAGGCAATGTTCCAAAACGTCGGGCGTCATGCCGACGCCGTTGTCCTCGACCACGATCCGGACTGTCTTATCGGAAGCGCGGGAGGGTGAGTTGATTTGGATGCACCTCGCGGCGTGATCGGTGGCCTCTAGGGCGTTGGCAAAAACCGCATGAAGGATTTCTCGAAGCTGATCGCCGTCGCAGTAGACGGAGGAGTCGGCGTCGCGCTGGGTGAGGATCAGTCGGTCTGGACCGAGGCTGGATACGCTTTGCCAGTGTTGACAGGCCGATTCGAGCACTTCGGCCAGCGATTGAACGACCGGTCTCGGTGCGTCCGGCTTGGCGAAGACCATCAGATCAGACACAATCCCCGACGCTCGCCGGGCTTGCTCGACGATGATTTCAAATTCCCGGCGTCGTTCGGGATCTTCGCATTTCGTTAGTTCCATCTGGGCCCGACCGGAGATCACCGCAAGGGGGTTGTTCAGTTCATGGGCAGCGCCGGCGGCCATCTGGGCAATCATCGAGATCGAGCGCATGCGGACGAGCTGTTTCTGGGCAGTGTGGAGCCGCCGGTTGAGGTCCAGAAGTTCCTCGGCCGTCTTCTCGCCAACGACCCTGGTCGCGGCGGACGATACCGCTTGACCGATCGCCGTCGAGAGAGACACGCACTCCGCTTGCGCCGAGCGTAACGGATCAACGACGTCGTCGTCGGCAACGAAAAGCACGCCGCCCGCTGCTGCTTCGGTGTGGAACGGCAGCAACCAAAGGGGAGATTCCGCCGGTGAACCGATGGTTTGCTGCCATAGGGCGTCGCAGCTTTCCGGGGCCGGGATGACATTGCCATTCGTTTTCGCTTCCGCGAAGTCGGCGATACCGCATTCCAGGATCGCTGTGCGTGAAGCGGCGCCGGTCTTGTCGCTGGCGCCGACGTACAGGCAAAGGCGCTCGGGTGTGCGTACGAAGGCGAGTGCATGATCGATATGCAAAAGGGAACATAAGAGGTCGGCGGCGGCGGCGCAAACATCGGCGATACGATCGTGTTCGGTTAATTGCGTCGTGAAAGCGGTTAGGGCTTCAAAGCAATCCGAGCGTAGTTTGAGGGTCCGGTTCGATTCCGTCAGTTGAGTATTCGATTGACCGAGTCGGCGATTCGCCTCCGACAACGATTCGAGGTACGACGCATTATCGTCGGCGTCGTCGAGTCCCAGCGCTTCTTGAAGCGGTTTCAACCTCTCCGGCACGCGCTCGATGATTTCGGCCAACGCGGCTCGATCGACGCCAAGCGTCAACGCGGCGGATTCGATATCGGTCACGTGATTCGAGCCTGAAGCGCCGATCCCGGTCCGGCGAATTAAGGCGTCCGCGAGGTGAACGATCCGCACCTGGTGCGCGAAGGCAATGGTTGACGGCAGTGCGTCCGGATCCTGATGGTGTAGCCAGACGCTTTCCACGATCGCTTGCCCGAGACGCCAGCGCGTGACCAAGCGTTTGCCGGCGGAGGTATGATCGAGGCCGAGGATTTCCCGCTCAAGGTCACAAACACAAACCGGTCGATGTTCGCTTCGCTCGAGGACACGGGCGTAGCTTTTGGGGAGGCAAGTGTCGAGGGCTATTTTGCCGATGTCGTGGAGTAGGCCGCAGACGAATGCCTCTCCGGCTGTGGCGGGATCGCTGGTTCGTTCGGCGATCAATTCCGCTGCGCAACCGACGGCCAAGCTGTGTTTCCACAATTCCCGGCGACGCGCGGTCGCGGATTCATCCCCGCCTCGTGCGGACAACGTCTCGAAGAATTGGGTGGATAAGGCGGCGTTGCGAACCGCTCGAATGCCGAGAAGCGAGACCGCGCGGGCGACGGTCATCCCCTGGCTTCGCACGCCGAGGTCGGGGCGACGGACCATCCGAAGGATGCAGGCCGTGAGTGACGGATCGGGTTCGATGATTCGGACCAAGTCGCGGGCCGAGGAGTCGTCCGACCCGGCGATAGCCAAAAGACACGCGACCATGGTCGGAAGCGTGGGGAGTTGGTCCAATTGGCCGAGGATCAACTCGACGCGTTCTCGCGCCGGAGCTTGAGATGATGCGGTTCGCTGGATGCCGACGGTCATCGCATCATCCGGGTTAGCGGCGGGGACCGCCGACAATCGGCTGCGTCTACCCGACCTTCATCATCTCGGCGATGCGGTTGATGACCGCGTTGATGTCGAACGGTTTGCGGATGAACTCATCCGCACCGGCGGCCTTTAGTTCCGCAACCTCATCCGGGTCGGCCACGCCGCTGATGATGATGATTTGCATGTGCTGGTAATTCGGGTTGGAGCGGATCGTTCGACACACGACGTTGCCGTTGATGTCGGGGAGCTTGAAATCGAGAAGCAACACGTCGGGTCGGAATTGCTCAGTCATAATCCCCGCGTCGTAGCCGGTGGACGCGGTGCGGACGTCGAAGCGACCATCGCGTTCCAATAACTCGTTGAACATTTCCACGACGGCCTCATCGTCGTCCACAACCAAGACCCGCTTCTTCCCCGTTTCGAGATGATCCATCGGAATCTGGTTGCTCTTCATGAAGGTGATGAGAGCTTCGCGGGGGATGCGCCTGAATCGCGATCCGGGAACGCGAAAGCCGTGCAACCTTCCACTGTCGAAACAGCGGATCACCGTCTGCTGACTCACTTTGCAGATTTTTGCGACTTCGCCGGTAGTGAAGACTGTTTTTACTTGTCCGTTATCCGCCATGAAATTACCTCTGGCCTAGCCATCCTTGACCACACCGATGCTACTCAATTTGTCCATCCCCCCCATGTTCCCCATACGATACAGATAGTCAATTTCGCCGTCAACGAAAAAATTAAATATATCTGGGTAGGGAATTGGAGTCTATTCGGTAGTTTGGTCACTGGTGATTTTTGAGGATTGGCGACGACTGTCTTAAAGGCGGCGGCGGCCTGTGAGGTAAATCCAAAGGACGGTGATATCGGCTGGGGTGACGCCGCTGATTCGAGCGGCTTGACCTAAAGTGGCCGGAGCGACGCGGGATAGCCGCTCGCGGGCCTCAAACCGTAGCTCAGCCATGGTCCCGTAGTCGGTGAGTTCGGGGATGGCCATCGACTCCAGCCGCCGGAAACGTTCGATCTGCCGGGCCTGGCGATCGACGTAACCACTGTACTTAGCTGCGGTTATAACTTGCATCACATCGTTGGCGTCGAAGACGCGTGGTGACAGGCCGGCGAGGGCGTCGGCGAAGGTCGCCATATCGGCGTCGGGGCGGCGCATCCAGAGCGGCAGGCTGACGCCATCGAGCGCCCCACGCCTGGCAAGTGATTCGATGGCGGCGATGGCTTCGCTTTTGACCTGGAAACGTGCCCAGCGGGAGTCGTCCACCGTTCCCAACCGTCGTCCGACGGGCGTGAGGCGTTGATCGGCGTTGTCGGAGCGTAGCAGAAGGCGGTACTCCGCACGGGAGGTAAACATGCGATACGGTTCTAGCGGTGGACGGGTGACGAGGTCGTCGATCATCACCCCGATGTAGGCCTGGTCGCGGCCGAGAACGAACGGCTCCTCGTTTCGGAGCGATCGAACCGCGTTGACGCCGGCGATCAAGCCTTGGGCGGCGGCCTCTTCGTAACCGCTGGTCCCATTGATCTGCCCGGCCAGGAACAGCCCGCCGACGAGCTTGGTCTCCAACGAGACTTTCGTCTGGTGCGTGGGGACGTAGTCATATTCAACGGCGTAGCCGTATTGCAGGATCCTTGCCCGCTCTAAACCCGGCACTTCGTGGACGAAGGCGTCCTGCACGTCCTTGGGAAGCGAAGTGCTGATGCCGTTGCAGTAGATGCGTTCGTTGTCGTAGCCCTCCGGCTCAAGAAATATTTGGTGGTTGGGCTTATCCGCGAAGCGGACGACCTTGTCCTCGATGCTGGGGCAGTAGCGCGGCCCGCGGGATTGGATTTGTCCGGAGTACATTGGGGCGCGGTGAAGATTGGCGACGATGTGCTCGTGGACCCCGGCGTTGGTCCAGGTGACCCAACAATCCACCTGACGTTGGAGGATCGCATCGGTCATGTGCGAGAAGGGGATGGGCACGTCGTCGCCGGGCTGAATTTCGCACACGGTGTAATCAATGGAGTCGCGGTGGATACGCGGCGGGGTGCCGGTCTTCAGGCGGCCAAGCTCGAAGCCGAGTGACAATAGCGCGGCACTGATCCCCACGGCGGCAGGCTCTCCGACGCGGCCCCCATCGGTCTGTTCCTGGCCGCAGTGCATCAGTCCCCGAAGGAAGGTGCCCGTGGTTAGAATGACGGCGTCTGTTTTGATGCGCCGGCCATCCGCGAGTGTCACGCCCGTGACCCGCCGAGAGAGTTTCCCATCCCCCACGACGCTAAGGACTGGGGCGAGGGGCGGATCAGAGCACGGGGCGCTAGCCCCGTGACACAATTGAGTACGAAGACCGGTGTCCGTGGGCTGGCGCCCACGGCTCTGATCGGCGGTCTCAATTGTTTCGACCGACCCTTCGATGATGTCTAGCGAAGTCGCTTGGCGCAGGAGTTGTTGCACGGCTTGGGGGTAGGCGTCGCGGTCGCATTGGGCACGAGAAGCCCAGACGGCCGGTCCCTTGCTGCGATTGAGCATTCGGAACTGAATGCCCGCCTGGTCGGTCGCCAGAGCCATCAGGCCGCCGAGGGCGTCGATCTCGCGGACCATCTGGCCCTTGCCCAATCCGCCGATGGCGGGGTTGCACGACATCCGACCAATGGCTTCCGCGCTCATCGTAATGAGCGCAGTGGAGGCCCCGAGCCTCGACGCCGCCCACGCGGCCTCGATCCCGGCGTGACCACCGCCGACCACGATGATGTCAAACCGTTGAAGCATTCGCCAACGCATTCCAAGTCCGAACTGCGGAGAGCATAGCGACGGGCTTGAGTTAATGCCACGCGAGACGAGATTCGTCCGTGCAGAACGCGGATGGTCGTCCGCAAGCTACGCTTGTTTAAGTCGGGTACCGAGAGGTAGTTTACTAAGCTTAGAGTAAGAAAGGCTCGCGGCCCGGACGGACGACGGCTACGATGAAAACATGTCTGACGCGCCGGAGCCGACACTGTCGCCGAACGAAACCGCATCGGCACCAGCCGAAGGGACTGGGAAATCCATTCTAAACAATCCGCCCGAGGCGGGTTGGCCGCAGGCCCCTCTTCTGATTTTCGACGGCGAGTGCGGTTTCTGTCGGCGATGGATCACACGATGGCGGTCGATGACCGGGGACCTGATCGACTACGCGCCCTACCAGGAAGTAGGGGAGCAATTCCCGAAAATATCTCAACAAGAGTTTGTAAATGCGGTCCAGCTCGTTGACACCGATGGTCAAATCTTCAGCGGCGCTGAGGCGGTCTTTCGGGCCTTGGCACAAGTGCCAGGGAAGGGTCGGAGTTTGTGGTGCTACCGGCACGTACCCGGATTCGCGCCGGTTTCGCGGGCGGTCTATCGCTTCGTCGCCGGGCATAGGTATGGTCTTTCGACGTTAACGCGCTGGTTCTGGGGTCGGGGCGATGGTCGTTGATTCCACGCAAATACGGCCTCCATCTCTGGTCCAAGTCCGTGATCTACGAACGTATTTCTCGGCACGGGGTCGGGCATTCGTGCGAAACGCAGAGTACGTTCGCGCGGTGGACGGGGTGAGCTTCGACATTCTGCGCGGGTCCACGTTGGGGCTGGTGGGGGAGAGCGGTTGTGGCAAGACGACGGCGGGCCGGACGATTTTGCGGCTCGTTGAGGCGACGGGGGGAAGCGTTTCGTTCGACGGGGTAGACGTTCTGAAGGCGGATGGGCGGACGCTGCGGACGCTACGGCGGGATATGCAGATCGTGTTTCAGGATCCGTTCGGCAGCCTGAATCCACGCATGAAAGTCGGGGGGATCGTGGCGGAACCGCTCGACGTATTCGCCGTGGGCGACGGGCGGGAGCGTCGTGAACGGGTCGCGGAACTGCTCGCGCGGGTCGGGCTTCGTAGCGACGACGCTCGACGTTATCCCCACGAATTCTCCGGAGGCCAGAGGCAGAGGATCGGGATCGCCCGAGCCATCGCACTCAACCCGCGGTTCGTGGTTTTGGACGAGCCAGTCAGCGCCCTTGACGTGTCGATCCAGGCCCAGATTCTGAACCTACTCAACGACCTTAAGGCCGAACTGAAGCTGACCTACCTGTTCATTGCCCACAACCTGGCGGTTGTCGAACACTTTAGCGACCGTGTGGCGGTCATGTACCTGGGGAAGATCGTGGAAGTTGCCGATGCGGCCGACCTCTACGCCCGGCCAAGTCACCCTTACACGATGGCGCTTCTCGCTTCCGTGCCGGAGCCGGACCCGGCGCGTCGGCGTGAACGCTCGCCGGTCACCGGCGAACCGCCGAGTCCGTTGTCGCCCCCCAGCGGATGCGCGTTTCATCCGCGCTGCCCGTTTGCCACTGAGGAGTGCCGCCGGGTGACACCGCCGCTGAAGTCGGAGCCGGACGCGGCGGCGGGGCGCCTCGTGGCGTGCCACCACGCCGCAACAATTCACAGTCAAAAGAAATGATGCAGGGCGGGCGGAAATTACTTGCAACGGCTTGGAAGGTGTTGTACGCTACCCGCGTTGGCCGCGGCGGGGTCCGCGCGACCCGGGTTGAAGGTCGTCGTTGGATCGTTGGAGAGCACGATGGGAGACGAAACTGCAATATTGACTGAGCTTGTGGCCGTGGTGAACACCACCAAGGGTGTGATCCGCCTCCGGCTTTTCCCGAATGAAGCCCCGCTTAGCGTGCTTAACTTCGTGAATCTCGCCAAACGCGGGTATTACGACGGCCTCAAGTTCCACCGAGTCATTGCGGACTTCATGGTCCAAGGCGGCGACCCCACAGGCACCGGCACCAGCGGGCCGGGGTATCAATTCAAGGATGAGTTCAGCCCGCGACTTCGGCATGACGGTCCGGGGACCATGTCGATGGCCAACAGCGGCCCGGACAGTAACGGCAGCCAATTCTTTATTACGCACAAGGAAACGTCGTGGTTGGACCGGAAACATTCGGTGTTCGGCAAGGTGATCGCCGGGCAAGAAGTGGTCGACGCCATTAAGCAGGGCGACGTGATGACCGGCGTCATCATCGAAGGCGATGCGTCCGCTTTGTTCGAGAAACACGACAAACAGTTGGCCAAATGGAATAAGACGCTGGATGAGCGGTTCCCTCGAACGCAAGCGGCGGCGGCTCCCGTGTCGTGAATCCAACCGTCGCGCAGTTCATCGCGTGCATCAATCGGTCCCGGCGCGCCGGGATGGAGGGGTTATGCCGACTGATGACGCCAGATCATCTTTTCGTCGATAGTCTGGGCATCGAGGTCCGCGGCCGCGAGCCGATGCGTGAGGGCTGGCGGGCCTATTTTGGTATGGTACCCGATTACCACATCGCAGTGACGGATCATCTGGAGAGCGGGCCGGTCACGGCGCTGTTCGGACGTGCGGGCGGCACCTATTCGCCTGATGGTCGAATGCTTACGCAGAACCGCTGGGAAACGCCTGCCGCGTGGAAGGCCGTCGTTCGCGACGGCCTCATCGCCGAATGGTGGGTTTACGCCGACAACGAGCCGATGCGCTGCTTGATGCGCACACCCACAGCGTGATTCATTGCCACACCCGCCCGAAGCGGATCTTCGCGCCGGTAATAAGTAAGAGCGACAGAATCGCGAGTCCCCAACTGCTCACCGCCGGGATCGTGGTGTGCGGGCAATCCAATTCAGAACAGGAACCCAGTTTGACCCAATCGCAGGTCGGGCAGGCGCACGCCGTCTGAGTGACGCTGTCTGTGCAAGCCCCGAAAGGATCGTGGTTGCAGCACGCGCCGGTTACGGCCTCGCACACCACGTCCGCGCAGTTCGCAGCCTTGGTCCACGCTTGGTGCGTTCCCAAACACGCGCTCGACGGTATGTCTTCAGCGCAGGTTCCGGAAAGTAGGTTACAGCACGCGCCGGTGACGGCATCACACACCACGTCAACGCAGGCAGCACCCTTGGTCCACGTCTCTTGCGTTCCCGAACACTCACTCACCGGTATGTCCTCAGCGCATGTTCCGGAAAGTAGGTTACAGCACGCGCCTGTGGCGGCCTCGCACACCACGTCCACGCAGGCCGCATCAACTGTCCACGCCTGGTGCGTTCCCAAACACGCGCTCGCGCCAATGTCTTCCGCGCAACTGCCGTAGAGTAGGTCACAACACGCGCCAACCCTCTGAACGGCGAGACTGTGGTACTCGCCCCCCGCGATGGCTACGAAATTTGTGTTGGGCGCGGGGACGTTGGTTTGACCCGAGGGGTCGAGTCCCCACGCCACGATGGACCCGTCGGCCCTGAGACCTAGACTGTGCCCACCGCCCGCGGCGATGCCGATGAAGTCGGTGTTGGGTGAGGGAACGGTGGTTTGACCGTATGCGTTCCATCCCCACGCCACGATGGACCCGTCGGCCTTGAGACCCAGACTGAAACGCCCGCCCGCGGCAATGCTGATGAAATCGGCATTGGGCGCGGGGACGTTACATTGACCGTAGTCGCCGGGGAATTCACATCCCCACGCCACGATGGCCCCGTCGTTCTTGAGGCCCAGACTGTGCAACCCGCCCGCGGCGACGGAAACGAAACCAGTATTCGGCGAAGGGGATCCCGGCGCTGACGCGGCGCACCAACAGCCTGAGCCGTCGCATTCAATCCTGCTGCATCCCCACGCCACGATGGAGCCGTCGGCCTTGAGACCTAGACTGTGCCAACCGTCCGCGGCGATGGCGATGAAATCGGCATTGGGCGGGGGAACGTTCGTCTGATCGTAGCTATTGTCCCCCCACGCCACGATGGATCCGTCGGCCATGAGACCCGTACTGTGCCAACGGCCCGCGGCGACGGCGATGAAATCGGCATTGGGCGCGGGGACGTTGGTTTGACCTAACTCGTTGTTTCCCCAGGCCACAATGGACCCATCGGCCTTGAGACCCAGATTGTGAAACCCGCCCGCGGCGACGGCCGTGAAACCACTGTTCGGCGCGGGAACGTTGCATTGACCGTAGTTGTAGATGTTGTAGATATCACCGCATCCCCACGCCACGATCGCGCCTTGAGGCGGTACTCCGCGCGCGATACCTGCCGGTGTTATTGTCGTGATGACGCAGGTGCAAAGGACGACGAAAACGCTTCGGATTCCTGCAGCGGCGCAACGCGCGCTTCCTCGAATTGACGGATTCATAAATCCCTCCCGAAGATGGTCACCGCACTTAATTAGGAACGGGGGTCTATTATACCGTCGGTGCTGGACCGATACAAGCCCCCGCCTCCCAACAAAACCCGCTCGATTTCGGGGTTTTGGGGTCGGGGGTCGGGGGCGAAACGCAGAAACGCTGAAATTGGTACGGGGAGGGGGTCGTTGGTCGGGATTGGGGATTGGGGGACGGGAGTCGGCCCCCCCTCCGCCACGGCGGATCTTCGACTTAGCAAGAGGGGATGTGGTCCTGTCGCTGCGGCTCCACGCTCTGGTAGACCCGTCGCTCGCGCTCCGGGTTCGGATTTTCCGCTACCTGCCGGGCGGGGCTACGGGTTTAGGCGCTCGCCGATCCGCGTGGGCATGTCGGCCAGGATGTAGGCCATCGTGGCGAGGGCGGCGACGTTCTGGGAAAGAACCTCGGGGTCGATCTTGTCGATGGTGTCGGCGTGGGTGTGGTGATAATCGAAATAGGTGGCCCCTTCGACGTCGTGGCCCATGAGAATCACTCCACCGGACTTCATCGGGCTGATGTCGGCACCGGAGTGGCCCGCGCTTGCCTTCATCGATCCGATGGGGGAGAGGAGGGTGACGAGGTCGTGTAGTCGCTCTGCAGCGGCGCTTTCGCGTTCTTTGTTTTCGCACTCCACGGAATAGCCGGTGGGGCGGAAGACGCCGCTGTCCGCTTCGATTGCGGCGACATGTTTGGGCAGTTCGTCGGCGTGGTCGGCGGCGTAGGTCTTGCCGCCGGAGAGGCCGTTTTCCTCGTTGGTGAAAAGGACCACTCGGATGGTGCGTCGAGGAATCATGTTGAGCTTGCGGAGGACGTTGATCGCCTCCATGGCCATCACGCAGCCGCCGCCGTCGTCGTGTGCGCCCTGGCCAACGTCCCAGGAGTCGATGTGACCGCCGATGACCACGACTTCATCCGGGTTTGTTGAGCCGCGAAGCTCGCCGATGACATTCCCGGATGGCGCGTCGGGGAGCGTCTGGGCCT
This sequence comes from Phycisphaerae bacterium, assembly GCA_020056715.1. Classification (GTDB taxonomy): domain Bacteria; phylum Planctomycetota; class Phycisphaerae; order UBA1845; family UBA1845; genus SBAX01. The sequence continues at coordinate 11,345 of JAGVHG010000106.1, read as the reverse complement.
CCATCTTGATGTTGACGACGACCGGGATGCCGTGGGCTTGCAAGCGGGCGATGGTGTCGGCGTCCTCGATTGAAAGGGCGGCGGCGGGGATCTTTGTGTCATTCTCGGCGTAGCGCATCGCACCGGTGTGCGGGCTGCGCAAGCTCTTGGCCGTCACGGAGCGAATGAGGCAGGCAACCGCACCCTTCGCCGCGGCGAGACTCGCGCCCCTGCCGCGATACTGCACCGCCGCGCCGTAGCCGGCGCCTTTTTCAGGGTCATAGGGGAGCATGATGTTGTTGAAGAGGACGATTTTTCCCTTCGCCTGGTCGCCGATCTTATCAAGCTCGTCCTTGCCGCTGACCACGACGACCGGGGCGGTGATGCCTTCGGGGGACGTCCCGACCGAGCCGCCCAGGCCGAGCATGACCAAGGGTTCGTTGCGCGGCTCGATCAGGGTGACGGATTCTCGGCCCCGGACCCAATGAGGCACCATCACTTTCTCGCGGCGGACATTTTCCTGGCCGTCTTTCTTCATGGTGTCGACGGCCCAGTCGATGGCTTTCTCGAGTTGCGGCGAGCCGCTGAGGCGATGACCGATGCGGGTGCAGAGTTCTTCCAGCTTTCGATATGCGTCGTTGCCCGCGAGGGCCGCAGTGATGATCCGTTGGGCCGGTTCGCGGTAACGATCGGCGACGGAAACGGCGTTGGACTTGTCGGTCTCCGGGTAGGCCGCTGGATCCACGGGCGCGAACAAGGCCAGAGTGAGCATGGTCAATGAAATCGTCATGTGAGCTTTAATACCTCTCGTATTGCGTACGGGCAACGAAAGCCGAGAATGCCGACAATCGGCGATCCTTTCGGACGTAGGCGATTGTATGGGTTTGGTTCTTTTCATGCCAGTTTGATTTGCAGGTATCACTTGAACGGTGTCAGTTGCGGCCATACCATGACTAACATGTTCGAGTACAACGACGGATCGAGGTTATGCGACGTTCGCGGGGGTCGCTAGGGGTTGCACTAACGACCTATGTTACCGAACCGACATCCTGGTCTGCGGATCGTCGCGCTTGCGGCGTTTGCACTCCTGCTCGCTGCTGGTGAGGCGCAGGCGTACATCGGTCCGGGCGCCGGCTTTGCGGTGGGGACTACGCTCGTCGCTTTCTTCGCGGCGTTCCTTTCGGGCCTAGCGGCCATATTTCTTTGGCCCTTACGCTGGACGATTCGGTTTATTCGCGGTCGCCGTGCCCTGGCGCGGGCACGGGTGAAACGGTTTGTCATCCTCGGCTTGGATGGGATGGAGCCGACGCTCGCCGACAAGTACATGGCCGAGGGAAAAATGCCCAACCTCCGTAAGTTGGCCGAGACGGGGACGTACTCGCGGCTTGCGACCACGGCGCCGCCGCTTTCCCCGGTCGCCTGGTCGACGTTCCTGACCGGTTGCAACCCAGGGAAGCATAACATTTTTGATTTTCTCACCCGCGATAAGCGGACCTACATGCCGCTGTTGTCGTCCGTCAGTATCCGCGGCGCGTCGCGGGTATGGAAGATCGGTCGATACAAGATACCGATCGGAAAGCCGGATATCCGGTTGTTGCGAAAGGGGAAACCATTTTGGAACACCCTTGGGGCGCATGGGATTTTCAGTAATGTGATTCGTGTTCCGATAACGTTCCCGCCAGAGAGTTTTCGCGGGGTATTGTTGTCGGCCATGTGCGTCCCAGATTTGCGGGGCAGTCAGGGGACATTTTCTTATTACTCGACGCGCGCTAGTGTGGAGGAGGACTACATCGGTGGCGAGCAGATCCGGGTGGCTCGTGAAGGTAACAGGATTCGGTCCCATTTGGTCGGGCCTCCTAATGAACTGGTCGACAACGGCGGGGCGATGCGTTGCCCATTTGAGATTACGGTAACCGGTCAAGGCCGGGCGACATTGGATATTTGTGGCGAGCGGATATCTTTGACAAAGGGTAATTACACACCCTGGGTTACCGTCGAATTCAAGGCAGGACCGGGGATTAAGATCAAAGGTATCTGCGAATTCTTGTTGATCGACACGGAGCCGGAGTTCGACCTGTATGTAACACCGATCCAGATACACCCGGACAAGCCGGCCATGCCCATTTCCCACCCGTCGGTGTATTCCATGTATTTGTCGAAGAAGCAGGGACTGTACGCGACATTGGGTCTGGCGGAGGATACATGGGGACTGAATGCCAAAATCCTTGACGATGAGGGCTTTCTGCATCAATGCCTCGAAGCCGACTCTGAGCGCGAGCGCATGTTCTTCGACGCGTTGGACAAGGTGAGCCGCGGACTGTGCGTGTGTGTGTTCGACGGGACGGACCGGATTCAACATATGTTCTGGCGTTACATTGATCCGGAGCATCCCGCGCACACCGGACAGGCCGGCCGACAACACCGCAAGGCCATCGAAGAACTGTACGTACGCATGGATGATTTGGTCGGGCGGACGATGAAAGCATGTGAGCGCAATGACACAGTGCTCATGGTAATCTCCGATCATGGATTTAATTCATTTCGAAGGGGGATTGACTGGAATGTATGGCTTGAGCAGAACGGGTATTTGACGCTGCTTCCAGATGGACGGGGGAAGAAATATCTCGGCGGAGTGGACTGGTCGAAGACGAAAGCCTTTTGCTTGGGTCTTGCGGGCATTTGGCTGAACGTCAAAGGCAGGGAAGCTCAGGGTATCGTCGATCCTTCTGACGCCGATAGGCTTCGCGATGAACTGTGTGAGAAGCTGACCGGCTTGCGGGACGGTGAGAAGAAGGAGATCGCAGTGCATCGTGCGTTCAATGCCCACAAGATTTACCATGGTCCATACACTGTGGACGCGCCGGATATCATTCTCGGATACAACCGGGGTTACCGCGTGTCGTGGGAGGCGGCGATCGGGCAATCGACCGATCGCGTATTCCATGACAATGCGAAGGCTTGGAGCGGAGATCACTGTATCGATCCATCGCTTGTTCCGGGCGTCCTATTCTGCAATCGTAAAATTGACAGTCCGCAGCCGCGCCTGATGGACATCGGTCCCACCGTGCTCGATATGTTCGGCGTGGAAATACCCGCGGTGATGGACGGGCGGCCGCTGACGGTTGCGGAAGCGCCGGGTTTCTCTAAGAACGGCAAGGGTCGTATCGCGCGGCGCGGCGTAATAAAGGCGGACGCGATCACTTCGGGATGAAAAGTTACCGATTCCTACAAGCAACCTCCGTCCCGGCGGCGCTACTGCTAGCCGGTGCAGCGTTTTCCTCATGCCACCGGAACACGAATGAGCACCCCCAACTGATCATCCTCGGATTTGATGGAATGGACCCGCGTCTGTGTGAACGCCTTATGAATCAGGGCCGGCTCCCACGTTTGGCGCAATTACGCGATGCGGGAGGCTATCGACACCTGGGCACCAGTATCCCGCCGCAAAGTCCGGTCGCATGGTCGAACTTCATCACCGGCGCCGATGCGGGCGTCCACGGAATTTTCGATTTCATCCACCGTAACCCGGCGAAGCAGTGTGAGCCGTACTACTCCGCCGCCGAGACTATCCACAGTGATGATGGGTGGGAGGTCGGAAAGCATAAGCTCCCTCTCACTTTCTGGCCGTTCAGTCACAATCCCACTCAGACTCTCCTTAAACGTAACGGGACCCCCTTCTGGGATTACCTGGACGAGGCCGGTATTCCCATACGCATCTATGACATTCCCTCCAATTATCCGCCAAGTCCCTCGCATCACGGACACATGTGTTGTCTTGCGGGAATGGGTGTGCCGGACCTGCTTGGGGGATATGGCACGTATCAGTATTTTGTAAGCGATACCATCCGCTCGTTGGAAGAGCCGGGCGGGTATCGTAAGCCGCTCATCTTCCAAGACAACTTCGCCAAGTCGAGCCTCATCGGTCCGGAGAACACTGCACTCATGAAGTCTGTGAAAGCCTCGGTGCCGTTCCAGGTTTACCGGCACCCACAGGAGCCGAATGCACGGATTGAACTTCAAGACCAAGTGATCGTCCTCAAGGAGGGCGAATGGAGCGATTGGTGCAAGGTCGACTACGAGTTAGACATGCCGTCATTCCTGCCCAACACCCACGTGAGCGGTATATGTCGCTTTTACCTGCAGCAAGTGCGGCCGATATTCCGCCTCTACGTTACGCCGATCAACATCGACCCATCCGATCCGGGTGATCAACGGATTACGGAGCCTCCCGATTTTATCACTAAACTTACGAAAGCCCTGGGTCTCTTTTATACAACCGGCTTTCAGGAAGATCATAAAGCCTTGTCCAATCATGTTTTTCAGGACGAAGAATATCTTCAACAGGTGCGCTATGTTTTGAAGGAGCGGATGCAGTTGTTGCACTATGCGATGGAAAACTATCGCGATGGCCTGTTATTCTTTTACTTTTCAAGCACGGACCTTCAAGCGCACATGTTCTGGTGGGAAGGGGACGAACCACATCCGACTCGTTCGCCGGAGAGCGCACGGCGTTTCAACGGCGTGATCGAGGACCTCTACGTCGAAATGGACAAAGTGGTAGGCAGTGTTGTGGATCGCTATGGGTCGAAGGCCACCATTCTTGTGATGTCCGATCATGGTTTTTGCAACTTCCGACGGCAGTTCAATGTGAATACGTGGTTAAGGGATCAAGGGTATTTGGGCCCCGGCAATTGCGGAAGTCTACTCAATCCCGGTGCCGGACGTCTTGTTGACTGGGCGCGAACGAGGGCCTACGGGATGGGATTGAACGGTCTGTATTTGAACCTGCGGGGGCGCGAACGGGATGGGATCGTCGAGCCGAGCGAACGGGAGGCTTTGTTGGAGGAGATTCGCGGCAAGCTGTTGGCCGTCCGCGATCCGCTGGACGGTCAACCCGTGATCGCGGAAGTTTATCGTAGCGATAAGGTGTACAGTGGTCCGTTTGCCGCGACGGGACCGGACCTCGTCATCGGCTATAACCGCGGATACCGTGCCTCGTGGGCCACTACGCAGGGCGACCTTGAGGACGAGGTGATCTCGAAAAACGATTCGGAGTGGAGCGCCGACCACTGCATCGCCGCCGATCAAGTGCCAGGCGTGATTTTCAGCAATCGACCGATTCTTCATGGCGCTCCATCGTTGATCGATCTCGCGCCTACTATCCTCGAGGAGTTTGCCATACCGGTTCCGGAGGTGATGAAGGGGAAGAGCTTGTTCAAGCCCGTGACGGCAGGGGTTACGAACGCCGCAGCTAAGGAGTGACGACGATGTCTAAGATCAAGATCGAGGCGAATCTTTACGAACGAGTCAAGAAAATCTCCGAGAAAGCGGGATACGCCTCACCGGAGGAGTTCTTGATTCACGTGATCGAGAAGGAGCTATCGGTTTTGGAGTCGGCGGATTCCGACGCGGACGTGACCGAACGGCTTCGCGGATTGGGTTACATCGAATAGTTACCGTGATTTCGGCGGCGATCGTTTCAGGAACCGGCCATGGACTTCGTCAACTCGGTGCTGATTTACGGAGCCGAGGTCGTCCTTTGGGTCTGGGACATACTCTCCACGTTTTTCGGATGGCTTTGGGGCTCGCTCGACGCGATCCTGAACCCCATTCTCTCACCACTCCTGGCGTTCTTGAACCCGATTTGCACGTGGCTCGGCGATGTCGTGTACGCCGTGCTGAGTCCGTTTCCCGTTTGGGTCGGACTCACCGTGATTTCGGCCGTAACCGGCGTGGTGATGTTGATCGCGTTTCGCCACACCTCCAACCAGAAGGCGATCGGCAAGGTCAAAGACGACATCAAGGCCAACCTGCTCGCTCTGAAGCTCTACAAAGATGAGCTTCGGATCACGTTTCTATCGCAGGCCCGACTTCTGTGGGCGATCGTACGACTACAACGATACGTTTTGACGCCGGTGTTGGTGATGGCGCTGCCCATGATGCTGGCCCTGGCGCAGATGGGTATACGCTATCAATGGCGGCCCCTTCGATCGGGCGAACAGACGCTCATCAAGATGTCTTTCGCACCGGGCGCCGGAAAGTCGGTCGAAGTTTCGATCGAACCGCATCCGGGTATGGTAGTTGAGGTCGGCCCGGTGCCGGGCGGGGATCTATGGGTCTGGCGAATTCACGGCGGCGTACCCGGCCGACACACTCTCAAATTTCATGTCGCCGGCGAGACCCTGGAGAAGGAGCTTGTCGTCGGCGACGGGTTCGAGCGGGTGAGCGCGCTGCGTCCGAACGCGAGATGGACCGAGCAGTTGTTCCATCCCGTGGAGCGCCGTCTAGCGGCTGGGGCGCCGGTTCGATCCATCGAGATCCTTTATCCCAGCGTGGATTCGTGGGTTCGCGGCGCGGATTATTGGGTCGTGACCTTCTTCATCGTGTCCATGGTCGCTGCGTTGATTCTCGCACCGGTTTTCAAAGTTCGTTTTTAAGGGCGTGACGCGGGAATCGAATCGCTTCTACGAGGCGATTACGAACTTTTTGAACTCGTGGGTTGCGGCGCTGTCGGTAGCGGCGACGTCGCTGATATGGCCGCACATCGCCTCCTCGACCGCGCATTGGAAGCGGTCAAGGTCGATTTCGCGTCCCTCGGCGACCAGCTCGACCCGGCCATCGGGCAGGTTGCGGATGAAACCCTTCACGCGGAACTTTGAGGCGATGTCGCAGGTGGTGTAGCGGAATCCCACGCCCTGTACGGTTCCTGAAAAGCAGATCGTACGTCGGATGTTACGTGCCCGCTTGGTCAAGGCAGCCGGGGTGGCCGACGCGCGGCGTTTCACGAAGTACACCTCGCGGCCACGGTCGCGGAAGCACACCTCATCCATATAGGCACGGATCAGCATGATACCCCGGCCGTTGGGAAGTGGGAGCCGATCAGGCGCGGTGCAATCGGGGACGTCATAGGGCAGGAACCCACCGCCCTCATCACGCACCACGACGACGGCTTTGTCCTCGTTCACGGCGTATCGGACGGTGACACTCTTGCCCGCGTCGTTACGGTTCCCATGCTTGACGGCGTTGGCTAACGCTTCCTCGAGGGCGAGCTGGACCGCGAACACCGCATCGTCGCTGTAACAACACCGCTCTAGTTCCGTAATGATGGCCTGTTTTGGGACGCACGTCTCTCGCAGATCGCTCTTGACGACGCACACGATGAACGTCGCTTCGTTGTCGGGATTAACTGCGGTCATGGCATGAATCAAGCTGCGCCGTCGCGCCGGGCGGGATGTTTCGTAAAGCGCTCTAGAAGTCGGCCAAAGCCTCCCTGGCTGTGCCGTAAATGCTAAACAGCTTGTACAACCGGGTGATCTTGAACACCTCGTAAATCGGGGGACTGATGTCGGAGAGCTTCAGTTGACCCTTTTTCTCAGCCACCTGCTTGTTGAGCTTAATCAGCATCCCCAAGGCCGCGCTCGACAAGTGCTCCACGTTCTTGAAGCTGAGCAACATCTTCACGTCACCCATTCCCGTCGCGACCCTAGCGAGTTCTTCACCGATTTCGGAGATCGAAAGCTCCTCAAGGATTTTTCGATCCGCGAACTCGACGATGTTAACGCCGCCGGAGTTCTTCACGGAAATGCGAGGTTTCTCATCCGCCATGACGCCGCTCCCATTGATCGCCGAGCTTGAAATCTACAGTCCAGGCATTAAAGTCTATGCGTGCGATGCCCACTGTCAAGGCGATGGCGGGGGATGATTATGGCAATCAAATATGAGTTTTCATGCGACACAAGCGGTCGACGTTACGTACAATACGTGTAGGTTCTTTTGGTTTCGGCCATACCTACGTGAGCGCGGCGGATTGGCGCTGCCGATAATGAATGTACGGCTAATGCGACTAAGTTTTCGGACGGTCTTCCTGTTTCTGGTCGTCATGTTGGGCTGCGCGGACTTCGCCCTAGCATGGGGACCGGCCACGCATATCGAACTTGCCGGTTCAATCCTAGAGCGCCTCGCCATCATGCCCGCCGCGATTGCCGCGATCCTTGCTCGAAACGGCATCGCCTATATCTACGGCAACATCGCCGCCGACATCGTCTTCGCTAAACGCTGGAGTCGCGTCAAACAATTCTGCCATCATTGGTCGACTGGGTTTGGATTGCTGGAGAGCGCTGAAGATGACCGGGCCGCAGCCTTCGCGTATGGCTATCTTTCGCATCTCGCAGCCGACACGGTTGCCCACGGCAAGTTCGTTCCTCGCCAGATCGCGGTTTGCGACAGTTCGGTTAACTTCGGCCACTTCTATTGGGAGATTCGCGCGGACGCCACGCAGTCGGAGTCGACTTGGGCGCTGCTCGAGCAGATCATCGCCGGCGACCACCGCGATCATCACACGGCCATGGGGCGTCATATTACCGACACGTTTCTGCCCTATGATTTCAACCGGCGGCTGTTCGACCGGATAAACGCCGTGACCGTTCGGCAAGGCTTCCGGCGAACGGTGCATCTGTGGGGTCGACTTTCGCGGTGGGATTTATCGCCGGAATTGATGGCCGGTTATCGAAGCGAGTCCCTGGACCGCATTCAGTCGATCCTGACCGATGGGCCCCGTTCGCCTCTCCTGCGCGAAGACCCCAACGGCACTTCGGCCCTGATGCAACTGAGCGTTCGTCGCCGCCGGGTCCGACGGATGAAACGGATCGGCATCCCGGTAGAGCGAACGATGGTCGAAGCCGTCATGGGCCTGGCGCCGCAATTTCGAATTGAGCCTAACCTCATCGACCCGATGGCCTTGACTCCCCCAACCGACGACCATCCCGGGTCGACAAACGACGACTTTTCAGCCGTTGCTACCTGACCCAGCGCCCCCTAAGATGCGTCAATCCCGTGCTGGAAAGCGGGCCGTTGACCGTTTGAGGAGACATCCTGTGCGAAAGAGCAGTTCACTGGGAGCGAACCTTTTCACTTCAGAGTCGGTATCGATGGGCCACCCGGACAAGGTGGCCGATCAGATATCGGACGCACTCCTGGACAGCCTTCTCGAACACGATCCGGCCGCGCGGGCGGCGATCGAAACGCTGGTGACGACCGGTCTTGTGGTCGTTGCCGGCGAGGTGACGGTCCACAACCAGGCCGCCAACGACGCCCTGGGCCGAGCCGAGGACACCGTTCGGGAGACCATTCGCCGAATTGGTTACGACGACCCGGTGGGGGGCTTCGACTACCGAAGTTGCGCCGTTCTGCGCGCCCTCCATTCGCAATCGCCGGATATCAGTCAAGGCGTCACCGAAGGCGAAGGCCTGCACAAAGAGCAGGGTGCCGGGGACCAGGGATTGATGTTCGGGTTCGCTTGTGATGAGACCGAGTCGCTCATGCCTTTGCCGATCCAGCTTGCCCATCGCCTCGTGGAACAGTTGGCCGACCTCCGCCAAAACGGACAAATCCGATGGCTACGCCCCGATGCGAAATCGCAGGTGACCGTGGCCTACGAGGGCGGCGCGCCCACCGGTCTCCACACCGTCGTGGTGTCCACTCAACACACCGAGGAGGCGCTGGACCCGAAAAACGATCGGTTGATGAGTGCCAAGGCGAAAGACGAAATCGTCGCCAAAGTGATCCGTCCCGTCGTGGAGCGTGAATGTCCGCAGCTCTGGTCGGACGACATCATCGTGCACATCAACCCCACCGGTCGTTTCGTCACCGGCGGGCCGCACGGCGACAGCGGGCTTACGGGCCGCAAGATCATCGTGGACACCTACGGCGGGCGAGGTCGCCACGGCGGCGGAGCATTTTCCGGAAAGGACCCTAGTAAGGTCGATCGCTCGGCCGCGTACATGGCCAGGCACATCGCCAAGAACATCGTCGCTGCCGGTTTGGCCCGGCAATGCGAGGTCCAGTTAGCCTACGCCATCGGCGTGGCCGCCCCGGTGAGCGTTTCTGTGGATTGCCAAGGCACCAGCGACCTTTCGCCGACCGCGCTGGAGCGGATCGTTCGCGAGGTTTTCCCTCTCAAACCGGCCGAGATCATCAAATACCTGGATTTGCGTCGTCCCATTTACTTTGAGACCGCTCGCCACGGCCACTTCGGCCGCGAAGGCGCGGGCTTCACCTGGGAAAAAACTCACCGCGCCGCCGACCTTCGCGCGGCCGTGGGCGTCCTGCAAACCGCCTAGCCAGTGTCTCAATACCCCTCTCCCCTTGAGGGGAGAGGTAGGGTGAGGGGTGATTCCTAAAGGCGGCAGCGAGCGAGAAAACGTAATGATTCCACCCTTCGACGATTCGGGCTGCCTTCCGCCGGGCCTACACGGCGCGGCGCTCGCGGAGATCGAGGGCCGGTTCGGTCGTCAGTCCGAGCTTCGCCGCGTGCAGATGGAATCCGTTCGCTGGATGGTCGAATTGGGCCTCCGCGCAGGCGTTCAGCGGATTGTCTTGAACGGCAGCTTCGTTACGGATATAATGGAGCCGAATGATGTCGATTGCGTCCTGCTGATCGGGCGTGGGTTTCCTGCGGATCCGATTGCGGAGGCGGAGTTGAACGCGGGTCTGCCCTTCCTCGAAATGAAATTGGTGGGACAGGCGGACTTTGATGATTATGTGAACGTCACCTTCGGCACGAATCGGACGGGCGTTCCCAAAGGCATGATCGAGATCTGTCCATGAGCCTGAAGAACGACATTGAACTGGCCAACACGCGGGCCAAACTCCATCGGCTGGAGATGCGCTACGAAGAACTACGCAACGACACGAGCGAGGACGATCACGTGCGTGAACTGACGATGCGGTCGCTGAAGGGCACCATCAATCAGTTCACGGAGGAGATCGCCCGCTACGAGGCGCATCAGCCCGTGCGGCGCGAGGCGGCGCGATCATGATTCGGGGCAGGTGCTCGCACCTGCCTTTATCATTAGCGGTTCACGTACGCGGTGGGTAGTCGGGCAGGTCATCGACCTGTCGCTGCACGATGATGGTGAAGGCAGGCCCCAAGGACCTGCCGTACCAAGCTGAATTGAGGTCGCGTCAGAGCTGCCGGTCGCCGAACCAGGCGCTGCACCTGACCGAGGGCGCATCACGGCTTTTCAGGGTTCAAGCTCACTCCGGCAGCCCCGGCAGGTGAGTTTGGTCGTTAGACAACCGGAGGTTGACCTGTGACTTATTCCTCCGTCGAGATGATTTGGCCGCTAACACTTGTCGTCATCACCATCGTCCTTGACCTGGTCCTTCGCTGGTCGCGAAAAAAGCCTAAGGCGACCGTGACGATGTCTGGAAAAGAGGACAGTGGATTCTTCCAAGCGGTTCTAACCCAGTACTTGGCGATGGACGCGCTTAACACTACAGCGCTGTTTTGGCTCAAGCTAAAGCGGTGATCGCGCCGATGTCATCCTCCAATAGAATGGAGGTGTTGTATGACTGCGGAGCAGATT
>JAGVHG010000161.1 GCA_020056715.1 Phycisphaerae bacterium | reverse complement strand
CTCGAATACATCTTGTTGGCCGATGTCAACGATTCGCGGGAGCACGCCCTCGCCCTCGCCGCAACGGCCAAACGAATGCGCAGCAACGTCAACCTCATCGCGTATAACCCGGTGAAGGGATTGCCCTACGCCCGACCCGCCGACGACACGGTCGTTCGGTTTTTGGAGACGCTTCGCACTCGCGGAGTCAACGCTCACGTCCGCACGAGCCGCGGGCTGGACATCGACGGCGCGTGCGGACAACTGCGCCGCCGGGAGACCTCGCCCCTCTCGGTGAACCGATCGTGAACACCGGTCGAATGCGACACCCGCGAAACGGGACTGGACGCCATCCGCAACGCGACGGACTATCTCCAAACAATGCTGATGTAATCGGACCGGACACCCCTGACCGAATGTCTCTGACCGTCAAGAACATCATCGTCAATGCGTGCTACTATCTACTCACTATCGTCCTTCTCCCCGCCGGCGTCTTGCGCATCGAACGGCGTATCGGTGTGGCCGGCAATCCTTCCGTCGTGTTGGGCAGCGTTGCGATCATCGTGGGCGTTGTCGGCGCAGTCTTGCAGGCGTGGTGCATCATGCTGTTTCACCGCGTGGGGCGCGGCACACCGTCGCCCGCGTTTCCGCCGCAACGACTGGTTACAACCGGTCCCTACGCCTGGGTACGCAACCCGATGAACTGGGGCGAGCTGTTGGTGTTCTTGGGGCTGGCCGGTTGGTTCTGGTCACCGTTGTTGGCGGGGTACGCGGTGTTGGGCTGGATCGCATTCCACACCTTCATTGTTGCGTGGGAAGAGCCGCGGCTGATCAGAATGTTCGACGAGGACTACAGCCGATACCGCGGCGTCGTCCGTCGCTGGCGACCGAAGATACGGATACCTGATGATCGCCCGAACCGCGACTAGGGCCAACGAGCGTTGGAGTCGATCGTCCGAGCGGGCTCAACGTGGATAAGCACGTCGGCGACCTCGCGACAAGCGGCCATGATGCTGTCCTTCACCAGATGACTGATGCGGTGGGCTTCACGCACGGGCAGTTCGGGATCCACCTCCAAGTGCAGATCGACGTACAATTGCGGTCCCATCTTTCGCACCAGCACCTTTTCGACATAGCGGGCGCCCTCCACCTTCAGGGCGGCCGCTTGGATCGACTCGACGAAGGCCGCTTCGGGACGCGTATCCATGAGTTCGCCGACCGCGGTCCGTACGAAGTGAACGGCATTGACCACGATGACCACGCACGCCGCCATCGCCGCCCAATCATCGGCCCGTTCGTAACCCGGCCCGCCGACCAAAGCGATGGTGATGCCGATCGCCGCAGCCGCGGAAGTGATCGCATCGCTGCGATGGTGCCAGGCGTCCACCATGACCGCCGTGCTGCCGCACTTCCGAGCGGCGCGGGCTTCGTAGCGGTACATTATCTCTTTCACCACCACGACGCCGAACAGAACGAACAGCGTGTACGCCGCGGGGGCGTGATGCGGCGTGCGGATTTCATGGAGCGCTTGGGTCACGATCGTGGCGGCGGCGGCCACGAGCATGAGGGCGACAAACAACGCCGCCAGCGGCTCGGCCTTACCGTGACCGTAGGGATGATTGGCGTCCGCGGGGCGGGAGGCGATCACCAACCCGCTCCACACCATCGCGGAGCTGACGATGTCGCCCATGGATTCGATTGCGTCGGCGATGAGGGCGTACGAGTTTCCCGCGATCCCGCAGACGAGCTTCACGACGGCCAGTGCGCCGTTCAGCCCAACGCTGATCACCGTAGCGCGGTAACCCGGTGCGAGACGGTCGTCCATGCGCCTAGCGTACCACGCCGCGGGTCCGACGCCACGCGACAGCTCCACCGCCCTTGAGCGGTGGAGCGGACTTGTACAACGGATGAAGGATGTCGCCTATTCGACTGACGAACTGACTACGAATTTCTAAGCCAATTGTCGATCCGAACCGGGAGCGCCAGCGACCGGCCCTATGGCCCCGCGCTGGCGCTTGGGGTTCGGAGTGCAATCGACAATCGGAAATTCAGCGGGTGTTGCGGAACCAGACTAGGGCGTCGTTGCTCAGGCCGCTCAGACCCGATCGATCAAACGTCGCCACCAGGTCGTTGGCACCGTCGCCGTCGAGATCGACTACCAGGATCGAGTTGATGAACGTCGTACCGGCGATTTCCGCGGAGGTGACGTTGGGGTCCGTGGTGGCGGGGCTGTCGCCCGGTTGGCCCGGCGCGATGTCATCGACAATTAACTGCTCAGTCCATTGGTCATACACGCTCGGCGCCGCCTGGGCATCGAGGAACAGTAGACCTCCCGACGCGGACACAATAACTTCGGGCTGTCCGTCGAGGTTCAAATCGCCCACAGCCAGTCCTTCGGGCGTACGCTCCGTGAACTCGGCCAGCGTATAGACTCGCCACGGAATATTAGGCAGCGGCGCGGTGGTCGCCTGGAAGCCAGGCCCTTTGAGCCACTGAATGACGCGACCGCCCGAGGACCGTACCACCACGTCGAGCAAACCATCCCGATCCACGTCGCCCACTCGGATGATGTCCGCACCGCCTAAGTCCTCAAACTCCGCCTTGGGCGAGACCTGACCGACCACGCCCGTCTGCCACTCGGCGATCGAAACGTGATAGTCATCCGCGATGTCCACGACGGGATTGCGGTACCAGCGGATATTCAGGCTACCCGCGTCCGGATAAGTGGCGATCACATCCGGATCGCCGTCGTTGTCCACGTCACCAAGTGCCACATCCTTGACACGCACCGGGTCAAGTCCTTCTTCGTCCTGCACGAGCGGACCTTTGGGGAACGGATCGGCGATCGCCGACACCGACCACGTACCGTCGCGAACCGCACCGGGTCCGCCATTGGTAAAGGTCAGTACTTCCGGGTCGCCGCCGCAGGCCCCGATCCACGCCACCACCAGGTCGACGGCGCCGTCCATGTCCAAATCGCCCAGCACCATGCTGGTGTAACCTTCTTCTTCCGGCGGGCCGGGATTGGCTTTGGTCAGCCCGGCCAATAACGAGGCGCCGATGGGCGTTTCACGCCAGGCGAGTGCTTGATTCGTCTCCGCAGCGGCCGCCGGGGCAAGGTAGACGATGACAACGCCCGCGTACCCGCCTTCGGCCGGGGATTCAGCCTCAAGACACCCCGCGTCCGCCAATCCGGATTGCTTCACCAGCACGGCGATATCGGGCGCCCCGTCCATGTCAAAATCCGCAACGCCTAGGCCGGCGACGCGCACCACCGGGATATTCCCCGCCAATGTAACCGTCTCGAAGCTGATATCACCGGTGGCGCTCCGCCGCTGTAGGTGAATCTGCACGGGCTGCGACTGATTCCACGCCGACACCAGGTCAAGATAGCCGTCGTTGTCCAAGTCCTCGGCGACCACGAATTGCGGACCGGCGGAGTCTTCGCTTTGCGGATCAACCTGGACGGCGGTGAAAAAGCTCAGCGTCTGCCCCGTGGCCAGGAAGTCGTTGCTCGTCGAACCGCCGCCGGACGCCCCTCCGTAGAGGGCGCGACACCCAACGAACGTCCCCACCGCGACAAGGGTCGCAACGAACACCACACCGAGTATTCCAGTCCGCCGAAGGCGGATACGCAGTTGAACCTTCATGGGCAATTCCTTAACCAGATGCTAGAAACTAGAGACTAGAAATTAGCAAGACGACCGTTCGCCACCGCGAATCAGTAGACTGGAGGTTGCAAGCCGAAGCCCACAACTTTTCTAGTTTCTAGTTTCCAGTCTCTTGTTTCTAGTCTCCCGCATGAGTTATCGACACAGTTACAAAGGGTCTTTTGGGAAGATCAAAGATCGAATTCCGAATCCGCCGAAGGCGGAGAAAAAGAGACCACCAGCGGTAACGCCCGTGAGCGTTACCGTGGACTCGTTGGCCGGATGGATCGGCAACCTAGAACTTCTCCGCCTTCGGCGGATTCGCACTGGGGTTGTCCGATAATGATGTCCGGAATGTCGAATGGTCCGCCCGCGGCGGATCCGCCTGTGGCGGATCGAATAGCTTCTAACTTAATTCGACATTCGCCTTATTTCAGACCCGGCGTGTTGCCCAAGGCTTCGATCATCTTCAAAGCCGCCGGACCCGCCAGCACGACCAAAATCGCTGGGAAAATGAACAGAATGAGCGGGGCCATCAGCTTGACCGTCGTCTTCTGGGCACGCTCCTCGGCGGCTTGGCGACGCTTGACCCGCAGGGCATCCGATTGGTTGCGCAACGCCTTGGCGATGCTGGTGCCGAACCGTTCGGTCTGGTTGATGATCGCCACCAACGAGCGAACCTCGTCGAGACCGGTCCGCGTGCCCAGGTTGCACAGCGCTTCGGATCGCGGTATGCCCATTTGGCTTTCCAGCGTGACGAGTTGTAACTCTTCACACAGCACCGGGTGGACCTTCTTCATTTCATCGCCGACGCGCTGAAAGGCAGCGTCCAGGCCAAGACCAGCTTCCACGGAGATCACCATCATGTCCAGCGTGTCGGGCAACCCGTTGCGGATCTTCTCCTGACGTTTGGACACGGCGGAATTGAGCCAAAGATTGGGCGTCAAGAAGCCCATGCCCACCCCCATCATGGTGATGCCGATGGCGTTCTCCATATGCATGCCCTTCGCCCACACGTACGCCGCGGCGGCCAAACCCAGCAACACGGCCATTACCGTCTTGCTCGCCAGGAACGTGGTGGGCGCGCTTTCCGTGCGCAGACCGGCCATCGCCAGCTTCATGCGTAGCTTCGACATCTGCGCCGCATCGTTCTTCATCGAGGAGCGGATCGCCATCGGCGCGACGGTGTCCAGAACCCTCTTGGCGACCGACTCCTTGGCTTGGCGACGCAATTCCTGCATCGCGTTTTGTGCACGTCGACCGGTCATGCGCCTCTGGATCGTGTCGTCGTCTTGAGTCGGCTTAGGCCAGAAGGCATAGATGATCAGCATGATGCTGACGATCGCCATACCGGCCAGTGCGTAAAGGTATATGTTCATAGGCTTTATCTAGGCCCCGCGACCCCAACATTTACGAATTACGAGTTACCAGTTACCAGTTACAAAAACGACAACAGCAGGGAGCGACTTCTTGTAATTCGTAACTCGTAACTCGTCATTCGTCACACCTTGATGTTCACAATCCATCGAATCATGGCGATTCCCATCAGTTGCATGCCGGCCGCGATCATGAGCATGATCTGCCCTCGCGGATCCTCCAGCAGCACGTTGGCGTAGGTCGGATTCAGATAAAACGACCCGAGGAACACGATTCCCGGAAGGGCGAACAGGACCCATCCTGATAGTCTTCCCTCGGCGGTCAACCCGCGGACCAACCCCGCCAGCTCGATCCGCTCGCGGATGACCCCGCTGATGTTGTCCAGCACTTCCGCCAGATCACCGCCCGTCTGCCGCTGGATCATGACCGCGGTGACGAAGAAGCGCACGTCGAGGGAGTCGACGCGATCGGCCATCGACTGCAGGGCATCCTCGATTTTGACCCCCAGGTTTTGCTCGTGGTAGACTTGGGCGAACTCCGTGGCGATGGGCGGTGGCAACTGCTCGTAGATCATTTGGATGGCCCCGGCGAGTGAATGTCCGGCCCGCAGCGCCTGGCCCATCATCTCGAACACGTCTGGCAATTGGCAGTTTAGTTTGGTCATCCGTCGCTTGCGGCGGAAGCTGAGCCACAAGAGCGGCAGCACCACGACCGCCCCACCGCAGCCGATGGCCGCGACCAGGCGGACCTGCAGCGTCCCCAGCGTCAACACGGCGAGCACCGCAATGCCACACAGATTGAGCATCATCTGTGATGCCGACCAATCCACGTCCGCTTGATCCAGCAGCGTCTGCAGTTTGGGGATGAACGTCAACTTCCCCACGATCAGGTCCGCGAACGACCCAGACTGTCCCACTCCCCCGCGTCGGATGATCGTCGACGTGGCCTTCTCCCGCTTCTGCCGCTCGCCGTGCAGCCGCTCCTGCACCTTTTTGTTTTGCGAAGACTTGTTCTCCGTAATGGCCTGGAAGATGCCGTAGAACAGCAGCATCGATCCGACCAAGGGCAGAACATATACCCAGATCTCGGACGCGGCTAATCCGCCGACCGGCGGAGTCGTGTGTTGAAGCATGATGCCTTTATCCTCGTCAGCCGCACTGCCCTTGGAATTACGAATTACGAAGCCGCGCCGGCGGCCTTGGCCTCATTGCGTAGCTCGCCAATTTCGTAATTTGTAATTCGTAATTAGTCGTCGTCTACTCTCCCTCGTCGGTCATCAGCACTTGCCGTTGGAACAGGGACGGATCGAGGTCGCATCCGGTGGTCTTCAACCGTTCCAGGAACGACGGACGGATTCCCGTGGCGACGAACTGCCCTCGAACACGTCCGGCGGCAGTCACTCCCATTTGTTCGAAGGCGAAGATGTCCTGCATGGTGATGACGTCGCCTTCCATTCCCGTGACTTCGGTCACGCTGATGATCTTCCGCCCACCACCGGTCATTCGTTGGGCCTGGACGAGAACGTGGATGGCGGACGCAAACTGTTGACGGATGGCCTTCACGGGCAATTCGAACCCCGCCATCATGACCATGGTCTCGACGCGGGCGACGGCGTCGCGGGCGGTATTGGCGTGGATGGTGGTGAGCGATCCATCGTGTCCGGTGTTCATGGCCTGGAGCATGTCGAGGGTCTCGGGTCCGCGGCACTCCCCGACGACGATGCGGTCGGGTCTCATTCGCAACGCGTTGATGAGCAGATCGCGGATGGTGATCCGCCCCTTGCCCTCGATGTTGGCGGGCCGGGTCTCGAGACGCACGACGTGGGGCTGCCGCAACTGGATTTCGGCGGCGTCCTCGATCGTCACGATCCGATCGGTATCGGGGATGAAGACGGACAGGTTGTTCAGCAGCGTCGTTTTCCCGGAGCCGGTCCCGCCCACCACGATAATATTGAGATGAGACTTGACGCACGCGGCGAGAAAGTCGCGTATCTCCGGCGTAACCGACTTGAAGTTGATGTAATCGTCCCAGGTGAGGGGGTCGGCGCCGAATCGGCGGATGGACATGCACGCCCCGTCGATGGCCAGCGGCGGGATCACCGCGTTCACGCGGCTTCCATCGGCCAGACGCGCGTCCACCAACGGGCAGGTCTCGTCGCAGCGTCGGCCCACGGCGCTGACGATCTTGTCGATCACGTGCATCAAGTGGGCGTTGTCACGGAACTCCACCTCGGTCTTCTCCAGCTTTCCGTGCCGCTCCACGTAGACCTGCTTGGGCCCGTTGACCAGAATGTCGCTGATCGTCGGGTCGGCGAGGATCACCTCCAACGGCCCCAGACCGAACGTCTCGTCCAGCACTTCGCTGATGAGCCGCTGCCGCTCGTTGAAGTTAAGAAGCGCGGTCTCCTGGTCCGCAAGCTGAGACACAACCTCCTTGACCTGGGTGCGAAGCGTTTCGTCGTCACCCGCCATGCGGGTGAGATCGAGCTGGTCGATGAGCTTGCGATGCAGACGCATCTTCAGCGTATTAAACTGCTCAACTTTTTCCTTGGAGACCTTGGGCTTGACCGCCGCCGAGGTCTGCTTGAGAGAGCCATCAAGTCGAGTTTGCGGCTTGGGTGCGCCAGCCAGCAACGGCGGCTTGGGTGCGCCAGCCGGCAACGTCGGAGCCGGCGGTGTCGCTACGTTACTCAGTGACTTCTTACCGAACATTCACGCACTCCTCCGAATCCCTCGTCACCAAAGAATAGGTCCTATAGAACCTATGGTGCTAAGCACCGGGCGATGAAGCCCTTCTTATTGTGCAGCGGCCGCGTATTCTTATCATCGGTAAGGGAGTCGCCCCTGTGCAGCCGTTCGGCGATTTCCTGAATGGCGAGCCGGACCTTGCTTTTCGGACTGTGCGTCAGCAGCGGCTCGCCGAGGTTGATCGCCCCGCTTACCGCCGACCAATCGTCCGGTATGGATGCAAACAGCTCCAGCCCCAGCGTCTCGGTGACGTGCGTGACCGATAAATGTCCGGAGTCGCGGCCGACGCGGTTGCACACCAGCTTGGTCCGGTCCAGGTTGTATCCGTTGTCGCGCATGTTTTCGAGAATGCGTCGGGCGTTCCTAACGCACGGCACCAACAGTTGCACCACCAGAAGGTTCACGTCCGACAACGCCAGGACCGACTTGGCGCCGAGATCAAACCGCGTCGGCCCGTCAGCGACGATGTAGTCGTTCATGTTCAGCAGCGTCGAGAACATTCCCATGCACGCCGCCGCGGTGATGTTGTCGGCCTCGGCGAAAGTAGACGGGCGGCTCAGCACCTGCACCCCGGTGGAGTGCTTGGCCAACGCCCGCGTGACCATGGACGTCTCCAAGTGGTCCGGCGACCCGCACAAATCCGCGAGCGTGTAGGTCGGCTCGACGTCCAAATGCGTGGAGACTTGTCCAAAACGATAGTCCAAGTCGACAACTGTGACGTTCCCCGAAGCGAGCGCCGCCAGTTCCACCCCCAAATTAGCCGACAGCATCGTCGCCCCAACGCCGCCCGCCGTCCCGAGGATGGTGATGAGCTTCCCTTGCGTAATCAACTCGACACGATGGCTGATGATACGCTTGATCGCCTCGCTGAGGGCGTTTTCGTCGATGGGCTTAGGGAAGAATTCCTTCACCCCCAGGCGCATGACCTTCAGGATGAGCGGCCCTTCGCTCGATTCCGACGCCGCGAAGACGGCCAGTTCACGATGGGCACTCACTACGTCGCCGATGAGCGGGAGAACGGCCTCGGGATTGGGATCGAGGTTGACGAAGAGAATGTCGGCCGGGAATTGGCTGACCGTCTGTGCGAGCAGCGCCGGCTCGTCGATCTCCGCGACGATTTTCACGCCCTCGAACTTCAGGAGCATGGTGCGCAGCTGCAGCGCGAACTCCTCATGATCGTTGAGCACAATGAACTTAAGGTTTTGCCCCATCGGCTCCGCGCACCCCACAATTACAAATTACAAATTACAAATTACGAAAGTCCAGCAGCCCCAACGCCCGTGAGCGTTGGGGCGGACTTGGTAGCCGGAACACTGCCGTCGTCGTTCATGTAATTCGTAACTCGTAATTCGTCACTCCTAGATAGTCTATCGGCAACAGGCAGCGTGGATTTGCGAGGTGCTCCGCTATGTCCGAATAGAGCAATACGCCGAGCAATCGTTCGCCCCACCGCTCAAGGGCGGCGGGGCTGATTGCGCAGTGAAGGGTACGCCCTACAGGGCGGCGAGAGCCGTCCCATAAGAATACTTTTCATGGACGCAAGCGAAGATCAGAAGTCCGAATCCGCCGAAGGCGGAAAAGTTCCTGTCCGGGGCTGATCTCTCGCCAAACGTAGTCGCTGGTTGAGTTCGCTCTCCGCCGAAGGCGGACTCATCCGCCGGCCGGTCCGCCGCAGGCGGAGAGCTGCCGGTGTCGTTCGGCTGATGCCGGATCGATCGTATCTTTTTCGATCTTCGCGTTTTGATCTTCGATCTTCATTTCCCCGCTACATGCCCCCACGGGCCGTGGACCGAAAGCTCGTCGGGATCGGACTCGATCATAGATTGACCGTTTTTCTTGCACTTGGCGCCGCAGTCGGAGCCATCGCACGGACCCTTCGACGAGCCTTCCAAAAACCCCATGGCATACAACTCATAGTCCGACGGATCGGTTCGACCATCCTGCGGCAGTTTCACCGTCTGATGTGCATCCAGCGGCGCGACGATTTCCGGCGTCACCAGGATGACTAACTCGGTGAGGGAACGCTTGTAGTTCACCGAGCGGAACAACGCCCCCAGCACGGGCACGTCTCCGATGCCCGGAACCCGGCTGGCCAATCCGCGAACATTTTCGCTCAGCAGACCGGCGATGGCGATGGTTTGTCCGCTCCCCAGTTCGACCGTCGTTTCCATCGACCGCGACGTGAGACCCGGCACAACGTACCCGCCGATCTGCACCGCGGTGCTAAGGTCCGGTTCCGACACCGTGGGCGCCACCCGCAGCCGAATCCGCTGCTGCCCCAGCACCACAGGGGTGAAGTTCAGGTCCACGCCGAACTTCCGCCACTCGATGGTGATCGACTGATTCTGCCCCTGCGGCACGGGAACCGGGAACTCACCGCCCGCGAGGAAGGTCGCCGTCTCGCCGCTGATCGCCACCAGATTCGGCTCCGCCAACACGCTCAACAGCGAGTTGTCGGCCATGGCCTTGAGGAAAAGCTGCATCTGGGCCCGCGGGAATCCCAGGGAAATCGAGGAGTTCTGCCCTATCGGAATCCCATCCGAGCCCGTCAGGAAGGGCATGTTCGCCGTCACGGGTACGCCGGCGGCGGCGCCGATGTTGATCGGATTGATGCCCCCGAGTTGATTGACGATGAAGCCGTCGCGGAAACTCTCGCCCGCGAGGAACCCATTGATCCCCAGTTCTCGGGACGCAGAGCGGTTGACCTCAGCGACCACGCACTTCAAGAGAACCTGCTGTTCTCCGGCAACTTCGAGGTGGTTTTGCACCTTCGTATTGGTCTTACCTTCCACGCTGGGGGGCAGAAACAACTCCGCAAGCTCCACCATGCGCCGAGCGCGCTCCGCGTTGCTCACTGTGCCCACTAATACGACGTTACCCATGACCGACGTGGCCTTGGCGCTGGACTGCGGATCAATACCCTTGATGGCTTCGTTGTATTTCTGCAGATCGAGCTCGACGTTCACCTCGAAGACGTACTGCTTCCCATCCGTTCCACTGAGCACCACGGTGGTGCTCCCGAACGCCTCGCCGGTGATTAGCATCCGTGTGGGGCTGACCACTTGAACGTCCGCGATCTGCTTAGCGATCACGTCCGCCCGCTGCGCTTCGACCGTCGTCTCCACCGTTACGCTGCGGTGAATGGGCACGGTGATCCGCTGCGAAGTGGCCGACAAGTCGAGTACGGAAGCGCGGAACTCCTTTCCCGCTCCCGCCGGTTTCGTGTCCGGCTTCGTCTGACCCCGCGCGTTCGCGGCGGTCAGAAGGAGCGCTCCCACAACGAATACGACCCAACCCGTGCAGCTCCGACTTCCACGATGGGGTCTGGAGTTTGGGGTTTGGGGTTTGGCCATTGCACCCTCAACCTCATACCCCAATCCCCAATCCCTGACTTTCATGAACATTGGCGGTGTTCTCCTCACGACTACTCACCCGCGTCGGGTTTGTTCTCATCCTCGGTATCGACATCGCCGGGTTCGGTCCCCTGGCTCCCGTCTTGGTCGCCCGTGGCCTTGGCGGCGCCGTTCGGTTGTGGCGCAGCTGCCGGACTACGGCCCTTCCCTCCGCTTATAGTCGCACGCTTCGGCGCTGCATTGGTGACGTCCATGATCTTGGAGGAATGCGTGTTCTCGAACGTAATCCGTTCCACCGTCGGCGCTTGATTCGTCGTCGTGCCGTGGAACACCATCACCATGTACGGTTCGGGTTCCGCAGCCGGTGCAGCCGCGAGGACTGGCGGTGCCGGCTCCGGCTCCGGCGTCGTACCCTTCATGATCTCGCGGCCGTGTGCCACCGCTGGACTGTTCTGCGCTATGTCATCCTCGCCGCGCATCGCCAGGGTGATCTTCCCTCGCGTGCCCGCCAGGTGCAGTTTCGGCACCTCTTCCTCCGGCACCATCAGTGTTGCCGACTTCGCGGGTTTCATCTTCGACTGTTTTGCGTCCGCCTCCGGATCCGTCCCGTAACCAATCGCCGCGACTTGGATGTGCTGTAGAATAACTTCCGCGATCGTCTCCTTCTTGCCCTTCGTCCCCGCGTCGATGTCCATCACCACGATCACGTCCACCCAGTCGCCCGGCTGCATCTGATAGGCGACGCCCGAGATCTCGTCGATCTTCACGGACACGGCGCGATAACCAGACGGAATACGACCGACCATGCCTGGCCGGGTCCCCTCCGGGGCCAGCATGGACAGCAACACCGGCGCGTTCTTCGGGATGGGCTTCGCGGTCACCCGACCGATCGCCGTGTCCACCTTGTCCATCCGCTCGTTCGCCGGAGCGAACAGGCTGTCCGCCGTCGCCACGGTCTCAACCATGTCCTTCTGGATTTCCTCGTGGGCCGCAATATCCAGCTTCGCCCGCACCACGGTGACGGTTTTGTTCGATTCACTGGACGCTTGGGCCTTGCGGATCGTGCTAATGGCGAACTTCACTGCTAACAACCCGATTCCCAAACCGACCAACAGGGGTATGATTGCCCTTCGATTCATCGTTCGTCCTCTCTCTCTTGTTGCGTCACATCGCACCAACGCTCAAGGGCATTGGCGCTAACGGTTGCAGGCCTCGGTAGGCGGCCAATCCGCCTTCGGCGGATTGGGCTGATTGCGGCGGAGCGGGTTCCTGGCACTTCTGGGTGTCAGGTCCGGGAGAATCCGCCTCGCCGCCCCGTAATCCCAATCGCGTTTGTTTATCGGATGGTTTCCGGCGACGTTTGACCTAATGGCGAAATATTATTTGACCTTCCGCAGGTCGTTGTGAATTAGTTCGCCAAAACGCTCAAGGGCGTTTTGGCTGCCGCTGCTGTACGGCGACCCGTCGCGGCTTTCAATGCTGGAAATGACCCCCCTCGCCGCGACGACGACGCCCGCACAGGCGTCGGATCAAAAACCACTCTCCATCGCTCAAGCGTGGTTGTCCAGGTTGCACCAACACTCAAGGGTGTTAGTGCTGATTGGGTGCTGATTGGCTGTTAGCGGGTACGGTTACATCCCCTCTTTACGCATGCTGCACGCCCCCTTCAGGGGGTACGATTGTGTCCCGAAAAACCCTCCCAACAACGACACGTCGTTGTACGGGACGGACACCTCGACCTTAATGGTCGTGCCATCTAGGATCACCGTCGGGCTATACGTCGTCAGCCCCGTCGGCTGCATGATGTCCGCGATCCGGCTCAGGGCGGCCGTGTATGGATCCGTCGACGTTTGAAGAATTGCGATGCGGGCGCCCTCGCGGGCCGATGTCTGCAGCGTCTGCCGGACCATGAATACCCAGCCGTACTCGATGATCCCGAACAGGATCGTCAAAAGGAGAGGTAGTACGACCGCAAACTCGACAATGGCCGCTCCGCGGGCGCGCGAACCCTCCCGGACGCTCCCGCCTTGGTCGCGTCGTCTGACCCTCGGTCGGCTCGTCTGACGCGATCGACGACCACGTATGGCCAGATGAATCCACTCTGTCAGTTTCATGGTTATACCCCCCACCATCCGAACATTTTCGCCGCCAAGATCAGCAACGTTCCGGCGGTCAGCGGCACGCCGTACGGAAGAAGTTGGGACGTCATCCCGAAGCTCTTCGCGGACCCGACTTCACTGAATACGGCGTGCGGCGTGGAAACCTTCGTCAGGATCACCCCAATGTTGACGCAGGCCATCCGCAGACGACCCGTCGATAAAATCATGACCACCGCGGTGATCCCGCCGATGATCGCGCCCAGGGCGAAAGAATAGAGCGTCAGCAGCGGCCCCAGCCAAACGCCGATCGCGGCCATCAACTTGACGTCGCCCGCACCCATTCCGTGCATCAACCACGGAACAATCAGCAATCCGAAACCTGTCAGCAATCCCCACGTTCCGACGGCAAGCCCCGTCGTCCCGAAATAGCAAGCCTGGACGATGAAGCCCATCACGATGAGCAGGGCATTGAGCCAGTTCGGCACCCGCCGCTGCGAGTAGTCAATCCATGAGGCCAGCAGGATGCCCGGAATCAGAATGGCGCACGTGGTCTGCCAATAGGCGAAGTCCATTGAAGCTGCTCCCGATAATACATCTCACCCTGGGGGACCGACTTTCCAGTCGGTCCTGTCCGTGGGTTTCCGTCCACGGCTCTGAGTTTAGGCTGCGACGCGGGTACCTGTCGCCGCGCACGGCCCCCAACTCCCCCTAGCAGTTGAATCTACGATATCTGCCTGGAATGCATGAATTCGGAATGGTGAATGCGGAAGGGCGCAGAGCGGACCGCACGGTGTCATGCTGAGCAAAGCGAAGCATCTCAATCGCGAGAAAGACCCCTCGCTTCGCTCAGGCCTGCCCTGAGCCTCGAAGGGGTGACAACCTTTCCGAATTCCGCATTCGACATTCCAAAACAGAGCGGGCCGGGGGACACCGCCCTGTGTGGCGGTGCCCACCGGCTCCCTGTTCGGTCCATTCGGACTCGCGGGCGTCAGACGTGTGATCCCCCGCCGCACCGCTCACGGGCGGCGCGGCTGACGGCCCGACGAGGCGAACCGAAGACGCCGACTACAACCCCGTGAGTTGGGTGTTGACATCCCCGAAAATGCCGTTGACCGTGGAGCCCAGCCCGGTAATCGCGCCCAAGGCGACGATAATGATCAGAGCGAGCATCACGGCGTACTCAGTCGCCGTCGGGCCGTCTTCAGAGTGCAGAAAACTCTTTGCACGGGTCAGGAAATTACTCATACGATAGACTCCTCTCTAACAAGGGGCTGCTCGAGGCAGCCCAACTGAATTCGAAGGTTACTCAGGCGCCGCGAATGGGCCTGACCCCTCCACCTAATCGCTCGAACCTCCAGAGGGCACGAGCTTGAGAACGCTGGTCAAAACACTACACGTCACGTTGAGGGGAATCGGGAGGGATGGTATCGCTTCCTCCCCCTCCCGATCGACGACGCCGGAGCGCCGTCACATACTAACAGTCGCTCTCCGCCGAAGGCGGACTCAAGGCGTTTGAGCTGACTGAGCTATCTTAAACCTACGAAACAAATCCCCTGCGGGCAAACGCTGCACCACGAATTCTTTGCTTTCGCATTAATAGCAAATGCCGTCATGTCAATCGTGTCCAGAACGCTGTAAGTCCACATATTCCCCATCCCATTAACGGCTAACGATCGCCGTTCGTTGCTATCTTGCTCGCCCCATCGCTCAAGGGCGATGGTGCTGACGTCACGGGTGGTTCGGCTGATTGGTGCGCGTTACGTTCGAACGGTAATGCCATTTTCACGCTACTAACCGCCGGAGGGCATGGTGCCGGCGATGCTCGTGTAAATACCGTCCATATGCACGCCGAAGCTGCTCAGCGCCCCAAGGACGGCCACACAGATCACGGCGAGCAATACGGCGTACTCCGTCGCGGTCGGTCCATCGTCGGATCGCACGAGCTTCCGCAGATTCTGATAAAACGCACTCACGGCCGCGCTCCTCTTTCCTATCTTCCATAGACGGCAGCGGACGGCGCGCACTTCGCCGCCGCCACACAAGTGTCTACTCTCAACGTCGAATACGTTCACCCGACAAGCAAGCACAAATTGCCAAGGGATTGGAAAAAAACACAACCGCCGGACAAGGCCCGCAGTTATCGGAGCCGCAAGCCGGGCTAACGGTCGCGTCAACGCTCAAGGGCGTTGCCGCTGATTGCCGGTTATGCGCCGTAATCGCGGGATGAGATTCGCTCCGGCGTTGTCTGAGAGTTTCACACCATCCAGAGCGACTGCGCCCGGGCGTAGTCCTCCGGCGTATCGATCTCCACGGCCTTTAAGTCTCCGAGCGGAGCGGCCATGAATGTATGGCGATCCAGAATGTCCGCGAGAGCCGATTCAAAGAAATAGTCCTTCCGACCAAGCTCTTCGTTGTAACGCCACAGCGATTCGACCAACGAAACACACGCCGATTGCTCAAACTTGCCCAAGCCGATGAACTCGCCGAACGCCTCTTCCGGCGGTAGATTCTTTCCGATTCGCGTGATTCGCCCCGACGGATCGACCTGCACCTTCACTTCCTCCGCACCGCACCGCTTCACCTCGACGAGAAGCGCCGATCTCCGCCGGCCGGCGGATTGAAGCAAGAACGAAAGCACGGGCGGTTCGAACCAGACATCGCTATTGAAATAGATAATCCCCTCGTTCAGGTATTCGCGAGCCAACCACAAGGAATGAATTGTATTCGTGGTCGCATAGTCTTCATTCACAATGAACTCGCAGTTCGTCGCGTGACGTCGCGCGGCATTCTCCACCAATTCCCGTCGGTACCCGACAACGATGATTACGTCACGAATGCCGTGTTCAAGAATGGATTGAAGGGTACTGTCCAGCAGTGTAGGGCTGGCAAGCTCGCCCCAACGCTCAAGGGCGTTGGTGCTGCCGGTGCCGCACGGCAGAAGACACTTGGGCTTGTCCCACCCCATGGGGGTGAGCCGCCGCCCTTGCCCCGCAGCCAAGATCACTGCTTTCATGATCGGGACTGCTGTACGCAACGTCCTCTCGGGCCAACACTCAAGGGTGTTGTCCCTGCCTGGCGATCAGGCCCGCGATCTCTTTCCGCGGGTCGCAACGCTCGCCGCGCAGGATCGCGTTCACCATGTGAAAGAGCGGGATGGAAACGTCCAACGCCCACAGCGTCTCGATGGTCTGCGACATGGCCACACCTTCTACGGTCATCCGTACGTCACTCAGGGCCTGCTGCAGCGTCCGCCCCCGTGCCAGCAACACCCCCATTCGCCGATTGCGGCTGTCCGGACTAATGCAAGTGGTAATCAGGTCGCCGGCCCCCGATATCCCGAAGGCCACGCTTTCCGGAATCCCGAAAAACGCCGCCACCATGGCGAGTTCCTTCAGTCCCTCCGTCATGAGAACGCCCTGAACGTTGGCCCCCAGCTCCAACCCCTCCGCAAGACCTGCCGCGATGGCAACGATCCCCTTTAACGCCCCACAGATTTCGTGATGTTGCGGGTTGCGACTCACCTCGAAAAAAATCACGTCGTTGCGCAGCGCGTCCTTGACCAGCGCCAGGTGCATCAAGTTTTCGCAGGCCAGAACCGCCTTCGTCGGCTTGCCCTGTGCCACCTCGTTGGCAATGGTCGGACCGGTGAGCACCACGACGCAGGCCCCGGGAATTTCGTCTTGGATGACCTCGCTCATCGTGCGCTGTTGTTCGGCGTCGAATCCCTTCGACACACTGAGGATCAGTGGATGAACGGCGTGTTGCCCCAGTTCCCGCGAGGCCGCCCGCACTTGCCCCGAAGGCACCGCGAGAACAACCAACGTCTTATCGGGATCGAAGTCGACGGCGTATTTTTCTTCTACGATCAGCGTTTTCGGCAGCGGCCGCGGGTAAGTCGGCGAGGGGTTGTTGCGCTCGGCGTTGAGACGCGACGCCGTCGCGGCGTCAATGGTCCATACTCGCGTGGGGCGGAGCGTCGAAAAAAGCGACGCCAGCGTCAGACCCCAGTTTCCCGAACCAATGACGACGAGCGCCTCAATCGAACGCATAATCCTATCGTACGCCTGGCATCGCAGGCCTACAAGCTCGCCCGATGACGCATCACGCTCTCAAGGGTTCGCGCAATTCCGCGCATAAAAACACCGCCGACGGGCTTCGTCGGCGGTGTTCATACTTCGACCTAGCGGAAGATTCCGGTCATTCACCACCTGTGACGCAACCCTCGTACGACGGTCGATCGGGGTTGGGATACGGCAAGCCCGTCGCAATCAGCGCCGCCGGCATGGTGTCTTTCTGCCAGTTTGGTCCTCGAACGATGATGCACTGCAGATTCTGGTAGCACTCTTCCGGGGTGTTGCCGCAGGAAGCGTCTCCAGTACCCGGATACGATTCAAGCCTTTCACTCCGGTAATGCAGCGCGTAGCCTTGGCTGTCTTCTGTACCTTCGATCCAAATCTTTTGCTGCTCGGCGTGAGAATCCACGAACGCGCGGTTGAACGTCCAATCCCGGCCGTGCCAACCGCGGAGCGATTTGGTGGGTCCGGGGTCGACGCCCGGTTGCAGTCCCGGTATGACTGTGCAAGCTTCTCGCCTGGCCGACCACGCCCAACGACCGATGTTTTCCTCGTAATACAGCGTACGTGCCGGAGTCGGCACGCGGGTGACCGGCCTCAGGTAGGGTGAGTTACTGAACATCGGGCCGGTGCCGCTGTGGATCATGAACACGTTGGCCGTATAACTGTTGCCGAAATGGTCATACGAACTCCGCTCGCTCTTGTCCGTCCAGTCCTTACAGTGGGCCGGTGCCCGCGGCGGACCGTCGTCGCCCGGGCACTTGAACAGATCGAGATCGAGCTTCGTATCCTGCAACGCCGCGTCGCGGTTGAAACGGGGGGGGCCGTTGTCCGTGAACCCGCCCTTGTACAGTATGTCATTCATCGGACGGGTCGAAGGACCGAAGCCTGCCTTCGTTCCGTAGGCGCTGTTGATGGGATTCGTCGGCCCCATGAAGTCGTCCCGTCCGATACCGCTCTTGCCGCCGAACTCGTAGGCGCCGACGAAGCGCCCCTTGTTCGCTAGCTCTAGCCATGACATTTCCCCCTCTTCGACGCCCAAACTCCCGTGCGCAGGGATGCCCCACCCACTCGGATCATCGGACTCGTACACCCGGCTGCTCTTGGCGATGCCCGTGATCCGCGACAAGCAGGTGCTTTGCTTTGCCTGCCTCCGCGCCGCCTCCAACGACGGCAACAAGATCGCGATCAGCAGCGCGATGATCGCAATGACCACCAACAACTCAATGAGCGTAAACCCGACCCGGGTCGGGCTTCGCCGCCCGTTCTGACTCAAACCTCGCGTTTTCATAACCGTCATCCTCTAAACAACCTGTTGTTTCGTGCTCACCTCAACCACTACCTTACTACAAACCTCGATTCATGGGAACTGCCTACGCAGGCCCGCCAATCATAACAACACCGAACTTCGCCTTTCGACGGAAGAAAAATCTGCGCTTTTTTACAATTTCTGCTTGGGAGACGTATTCGGGCGATATGATGGGGCAGATGTCCTTACGATCTTCCGCTCGTAATGGAGTTTTTGCCCCTAATCGGCCATAATGAGAGAATTGGGGCCACGACCGATGAACTGCAACCTTTCCGATGAGGAACTTTGGAGCGGCATCGACCGCAACGCTCCCGATATCGCCGCACATGTATCGGCTTGCCCGAAGTGCCAAAGTCGGACGGCTGAGATCAAAGCTGGGATTGGCGCGATCGCTGAAGCGTCCACACCGCCCATCGCATCGATCCCTGCGACCATCGGATCGTACCGCGTCCTACGTCGTTTGGGCGAGGGTGGGATGGGCATCGTCTACGAGGCCGAGCAGCAGGCGCCCAAGCGCCTCGTGGCGATCAAGGTCGTCCGCGGCGGCCGGCACGTCGACGGATACCACATCAAGTTGTTCGAGCGTGAGGCCCAAACGCTCGCTCGACTCAAGCACCCCGCCATTGCCGCGATCTACCACGGCGGGCGGACCGACGAGGGCGAGCATTACTTCGCCATGGAGCTGATCCACGGTGTACCACTGAATCAATACGTCCGCGAACAACACACCTCGCGCCGAGAAAGGTTGGAGCTTTTCGCCGACATTTGCCAGGCGATCAACTACGCCCACCAACGCGGAGTGATCCACCGCGACCTAAAGCCCACGAACATTCTCGTGGATGCCGAGGGTCATCCGAAAATCCTCGACTTCGGACTCGCCCGCATCACCGACCCGGAGGTTTCGCTCACCACCACGACGCACGATATCGGTCGAATCATGGGGACACTGCCCTACATGAGCCCCGAGGAGGCGCGAGGAAACCCCGACGAAATCGACGTACGCAGCGACGTGTACTCGCTGGGCGTGATCTTCTACGAGTTGATGACCGATCAGCTCCCCTATACGGTCAAGCGCGCCGCCCTGCCCGAAGCCATTCGGGTCATTTGCGAAGACCTCCCTCGCCGACCAAGCACGCACGATCGCTCGCTGCGGGGAGACTTGGATACCATTGCGTTGAAGGCGTTGGAAAAAGAATCTGCGCGGCGCTACCAAAGCGCGGCTGCGCTCGCGGAGGACATCCACCGCTACCTAACCAGCCAGCCGATCCTAGCGCGGCGAGCGGGCGTGCTCTACCAGCTTCGCAAGCTGGTGGTGCGACACCGGGTATTCTTCGTGGCCGCCGCGCTGTTGATCAGCGCTGTCGTCACGCTGGCGGTTGTTTTCGAACGACTCCAAACGGACATCCGGACCTCGGCGGAGGGTGTGATTGCGTTGAACGACTTGGCCGTCGCGGTCATTGAGAACAAACTTGCCGAAACATACCATGGCCAGAAAAAATACACCGAGGCCGAGCCGCGCTATCGCAGTGCGTTGGCGACTTTCCTGCGTCTGCGACGAGACGACTACGCGGGCCGGAGCCTGATGAGCTTGGGGTCGTTAATCATGATGCGTCCTGCGCAGGGCAGCCCGGCAGGAAAACTTGACTTTGAAAATTTGGAAGGTTTCCTGATTAGCTTGGACTCGCTGCTCACATCTGGTTCCGCGCAGGGCAGCCAGGACAAAGAACTTGATTATGAGAACGCGGAGGACTTCCTGCTTAGCGCCGTGGAGATCTTCCGCAACGGTGGGCCCGCTGAACGCCCTCGCCAACGCGAAGCCCTCCTGCTTCTGCAAACTCTCTATTCGCCGCAGCACTGGGCTGACCCTGAGTCGCTGAGTAGAATTGAGGCCGCCATACGGGCGTTGGACGAAAGCGCGGTGGGTGGGGATGGTGGATCCGCCCCCAACCGACCCATGGGATAGCAACGCGTCGTGAGCAGCGCCGAGGACCATCCGCCGTCACGCAACGATTCAGCACCGTCGGACGAGCCGACCGCGGAGGGAGGGTCCACGCCCGTAAGCGTTGGTGCGAACGTCGATGCGACGCCGTCGCTGATCGCCCGTCTGCGGACGAAAGATCCCGAGGCAGGGGCGGAGTTGCACCGTCTCTATCGCGAGGCCTTACTGCGTTTCTGCTGGGGCTACTTGGGTCGCGTGGAGGAAGCTGAGGACGCGGTGCAGGACGTCTCCTGCAAAGTCCTAAGCGCCACGGACATCCCCGACGCCTTCCGCCCCTGGCTCTACAAGATCACGCGTAACCATTGTCTCAATCTCCTTCGTCATCGGGCGAGACACAACGATGGACAGGCCCTGCCGGGAGTTTCGCAGGTCTACGAAGCGCTAACCGGGCAGCTCACTCAACTGGTCAGGAATGAGGCCCGCTCCAACCTCGCTGAGATGGTGCAATCGCTGGAGGAGTCGCAGCGCGAGGTTCTGCGCTTGCGCTACGTCGAGGACCTGTCGCGGACGGAGATCGCAGAGGTGCTCGATATACCCGAATCGGTGGTGAAGTCGCGCATCTTCGAAGGGCTAAAAAAGCTCCGCGAGCACGCCTCGCGGCTTGAGGAACGATAAGCGCCGCGTCGAGGCGGAGTCACACGAGAGCAGACCATGTGGCCGATGATCGGTGGTTTGAGGATCTACACATTTGTCTACGTCTTTAGCATGTTCGCGTATCTCGCCATGACCTTGTTCTACTGCCGAAAGTTGGAGATTCCGCGTAAAGTCGGCGTCGCCCTGAGCGGTTGTTACGTATTTGGCATGGCCGTCGGCGCGAGGATTCTATGTGACCTGCTCAATCACCGCCTCGACTGGCGCAACTATCTCGACATCAGTTACTATTTCACGGACGGTCTGTGGGGCGGACCGCTGGCATATCTCGCCGTTGCTGTCACCGGCGTGGCACTGCTCGGGCGCGACCGAGCACGGCTGTTCGACCTGGTCGCGCTCACTCTGCCGATCCCCATGATCCTTGCCAAGGTAGCGTGTCTGTTGAACGGATGTTGTTACGGCGCTCCGTGCGACGTGCCGTGGGCGTTGACGTTTCCCGAAGGCGCCAAAGCGCCGCCCGGCATTCCTCGCCACCCGACGCAGATTTACGAGATCGTCGTGTTAGTGGTGATTGCGATCGTATTTCATCGTCTCGATCGTGCGCGGTGGCGGGGAACACTTGTACTATGGTTTGTGTTGCTGTACGGGCTTGGACGGCCGTTGACGGAGTGGTTCCGGGAAGCGCCCGAGCGCGTGCCCAGGTTCGGCCCACTCACCGCCTCACAGGCGGTTTGCATGGTAGCGGCCGTCGTCTGCGCGATCGCCCTAGCGCGGTCACGCCTCCGCCGCGCCGCTGTGCCGTGGGACCGTCCGTTGAGCGACACGGCGGATTCGGCGACCCACACGGGACTCCCCTGACGAGACGTCACTCAAAAAAATCCAAATTATTTTTCGAGTCCGCGACGGTTCGGTTCGTATGGGTTGGAACGGTTGCGAGTTTCGTCAGAAGAACCCGGCGACTCGTCCGCGGGCCTCAAAATCGCCGTTTTCAGCGTCAAATCCAGCATTTTCTCGGTGTGAGCATCCCCACTCGCGCTCCGCCCTTGCGGATCGGGCAGGCGTGGCCGAGCGTCGCGGACGGTGAAACCGACGATCGCCGCAAGGCGCATTTCTCAAGACGTCCTCCACCTGGTCCGATGAAGCGCCCAAGTCGGGATTACGACTGAAAACGATTGTACTTTTTTGGGAGACACAGAAAATGGCAACGACGTACAAGGGACGGACTGGTTCGCGTTCACGGTCGACTCACGGGACTTACTCGGGCTACTCGTTCGGCTCGGGCCTGGGCGGCTGGGGACACACGGGCGGCGACAACAATAAGAGCAACGGCCGCAAAAACAACAGCCGCAAGAACAACAAGAGGACCGGCGGAAGCTGCACCGGCACCTCGGCCTATAAGTGCTGTTGCAACACCTTCGAGAAGAAGATCGACTCCTACAAGACGTTGTGCGATCAGACCCGCGGCCCAGCGTCCTGCGGTCGCCCCACGCCCACTACGCTCAACAGCTTCGCCAACTGGATCAACAAGGGCGCCGTCGTCCAGACGGTGAGCAAGGCCCAGGTCTCGCGTTGGGCACGCGCGACCCATAAGAACTTCAATCCGTACAACCCCAGCCCGACGGCGTGCAAGACCGTCCTGGCGGCGAAGTTCGGACGCAGCGCGATCAAGGCTGTCGCCAAGACCAAGAGCGGCTCCTTCATGGTTGCTACGACCCCCACGATCAACGGTCGGTCGTTCTGCTTCCCGCGGTAAACGCGATGCGAAACCGCAAAACGGTTTTTTGGGCGACCCACTAACGGGTCGCCCTTTTCTTTGGTGCGCCGGGCATGGGGCGATGACTTGGAGGTGCGAGTCCTCCGGAAGCCTAGATGGTCGGAACCGCCAGGGCAGACCGTAGTAGCTCAGTGTCGTTGACCGAGCAACTCATAGTGGAGGCATGCAGGCGTGACAATCTGAAGCCATGACGTCCGCACGGTTCAAGAGTCTGGGACTGGTGTGCTTGGCCGACAGGTATGCCGCGTTATAACATCGAGGGGTGAACGCGACCGAGGAGGGAGCGTGAACCCGGATACAGTGAGTACTTCCAATAATGAGAAAGGGAGGGCACCGCTAGGCACCCTCCCTCACGATTCAACGGTCTATTCTGGGCTTGGCCGACTAGCCGAGCAGGCGAACCTTAGCCGCCTTCGGTCCTTTCTGACCCTCGGTCAACTCGAACACGACCCGTGCCCCTTCGTTGAGACTCCTGTAACCTTCCGACTGGATTTCGCTTTGGTGGACGAACACGTCACCACCATCATCCGACTGGATGAAGCCAAACCCTTTGGCGTCGTTGAACCACTTCACTGTACCTTCCGGCATACTACAAACCTCTACTTCCTCGCATCCCCGTCTGGGACCACCTGAAACAGCACTGCTTCGATAAGGTCGGATCCCGTTAAGACGGAGATGCTTTACGCAGATTATCGCATAGTTTTCGGTCTAGGTCAACTTGCTTTTTCAAAAAATAACGACCGAATAGAGCCCCGTCAGGAACGGCGGCTTTGCAGGTTCTGATGTAGCTGTCAGGTAACCCCAACTTATCAGTCCTTAACACATAACCAACGGTATATCAAGCGCTTACACGTGTTCAGAGGTTGGCTGGCGTGGGCGTTTCGCACCGCGTTGCCGGTCCGCATATCAACAAATACGCTGTTAGCCGAGAGTCAGGCTCGGTAACACGAACGTCATTGCGAGGGATGGGTCAGCCGACAGCGGATTGAGGGCCCGCACTCGTCGGCCATACCAGGTGACCGGCCGGCAGAGCCTCTCGGTCAACTGCTCCGTCGCTCGCCGAATCTGGTCTGTGGAGGCCAAGGCGTACGATTTGAAGTCCTTCAGCAGCACCTTTACCAGGCCCCTTGGTTGCGGCTGCGCCGCACTATGGGATAATACGATGAGTTGGGGCGGTCTTTGACGTTGTGCTCCCTCGCACGGCGCGTGCGCGGAAGCGTATCTAAAAAAGGTAGTTGAAATGCGATCGACCTGGGTTCACACAACATTATTAGCGATCTTAGTGCTTGGTGGAAACGTTTCGAACAACTTTGCTCAGGAGGTCCCCTGGGACATCTTCTCCGATCCCGAATCGGACTCCGCCTGCGACGTGGTTAACGCTGGGAATCGTGAAGTGGTCGTACTCAGCGACACCGGCGAGCTAGTCGTCGTGACCGGCGATGACTACACACTTCCCGATGCCGCCTTCGTAAACGACACGGGGGTATTTTTCTTTGGTGATATTCCCTTCGGAGCAATCTCGTTCGCCGTCGACGGCGACGGGTTTCGCACGGCGTGGTTGTTAGCCCTCGACAACACCGTGCTGGAGCTTGACCCCGTTACCGGAGCGCCAGTTTTTACACATGACTTCCCCGACGATTTCGTGGGTGTTCCCTGTGACGCCTTCGATCTCTGGGACGACGACGATTTCGACGACGTCCGGGACGAGGTCGACGATTGCCCGCTCGACTTCGGCGATTACGCGTCCGGCTGCCCTTGCAATGTGTTCGACGAGGACGACGATGGGGTCAATGACTGCGACGACGATTGCCTCAACACGCCTCTGGGCGCCAACGTGGACGAAGTCGGTTGTGAAATCGTCATCGTCATTCAGCCCCCACCGGTCACTGTCATCCAGCCCCCGCCGGTCACTATCGTATGTGGAAATTTCTCGACGCTGACTATGGCACTGACCTTCGGCGCTCTGGTAACGTTGCGCCTGGCACGGCGGCGGTATAAGTGAAACGGTCACTGGCCCTGATAGGAGGAACGGGATTGCTAAAGAACACGGTCGGTGCGGCTGTCGCGATGGTTCTGACGATTGCGCCAACGACATTCGCGCAGACTAAGCCTTGGGAGTTGTTCCTAGACGCGAACTCGTCTGCGGCCTGTGACGTGATCAACGCCAACAATGCCCAGCTTGTGCTTCTTACGGCTACGGGTCAGTTGTCGATCGTCACACAGACCGATGTGACGCTCCAGGACACGCAAGTGGACGCCGACGGGTTCGTGACCTTCGAGGGCAATCCAGCCGGCGCGATCGGCTTCGCCACCGACGGCGACGGACTGCGGTCGATCTGGTGGATGTCACTCACCGGCACGGTGGTCGACGTCGACGGTTTCACCGGCGAACCGACACAGACGAACAAGTTGCCGTCGGAATTTGTGGATGTCGCATGCGATGCGTGTCAATTTTGGGACGACGCAACGGTTTGTGCCGCGGCGCCACCCCCGGAGCCGCCCCCGCCTCCAGTGACGGTGAATCTGTGCGGCCAGAGCATACAGATCCCGATCGGTCTAACGGCCGCAGGTTTGGCGACACTCTCATTCGTTCGATGCCGCCGCCGCGGGATCTCGACCTCGCAAGAGGCGAGTCCCCAACCGATTGACGGATAGTGCGTGGCGCCCCTAGCATGGGCGATCCTAACCGAATGTAGCGTCACCCCTTGTGGGTGACGCCATCAGAACCGCGATTCCCGGAGTACCGGGACGAGCGGATGAGTCGCTGAATTAAGGAGAACCACCGTGGCCCGCACCTGCACACTCAAAGGAACACCGCTGAACTTGGACGGTCCGGAACTGAAAGTCGGGGACAAGGCCCCCGACGCGACGCTGAAAAAGAACCTCGTTGACACGCTCAAGCTCAGTGAGACGCAGGGCAAGACGCGCATCTTCAGCGTCGTCCCGTCGTTGGATACTCCGGTCTGCGCTTTGCAGACCAAACGATTCAACGAAGAGGCGGCCAAGTTACCCAACGTCGCCTTCTACACCATCAGTTGCGACCTTCCCACGGCTCAGGGCCGGTTCTGCGGGGCCGAAGGGATCGACCGCGAGCGGCTCGTCGTCCTCAGCGATCACTACGAAGCCGGCTTCGGAAAAGCCTACGGGACACTCATCCGCGACCTTCGCGTCGAGTGCCGGGCGGCCTTTGTTGTCGATAAGACCGGGGTGATTCGTTACGCCGAATATGTCCCTGAGGTCGCCAACCACCCCAATTACGACGCGATCCTCGCCTGCGCGAAGAAATGCGCCGGGTGACCGCCGCCAGGTGCGAATCGAGCGATCCTCGTGTCTGCGGTACAAGTCTTGCTAGGTGAGTTACGAGTCCCCATCGGACGTGAGGGGGAGTCCCTGCTCCGATAGCCGGTGGACCAAGGGGTTGAACCATGAGCGACCGCACGGAACATCCAAAAAACAATGAATCGGGTTATCAGATTCGCAGCCGACTGATCCACGGACGAAGCCACAGCGCTCGTTGGGATTACGACCACCACGTGGTCCCGCCGATGACCGCCAGTGTGACCTTCCGCCTCGACTCCGTCCGCCGCGGCGCCCAGGGGTTCGAGGACTTCGCCCAAAGCGAAGAGCAGCTTGGGCACGCCCCGATTTACGTCTACGACCGCTTGGGCGAGCCTAACGGCGACATGCTCGAGGATAACCTCGCGGCGGCCGAGGGCGGCGAGATGGCGCTTTGCTTTGCATCCGGGATGGCCGCCATCTCCGCCGCGATCTGCACCCTGGCCCGCTCCGGCGATCATGTCATTGCCCATAAAGTGCTCTACGGTTGCACCTATTCATTTATCAAGAACTGGCTGCCTCGGTTTCAGATCGAACACACCCTGGCGGACATGGCCGACCTGGACGCCGTGCGCCAGGCGGTCACCAAGCAAACGCGAGTCCTCTATTTCGAGACGCCCGTGAACCCGGATATGCGCTTGATCGACATCGCCGCGATCCGCAGCCTCGCTGATGAAATCAATGCCGACCGACCGGAATCGCAACGTATCCGCATCGTCGTGGACAACACGTTCGCCACGCCCTTTTGCCAACGGCCTCTCGAACTCGGCGCGGACGTGGTGTGTGAGTCGCTGACCAAGGCGATCGGCGGCTTTGGCACGGACATCGGCGGGGCGGTCATCGGGCCTCGGTCCATGTACCACGACCTGATTCTCTTTCGCAAGGATTTTGGTGCAGCGCTATCGCCGAAAAGCGCTTGGCCGCCGCTGGTGTACGGCCTGCCGACCCTCGCCACGCGGATGATCAACTACCAAAAGACGGCTCTGCGCGTCGCGCACTTCCTCGAACATCATCCCAAAGTCGAGGCCGTGCATTACCCGGGACTGCGATCCTTCCCCCAATACGACCTGGCGTGCAGGCAGATGCGCGACTACCGCGGACAGTTCGCCCCCGGTTCGATGATATACTTCGTGGTGAAAGACCCCGACGGCACGGATAAAGCTGGGGAACGGCTGATCGACTGGGCCGCCCAGAACGCGTACACCCTGACGCTGGCCGTTTCGCTCGGCCAGATCAAAACATTGATCGAGGCCCCCTACTCGATGACCCACGCGGCCATGCCCGACGACGAGAAACTCGCCCGCGGGCTGGTCCCCAGCGGCATCCGCCTGAGCGTCGGCCTGGAGGACTGGCACGACATCATCGCCGACCTCGGTGCCGCCTTGGAACAGGTTTGAGCAACCGCGTGTGCCACTGCTGTGGTATGTGTTTAGCGTCCGGCACGTACGTAGCCCTGCAAGGGCGGAACATCCATAGCCTACGGCGTCCGCCCGTGGCGGAGCGGTGGCACACGTCATGGTTCGTCGGTACCACCCCGCCCATGTGAACGGTTTGCGTAACGTAACTGGACTTGATAGTTTCTGTGCAGACCCTGACGCATAGTCACGGTGAAGAAGGCTTCGAACAACTGTGTCTTGGTTTCGACGGCGCAAAGCCCGAACAGAGAGCGCCGACTGGATGGAGCAGGTCACCGACGAACAATACCAAGCCGGAAAAGCAAACCAATAGGGGCATCAAACCATGTACAAAACGAAAGCTTATTCTGCCGCCAGTGCGACATCGCCGCTGGCCTCCGCCGCGATCCCGCGGCGCGACCCAACCGAGCGCGACGTGCAGATCGAAATCCTCTTCTGCGGCATCTGCCACTCCGACCTCCACTCGGTCCGCAACGAGTGGAGCAGCATCATGCCCACGACCTACCCGATCGTCCCGGGCCACGAGATCGTCGGCCGGGTGACCAAGGTCGGCTCGGCGGTCACCAGGTACAAGCCCGGCGACCTCGCTGCGGTCGGCTGCCTGGTCGACTCGGACGGAACCTGCCCCCAATGCAAGGCCGGCCTGGAGCAGTTGTGTCCGAACCAGACGTTTACTTTTAACGCGCCGGACAGACACGGGACCGCCCCGGTCACCTACGGCGGCTACTCCGGAAGCATCGTCGTCGATGAGCGGTTCGTCCTCCGGGTCCCCGCCAATTTGAATCTCGCAGGGGCCGCGCCGCTGCTCTGCGCCGGGATCACGACCTACTCGCCGATGCGCCGCTGGGGCGTCACCAAGGGCAAAAAGGTCGGCGTGGTCGGTCTCGGCGGTTTGGGCCACATGGGCGTGAAGTTCGCTCGTGCGTTTGGAGCGCAAGTCGTTGTGTTCACGACGTCACCCAATAAGACGGAAGACGCCCACCGCCTCGGCGCCGACGAGGTCGTTGTCTCCCGCAATGCGGACGAGATGCAGAAGCACGCCGGCAGCTTCGACTTCATCCTCGACACCATCGCGGCGGACCACGATATCAACGCCTACCTCAACCTGCTCGCCCACGACGCCACCCTCACCCTGGTGGGCGCGCCGGAAAAGCCGCTGGCCGTCTCCGCCTTCGCCCTGCTGTTTGGCCGCCGCAACCTGGCCGGCTCGCTCATCGGCGGCATCGCCGAGACGCAGGAGATGCTCGACTTCTGCGGCAAGCACAACATCACCGCCG
This sequence comes from Phycisphaerae bacterium, assembly GCA_020056715.1. Lineage (GTDB taxonomy): Bacteria > Planctomycetota > Phycisphaerae > UBA1845 > UBA1845 > SBAX01. Next base: position 261 of record JAGVHG010000161.1, on the reverse strand, counting down.
ACGTCGAAGTCATCCCCATCCAGAAGGTCAACGAAGCCTACGAGAGACTGCTCAAGTCCGATGTGAAGTACCGCTTCTCCATCGACATGGCTTCTCTCAAATCCGAATGACCGGCGTAACGTCCGAACGAGAAGCAATGCAGAAACGCAAACTGGGAAAGAAGTAACTTTTTAGCCGAATGCAGCACATTTTGCACGGCGCAGTGATTTTTGGAAACGAGAATGCCCGATAGATTAGGTCATGCACGCAGCGGCGGAGCCG
>JAGVHG010000130.1 GCA_020056715.1 Phycisphaerae bacterium | reverse complement strand
GGCGTATCCGGCGGACACGAAAGGGTAGGGGTAAGAATGAGTCCTCCGATTCTCATCGTCGACGACGACCGGGACGCGCGCGAGGCCCTGCGCTTGCGTCTGTCGCACGCGGGTTTCAAAGCCGTTGCCGTAGGGAGCGGACAAGAAGCCATCGAATGCTATGACACCCTCCAACCGCGGATCGTCTTTCTGGACGCTTCCATGCCCGGCATTAGCGGCTTAGAAGTTAGTCGATACATCAAGGATCAAGCTCCCGATCAGCCCGTCACGGTGATCTTCGTCTCCGGAGCGTCGTCGCCGACCGTGGACTACGTCAAGCGTTGTGCGGAAATCAGCGGCGGCGATCACTTCATTACCAAGCCCTACGACGGGCGAAAGCTGGTGGATTTGGTACGAGGCCTCGAAGAAGGCGTGGTCGTTAGCGGGTGAGGGCGAGAGAATGAGAAAACCAACGGTCCTTGTTGCGGACGACGATCGATGTGTCCGTTCGGCGCTGCGAAAGCGCTTAACGGCCAACGGGTATCATGTGCTCGAATCGCCGGACGGGCTGGGTGTGATCGCACAATACCTGAAAGAGCCGGTCGATGCGATCATCCTCGATCACGAAATGCCCAACGGTGACGGGCGGTCCATCGCCCACTTGATCCGCAAGGAATCCGACGTGCCAATTGTGTTCGTCTCCGGCCATTCAAGGGAGGAGTTCCGCCCCATCGTGATGCGTCTGCCCGGGGTGTATTTCCTGCCCAAGCCGTTCGACGCGGCGAAACTTCTGGAACTGTTGGCGTCGGTCATTCAGACGCCACGAAGGCTGGGTGATCCAGCTCGCAAAAATACTCAAGGGTGTTTTTGCTGACGTGGGGCGGCGACGACCCCGACAGACCCAACGCCCTTGAGCGTTGGGTCGAACGTATAGCCCTGCGGGGAGACCAGCGCCGTGACGAGAATCCTGATCGTGGACGACGATCGAACGATGGTGCTGGCGCTTTCGGTCCGGTTGCGCAGCGCCGGACTGGAGGTGCTCACGTGCCAAAGCGCCCACGAGGCCTCACATATCGCCTTGCACGAACGACCGGACGTTCTTCTCCTGGACGTCGACATGCCGCACTTCACCGGACTGGAGTTGCACGAGTGTCTGCGGCTCACCGAGCGGGGACGCCTGCTCCCGGTTATTTACGTCAGCGGGTCCGTCAGTCCCAGCGACCGTCAAATCGCCTTCCGCCAAGGAGCGAAGGCCTTCATCCGCAAACCCTTCGATCCGCAAACCCTCATCGACACCATTCACTCAGTCCTCGACGAGCGATGCGCCGATTCCCCCGTGTGATCGTCGCGCCGATTGCGCTGCGCCTCCCTCTCGGCACGGCACGCTTGATCCGCTAGACTGACGCGTCCCGTTGGGGGCGGCGTTGGAGCACGAAGCGATGTTCTTTAAAACTGCGCGGCAAGTAGTGATCGCCGTAGTTGGGTCCACCGTTGTGCTGATCGGTATCGCGATGATCGTATTGCCGGGACCGGCCATCGTGGTGATCCCCGCGGGCCTGGCGATCCTCGGCATCGAGTTTGCCTGGGCTACGCGTCTTTTGAAAAGGATGAAGCAACAAGCTCAGAAAATGTTCAATTCCGTCGGAGCAGTTAAGGTCGACAAGGCGCCGAATGCGAAGGTAAACAAACCGGCGACATCAACGCCGCAGTGACCTTGTCACTGGGTGATCCCGCCTGACCTTGGCCATCGTTCCAAGCTCCGTGTCGGACAATCTGGCCTGGCGTGAGAGTAAATCCAAGGGGTATGAATAGTGCGGATGCCTCGCCGCGCATCCTTTCAAGCCCCCGCCCCCAGATGAGGGCCTAAAGGAGAACATGAACAGCCTGGCACGGGAACCAGCGGCGTTGATCGGGGTATGGTTAGATCATAGAATGACGCGGCTGTTGAAAATAACGATGCAAGCTCTTATTTTCAAGTAGATCGGATTATTCCGCCTGTTGGCCTGTTGATCCGAAGCTAATTGCTGGCGGAATGATCGTCAAGACGGATGCCATTAGTACAGCACGGCGTATCCAATGCGTAGAATCACAGGGTTGGAATGGGATGATGCAAATCGCGAGCACATTGATCGACATGGCGTCACGCCGCAGGAGGTTGAGGAGGTTTGCTTCTCGGGTCCGCTCTTGATGAAGTCACGCGGCGGCACCAGGCTGGCGTATGGGCAGACCCTTGCAGGTCGGTACCTGTTGGTCGTTCTTCGGTTAATGGATGCCGGCATGGCGCGGTGCATTACCGCACGGACGATGACAGACAAAGAGCGTCGCTTTTACGGAAAACGGAGTCGGTGACCATGAAAGATCGGATACCGGATTTTCGCAACGAGAAGGAAGAAGCCAAGTTTTGGGACATCCACGACTCGACCGACTTTCGATCGGATTTGGAGGAGGATCAGGAGACGGTCTTTGTTCGGCCCGAAATCGGATTGATCGAAGTGCGATCTGCCACATGGCAACGGCTCGTACGCGAGGCACGACGACGACGCACGACGCCCCAGCGACTCGTGCAGCGGTGGCTGAAAGAGAAGTTGGCCCCCATGAAGTGATGATGTGACCGTTTGCTTGTTGACGGCTTATCGCGCGCGGTCCCATGAAATGTACCATCCAAGGTTGTCCCGGAAACTATGAAGATCGTCGGATTCTGCACACCGTCCGTCACCGCGGGCGGGGCGTGGTCATCGACCAGGTTCCCGCGGAGGTTTGCGGCGACGTGCTCCTACGGCCTGAGACCGTCAACCATCTTGAACAACTGATTCAGGCCGTCAGAGAACCGACGCGGACCGCGCCGGTATACCAATACGCGTGAAAGTATGTCGCGTTGAGGCCGGCGTGAGGTTCGCTCATCTATGGAACGCGTGGGGTGATCGGTGGAAGGGGCGGTGCGGGGCGATCGGGGGGCGTCGGGTCGATGATCCGACCTACGGGCTTGGCCATCGTTCTGAGTTCCACGTCTGCGAATCTGGCGATCGACGCAGGGCGCGATTATGATCCGCGAACCACTGACGCAGGCCTCATCATGGGAATGACTTCGATGGCCTTGACCATCTATCGAGAAGCGGACGTCGATCGTAGCGCACTTCACGGCCGCCGCGTCGCCATCATCGGTTACGGCAACCAAGGCCGGGCCCACGCCCTCAACCTCCGCGATTCGAGCATCGATGTCGTCGTCGGGCAGCGACCGGGCAAGAGCTTCGATGCGTCCCAGGTGGACGGATTCGAGCCGCTCGCGGTTGCCGATGCGACGGACGCCGCCGATCTTATCATTCTCACTCTTCCCGACGAGTCCGCATCGGAAGTCTATGCAGCGCAGATCGGTCCTGCGATTCGACCCGGTCGCACCCTCGGGTTCGTTCACGGGTTCAATATCCGCTACGGGTTCATCCAGCCGCCGAAGGACATCGACGTAATCATGGTCGCCCCGAAAGGCCCCGGTTCGCTGCTGCTGTCGCTGTATGTCGAGGGTAGGGGCCTGCCCGCGTTGATGGCGATCCACCAGGATGCGAGCGGGTCGGCCAAGCGCACCGCCCTGGCCTGGGCCGACGCCATCGGCAGCACCCGCGCGGGCGTCGTAGAATCCACCTTCGCCGACGAAACCGAGACCGACCTGTTCGGTGAGCAGGTCGTCCTTTGCGGGGGAGTAACCGCCCTCACCAAGGCCGCGTTCGAGACATTGGTCGAAGCCGGTTATCAGCCGGAGTTCGCCTACCTGGAATGCGTCCACGAATTGAAGCAGGTCGTGGACCTGATCTACGAACGGGGCCTGTGCGGCATGCGCGAGCGGATTTCCAATACCGCCGAGTACGGCGACCTCACCCGCGGGCCGAGGCTCATCACCGAGGAAACCCGCCGCGAAATGAAGCGGATCCTCGAAGAAGTCCGCAGCGGGGCCTTCGCCAAGGAATGGATCGCCGAACATCGCCGCGGCGGGGCGAAGTTCAAAAAGCTCCACGACGCCGATGTAAACACCCTCTACGAACAAGCGGGCGAGTCCGTTCGGTCGTTGATGCCGTGGCTGCGCAAGACGTAGCCGACGGCATGCCTTGCCCGTCCCACGAGGCCGTTGTAAGAATACTTTGTAGGAGAGCGACGACATGACAAGACTTGTCCAGGGCGTGCTGACCATCGTCGGCGGCTTGAATCGTAAGGATCGCAGGGAACTCGTTCGGGGCCTGCTTGATTCCGGACTGCTCAGCGAGGACGAACAAGACCGCCTCACGATCGAATCTCGCCGCCGCGACCGGACGCGTCCCTTGGCCGACTTCGTGGCCGACATGAAGCGCAAAGGACGCCTTCGGTGATCTGGCGCATTGAGCTAGGTCGCCGCGCCGAGCATGAACTCGCGGAGTTGCCCGATGCGGTGATGCGCCGGATCGTCAATAAACTTGATCTACTGGCCGAGCATCCCTTTCCGAGAGGTGTAAAAAAGCTTGAGGGCGGGGGTTACCGAATCCGCATCGGTGATTATCGTGTGCTGTACGACGTTCGCTCAGCCGATCGAACAGTTGTGATCAGCGCAATCGGACATAGGCGTGACGTGTATCGGCGTTAACCTCCCATCTGGATTCGACAATCGACACTTGTCCTGAGCCTCGAAGGAATCGAGAATAGAACTATGACTTGGCGTGCCAATCGGCTGGACGACCTACCTCCCTACCTCTTCGTCGAGATCGACCGCAAGAAGCGCGAGGCGATCGCCGCGGGCCGGGATGTAATCGACTTCGGCGTCGGCGATCCCGACCAACCGACGCCCGCCTTTATAGTGGAACGCATGGCCGAGGCGATCCGCAGACCGGGCAATCATCGCTACGCCCTGGGCACGGGCGGCATCGAGTTCCGAAACACTGTCGCGGACTTCTTTGTCCACCGATTCGGGGTCAAGCTCGACCCGAAGACCGAGGTCGTTGCCCTATTGGGATCCAAGGAGGGTATTGGCCACCTTCCCACCGCCGTGGTCAACCCCGGCGAGACGGTCCTCATCCCCGATCCGGGCTATCCGGTCTACACCGGCGGGACGATCTTCGCGGGCGGTAAGTGCCACACGATGCCCCTGCGGGAGTCGAGCGGTTGGCTTCCCGTGCTCAGCGACATTCCGGCGGAGGTCTATCGCAGCACAAAGTTGATGTTCCTTAATTACCCCAACAACCCAACCACCGCCTGCGCTCCGCTCTCGTTCTTCGAAGAGGCAGTCGCCCTTGCGCGAAAGCACAATTTCTTGATCGCCCAAGACGCCGCGTACAGCGAGGTTTTTTTCGATTCCGACCATCCGCCGCCGAGTATTTTGCAGATCGAAGGCGCGAAGGGTGTAGCCATCGAGTTCCATTCTTTGTCCAAGACTTTCAACATGACCGGCTGGAGGCTCGGCTTCGCGGTCGGCAACGCCGAGGCCCTCGCGGCGTTGGCCAAAGTGAAGAACAACATGGACTCGGGTGTGTTCGGCGCCGTGCAGGAGACGGGTGTCGAAGCCCTCGGCGGCATTCGTCGCCCGGAGATCATCTCGCACATCGGCCCCGATGGGACGTATCGCCGCCGCCGCGACGTGCTGGTCGCCGGTCTTCGCCAAGCGGGATGGTCGGTCACTTCACCGCAGGCGACTTTTTATGTCTGGGCCAGTTGCCCCGGCGGGCTTGATTCCATGACTGTCGCATCGCGGATACTGGATAAGGCAGACGTGGTAGTGATCCCCGGCGTGGGATTCGGCCAATGCGGAGAGGGCTACGTTCGCTTCGCCCTCACCGTCGATGAGGCCCGCACGGCCAAGGCCGTCGAACGCATCGCGCGGTTAAAATGGTGACCATTGCTTCAACGACACCTTAAACCGCACTCCCGCTGGTGCGAGAATAGATTCTCGCACCAGTGGCGCGGGCGTCCCAATTGGAGGCAACACGCATCGAGGGGTCAGCCGCCGGGGCGGCGGAGCAGGACTTCGACCATTGTAGACTGACGTATCGTCCCGGGAAGCTGGAAAACGAGGTTGCCGCCGGGGTCGCGGGCTACATTGCTCAGAATGAGATGGTTCACGTAGACCCAGGCCTCCTGGTCTTTTGCGCCGAGGATTCGGAACGCCGGCGAAAACATGGCACGCTTTTGGCCCTCGATCACGAACCGCACGCGACCCTGATCGGGTTCGAGGTCAAACGTCCCGCTCGACCGATCATACCCATCGCCGCGAGCAGATGAAGGGGAACCGCTGACGAGCGAGCCGACCTCGACGCGGATCGAAGCGGCCCCAGCATATTGAACCGCACGGGCCTCCGCGTCGGCGTCCGATACTTCGCCCGCCGAGCCGAGCACCAACTGACACGCCCATTTCGTAACCTCAACCGGTGCCCTCTCTTGAGTGCCAATGAGCGACACGCGACGCACCGTTGAATCCGCTTGCTCCGCGATTCGTGCCGAAGCCGACGCGGGATCAAACATATACACAAGCACCGTATCCCTGGGTTGACTACGGGCCGTCGCATAAACCGGCTTTGACGGCTCGGCCGTGGCGTCGGTCGACGCGGCGGTTTGCACCTTCCATCCATCATCCTCCGATGATGCGAAGGTCACCGCGAGTCCCAGCCCGGGCGGCGTCCAAGATTTCGTCAAACCCGTCGCTTCCACGGCCACGAATACCTGGCCGCTCGGATAGACCGTGTAGGCCCATCGCTGAAACGGACGGTCGTTCAGCGATGCATCGGGATCATCGACGAACCGCCATTCCGACGCGACGACCGCACGGACCGCGTTCATCTCCACAATCCGCTGCCGGGCCACGACCGACTTGCCCAGCGCCGAGAAGTCACCCAACTCCGATCCGCTCTCCCCCACGACGACGGGACTAGGCCCCAGGGTCGTCCCACGCACCAGGTTCCGCACCCGGTTGGGGTCCGCGGCGAGGTTGTACCAACTGATGATTTGTCCGTTGGCGAAAGTCAGCTCGAAGCGCCCGCCCGCGCCGACGTTCCAGTGCCGCCCCGCCTGTTGGACGTAGAGTTCACCCGTCGTATTGCGCGAATCCCCGAGCAGGTCAACCCGGTTGCCGGTGAGCAAGATGTCGTCAAAGCGAAGCTCAACCGGTTTGGTGACGCCCGACACCGCGAGTCGAATCTCGCGTACGTCGTCGAGCGAAATCTTCTCCGCCACCTCCGCGAGGTCAATCCGAATTCCGTTCCAACCGCGCTGCAAGGCCATCGACGACTGCGCGGACAGCCGCTTCTCCGCCGGTCCCGAGCCGATGGTCAGGTCTAGGGCGAGGCCGCGTGTGGGGGCGTGCACAGATAGGAGTAACAGATCGTAAGCCCTCCAATCGCGCTTCAGGTACCACTTCGCTTCGGAAGTGTTCGCCAGCACGACGGCGTCTTCGGACGAGCCGGCGGTGAGTTGCATACACGCAGCGCCCGTTTCCGCCCGCCCTCCCTTGCGATCCAGAACGCACTTGGCCTGCTCGGAGACGCCGATCAAGCGGACCAGGTCCATGTGGATGGGGTCCTCAAAATCCGCGATGACCACAAACCGACCGGTTTGCAGTTCGGGGTAGACCTGCATCAGTGTGTCCGCCCGCGTCGGGCCGCTGGGCGGAAGGTACTTCGCGCCCCCACACGCTCCGAGCAACGTGACGCAACTCAACGCCACAACCCCGCAAAACACGCGGCGAATCTGCATACACGATTCTGTTCAGAGTGGGTGGCACGGTCAAGCGCAGTCCGCCGAAGGCGGACGAAACTTGGCCGTGGTGCACCCTTGCTGCACCTAAACTGTCCACTGTTGTAGGATTGTCCCTGCACGGCGTATAATACCTCGTCCGATCCCGGCAAAGGCCTTGGCTGAATCAATGGAGAACCAAGCGATGACGACTGCCACTTCCGAAGTTCAACACGCGGCGTTGTGGTTCATCGGCCCGGACATGCCGGGCTTGTTGCGTCTCGGCGCCAAATTCGTCGCCGACCGCGGCGGCAACATCGACAAAGACATCGCCGACAAGTTCGGCGAGAAGGCCGTCGTCTTTATGAGCATCACGGCCAAGCCCGCGGACATCAAACGCATGGAGCAGGACAAGGACGCGCTCAAGACGGCCAGCGGTTGCGGCGTCGTCTTCCAACCCATGAAGCAGCCCACTGTCCCGGAGGAGTTCCAGGGTACGCTGCACGGCTTCGATATCGTCACCGACGACTCGCCCGGACTGGTGGCGGAGATCACGGGTTTACTCGCCGATTTCGGCGTCCTCATTGTGGGCCACACCGGCGAGCGTCGCATCGTCCCCGGCCCCCGCACGCAAGTCCAAGCCGGTCAGAAGTATGTCGTCATGCTCCCCCACGACTTCGACCACCTGGGCTTCACCCGCGGCATCGACGCCTTGGCCAAACGCCACAACGGCACCCTTAAAAGCCCCCTCCGCGCCGTCCCCGGCCTACTCTGGTGGTGGTGACACAAACCCACGAGCGAGGAGCGCCTCGATCGCGGTGAGGCGGGCCTCCAGCTCATTGATACGCTGATCCTTGGCCGCCTCTCGATTCTGTAGCTCGCCGATTTCGCAATCCTTGTCCTGCACTATCTCGTACAGCCCCTGAATGGCCGCGAGGGCCACGCCGGCGGTGTCGAGGGCCGCAAGATGTTTGTCATCTTCGCCCGTGTCAAAAGCAGCGTGAAAATCCTGTGCCGTCGGCCCGATGTGTTGAACCGATGCATCCTGCACCTTGAAGTTCCATCGGCTGATGGACACATTGGCCAAGCTATCCAGTACGGTCTGCCTATCGAGCCGCGCAAAGTTTTCTTTGGCCTCGCGGTCCGATGAATCCGTCCATACGCCGCCCGTAGTGAGATAGCCTCCAGTGGAAGTGTTGATGAACCGTCCCTGGGGAATGCTCGGTGCGGAAGTGGTTCCGAACCACATCCCACCAGACGCACGGACAAGAAATTGGTTGGGGCCGGTGGAGATGAAATTGCCTATGGTTGAGTCGGCCCAGACGAACGTACCCTCGTCGCCGTCGGCGTCGTCGGCGGAAATGGGATCACGGACTTTGGCCCGCTGCCCTGCGGCAAAGCTGTAATCACCACCCGCTTGATTCGCTACCCCTCCGGGGACGGTGGAATAGAGGCCGCTGGCGGCGTTGCTATACCCGCCGCCGACGGTGGAGCGGAGGCCGCTGGCGGTGTTCGACTCACCGCCACCGATGGTGGAAATGTACCCGCTGGCCATGTTGCTGATCCCACCGCCGACGGTGGAATACTCGTTGCTGGCCGTGTTGCCGACCCCGCCGCCGACGGTGGAAGCGAAGCCACTGACGGTGTTGAAATGGCCGCCGCCGACTGTGGAATACCCGTTGCTGGTCATGTTGCTGACCCCGCCACCGATGGTAGAAGAAGCGCCGCTGGCGGTGTTGTTGAAACCGCCGCCAATGGTGGAAATGTAGCCGGTGGCCGTGTTGGCGACTCCGCCGCCGAAGGTGGAAAAGTCGGCGCTGGCGGTGTTGTCGCTCCCGCCGCCGACGGTCGAGGAATAGCCCGTTGCGCTGTTGCCAATTCCGCCGCCGACGGTAGCGTATGCGCCCGCTTGGTTGCCCCTACCGCCACCCACCGCTCCGAAGTCGTCGGTCACCCGGTTAGGTCCCGCCCCACCTTCTTTACCCCCAAAGTCACCCCCGCCGCCGATCGTCGCGCCCACCACTCCTGCCGTAACCGTATTGCCGGAGTAACCGCCGATCAGATTGGGACTCGTCGCGTTGTTCTCAAGTCGCAGGGCCCGCCCCGCCGCCGTTCGAAGGTCCAGCGAGGCGCTGGAGGATATGTTTTCGCTTCCACTCGTGCCATCAATGGTGATCGTATTTCCACTGGTGATGGTCCCGCTGGCGTGAATGTTTCCGGCCACGTCTAGTCGTTCGCTGGGGTCGTCTATTCCGATGCCAACTTTGCCCTTCAAGCGAAGAGGAACGGCCGTCTCACCATAGTAATCGTACGCAGCGATACTCACGCCCCCCCCCACGGTTATACCTGCCGTGTTGGCCTCTGCGGCCACGAGACGCACCACAAGTTTGGGCGGAGGCGTGATGCCGGCGGTGTTCGTGGGCCCGAGTTGCCCCATGATGGTGACCGAGGAGTTGGCGTCGTCGATACGCAATTTCGTTTTGTCGCCGCTGGAGTTGCGGGATTCGATCGTCAGCGGTGCGGTACCCTCGTCGGTGAGCGCGGCGATCGTCCAATTATCTGCATCGAATAACAAGCGGTTGGTGAGAATCAACTGCCCGGTAGGCGTTACCTCCAAGAACCCCGGAGGCCCCACACCCTGAGCGGCCCGCAACGCGTACGGAGTCGCCGTGATCGGCTGACGCGGGGCGAGCGTGGTGAAGCTGTTGCTGGTAATAGTCGGGTAGCGCACAGCGACCTGCAACCAACGAGTGCTCCCGTTGAAGGCATCGCTCCCGAATTCACCGCCGGCATTGAGCGTGACGGTGAACAGGCCCGCGGTCACCGGCACGGCGGTAACCGCCTGCACTCCGCCGACTTGCGTCCCCCCCGTGGGTGGATTACCGCTTCCGGCGGCGTCCCACAGTGTGAACTGGAAGTCGGCAGTGCCCGAAAGCGGCAGACCGCCTTGTTTGAGCTGCCCCTGGTAGGTGAAGCCCGTGCCGAGGTCGGCTGCGTAGATCGAGGGCGTAGCGACCAGAATCAGAGCCGCAAGCGCCAGCTTGCGGACATCCCGGCGCGCCGGGATCACCGGGCTAGCGCCCGGTGCTCTGATCGGAGCCGCGACCGTGAGGGAGCGGACAGAGCGCAAATGCCGTGAGTACATGGTTCGCCACCTTTCATCAAACGAACTGTGCTTAATCGGAGCCCCGGCCGCGCCGAATCTTTCCCGCTCCGAATACAATGACCAAATTGTGTCCTATCAAGCGATTCATTGCAATAGAAATAATGTTTTTTATGCCATCAACATGCCCTGGAACGCCTCCCCTACTCATTCCCCTGCCAGGAAGAGGGGATCCTCACACACCATCAAAAAAAGAAGGTTAGGAGCACGAAGAGCGGGAGGAGAATGCCGACGCTATAGGCCATGTAGCCCAGGAAGCTGGGCATCTTGACGCCGGACCGTTCGGCGATGCTCTTGACCATGAAGTTGGGGCCGTTGCCGATGTAGGTGTTAGCGCCCATGAAGACCGCGCCGAGAGAAATGGCCGTGAGCATGGCGGGCATGATCGTTGTGCCGTCGGCTAAACGCAGAACGCCAGGGGCGGCGTCGGGAGTCATGCTCGCGGCCGTCTCGAAAAAGACGACATAGGTGGGGGCATTGTCGAGGAAACTCGACAAGACTCCGGTCGCCCAGAAAAACCGCGCGGGCGAGCTTAGGTACGGGGCAAGAGTTGCACCGCTAGCGCGGAGAATCTCGATGGGGGCCTGCATGCAGATGAAGATGCCGATGAACAAAGCCGCGACCTCAACAATCGCGTGGTAGGTGAATTGATTGTCGGCGTGGACTTGCTTGTCGGTGAACTTCAAAGAGAGAACGACCAGGGCGAGCATGAGCAGTTCGCGCAGGAATGGAAAAGAATGGAAACCGAGTCCCAGGAACGACTCGCCCGGCTTGACCAAAGCGACGCACAATACCACGCCCAACAGCAACAACAGGTTCTGCTTGCCTGATAGGATGAGCGGGGTTCGCTCGGTTTCATCGCGTACGATGTCGCGAGATTCTTCGTGGCGATACGCAAGCGTATCCCACACATAATAAACAGCGAGCAACATACCGCACATCACCGCCCATTCCTTCCACAGACTCAGCGTCCATAGGAAGGGCACGCCCTTGAGGTAGCCCAGAAAGAGCGGCGGATCGCCGATGGGCAACAGGCAGCCTCCGACGTTGCTCACTAAGAAGATAAAGAAGATCACCGTGTGCTTAACGTGCTTGCGCTCGGCATTGGTTTGCAGCAGTGGGCGGATGAGCAACATGCTGGCCCCAGTGGTGCCGACGAAACTGGCGATGAGCGCGCCGACGGCGAGGAACGCAGTGTTCGTCGCGGGGTGGGCGGCCAAGTCGCCCTTCAGACAAATGCCGCCGCTGATGACATACAGCGAAAAAAGCAGGACCATGAAGGGGAGGTACTCGGCGACAACGGCATGTTCGAGCACTGAGACAACCTTGCGCGCCTCGTAGGCCATTGCATAGTAACTCAACGTAAGCACGCCGAAGCCCAGGGCGACGATTAGCCGGTTGCGGTTGTGTTCCCACCAGTGGGCCGTTCTCTGGACCAACGGCAAGACCGCGATGCAAAGGAGAAGTCCGACAAATGGAATGATCGACCAGAGGCTCGGAGTGAGGGTCAAAGCCGCGTCACCGCTCATGCCGCTCCTCCACGCGGGTCTTCTCGGAGTGACTCATCACTTACATCGGTCACCAGCATGTGGCCCGGTTCGTGGACGATGGCAATGTCCAGTCTCGCGCGGAGGATCACCTCCAGAGGCGTGACACCGCAGGCCCAAAAAACGGGAATCTCTCCCGGGTGGATCGATACCGCGTCGCCATAGTCGGGGCGATTCACATCGGGAATTCCGATCGCCGTCGGATCGCCAATATGAATCGGCGCACCGTGTACGCGCGGAAACGCAGCGGTGATCCGCGTGGCGAGTTTGGCGTGCTCGGGCGTCATTGGTCTCATGGATACGACCATCGGGCCGTGGAACCGACCGGCCGGCGTACAAGCCCTGTTGGTACGGTACATGGGTACGTTTCTGCCTTCTGCAATATGGCGCATGGGAATGCCGGCCTTGAGCAGCGCCGTCTCGAACGTAAACGAACAGCCGATGAGGAATGCCACGAAGTCAGCGTCTCGTTCGTCGGATCCTGCCTGAGAACCCCTCTCCCCTTGAGGGGAGAGGGTGGGGTGTGGGGTGAGTCCCGCTATTAGACCCTCACCCCGACCCTCTCCCTGGAAGGGAGAGGGGGAAATCGCGTCAGGCCAGTAGGCGATGATCGAAGTCGGACGGTCAATGCATTCGCCGTTTCTCAAAACCCGATACCGAGGAAGGTCCGTTCGCACATCACTACCTGGGGCCAAACGCTGCGGTTCGTAGTCGCCCGTCGCGGTCATTTCGAGCAGCGGACATGGCTTGGGGTTCGCCCGGCAGAAGTCCTCGAACTCCTTCGCCGCCTCGGCACGGAGAATTACTAGATTGACTTGCGCATATCCAAGGGCGACCCCAGCCGTCGGACGATCGAATTCGCCTGTCCGGCATAGGGCGCGGAATTCGGCGCCGGTCATGCTTTCGTATGCGCGAGTGTCCATCGGTCGCGGCGGCATTGTCGAATGTCGATTGGCGATTGTCGAATGGCGAATGGGGCGGAAGCTGTCGGGGCGGCGGGTCGAGTAGAACGGAGGCGGCGTTGGGCGGATTCCGCCTGGCGCGGTAAAAAACGCGGTTTTGCCTTACAGCCGAGGGCTTCGTTGGGTTCGTTGATCGGGGGCGATTGATGACCTATTATGGCATATCGGGTAGAGGGCTTTACAGGAAAGTCCGAAAACAACCATCGACAACATGCGGCGGAGGGGTGCGTGCTCAATCAGTTAGGAAGTACACATCGCGTAATGCTCGCCACGAGTCTGGCGTTGTCCGCTGGGACGGCGCTCGCTGCGCCGAATCCGGGCGGGCAGCGGCAGCGCGACGTTTTCGGGGGCTATACGTCTTCCCAGATCGTGGTGAAGCTGCGGCCTGAGGCCATGGCGACGCCTCCGGCACAGCGACATTTCCGGACCGCCCCGCACGATTCCGACCCGCGAGCGGCACTTAGCGGCACGGTGCGGACGACGGCGGCCAACTGGCGGACGCGGAAGATGCGACCGGCCTATTCCGAGCCGTTCGCCGATCCGGCGGCGGCCGCGCGACATGGGCTGGACCGAACGTTTGTCATCGAAGTGCCCGAGGGCACGGACACCGAAGCGATGGCGGCGGCGTTCGCGGCGCTGGGTGGCGACATCGAGTCGGCCACCGTGGACACGATCGGCGGCGTGGCCGACGTCATCCCCAACGACACCAACTTCAACCTGCAATACGGCATGCACAACACGGGTCAGACGGGCGGCACGCCCGACGCAGACATTGACGCGCCGGCAGCGTGGGGACTGCACACCGGCGGCTTCGGGACGGTCACCATCGCCATCATCGACAGCGGGGTAAACTCACACACCGAGTATGGCACTAACAATAACCTCTTGCCGTACCCCCAAGGTCGGATCGTCCAGGGGCGCAATACCGCTAACCTCCTGACCCCTACGGATACGACGGACGGGTGTACGCCAATCTACCACGGTACGCACGTGGCGGGAATCGCGGCGGCAAGCGGCAACAACGGTCAGGGCGTCGCCGGGGTGACGTGGGGGGCGTACATCATGCCCGTCCGCGTGCTGAACGGGTGCGGCGGCTTCGTCTCGCGACTGGCCGACGGGATCAAATGGGCCGCCGACCACGGCGCCGACATCGGCAACATGAGTCTTCAGTATTACGACCTCACCCAGACCGAGTACAACTTGCTGAGCGAAGCGATCGACTACGCCTACGATCTCGGAATGATTCTGATCGCGGCGACGGGCAACACCCCCAATGGTCCGGGGATTACGTACGTCGCCTACCCGGCCAGGCTTCCACGCTGCATGGCAGTGAGCGCGACGAACAACCGGGATATTCTCGCGTCGTTCTCTCATTACGGCAACGAAGTGGACGTGTGCGCGCCGGGCGAGTACATCTATTCGACGTACGTCAACAACGGGTACCAGTATTTGTCTGGAACATCGATGGCCACGCCCCACGTGAGTGGACTTGCGGCGCTAATGAAGTCGTACGTCCCGGAACTGACGAACGTCGATCTGGAGCTGATCCTCGATCAGTCGGCGGATGACAAGGGGACGCCGGGTTGGGACGACCACTATGGCTTCGGGCGGATCAACGCACATAACGCCCTGCTGACCGCGGACACGTGGCGCGGGGCGATCGTGTCGAGTTCGCCGCCCCGGGGCGCGATCGACGCTCGCAAACCCACCGACCGCGATGGAGGGAACAGCTACGGGTGGCAATCGGCGGACCTCACCATGACGGTTTACGCCTCCCTGCAAACCCCGCTCGATTTCTTGGTCACGCAGCAGGGAGGCATCGTTGTCGCGCCGCCGGTCACAGGGGTCGCAGCGGCCGACGACCGGCACCTGACCGTAACCCTTGAGACAATCATCGAAACGCGGGCTTGGACGACCATCACCCATATCGACAGTGGTACGAGCGTCCGCCTCGGGTATCTTCCGGGCAATGTGGACGCCAACAGCGTGAGCGACGCGGCTGACGTGACCGCCATTGTCGACGTACTAAGCAGCGTCCTTCCGACGACCAAGCCTATTTGGTCGCTGGACATCGACAGATCGGAGGCGGTCACCCCCGCCGACGTGCTCGAAGTCGTGGATTTGCTCAACGGCGCCGACGCCTACCTCCCCTACCTCAACGCCGTGCTGCCCTAATGTTTCTTCAAGCCCTATTTTTCGGGTGGCATGGTCAAGCGCCAGCTTGGCCATGTGCTCCGGACGCCAATCACAACCTTGCTTCACAAGACCGTGCCACCCGACGTAATGGGCGCGCGGTTGACAAATCGAGATCTCTGTCCCACATTAACACTTGAGTTTGCTTCACAAACCAGAAGTGACGCTACGGATTAGAGAGACGTCTTATGCTGCCGCCGTATTCACCCGAAGCCTATGTCGATTTCAACCTGCCGGAACCTCGTGCGAAGATGCTCGCGGCGTTGGAGAGCGTCCGCGGGCAGCTTGGGCGAGTGTGCCCGTTGTGGATTCAAGGGAAACCCGTTACCACCTCGGATACGTTCAACTCCATCAGTCCGGCTGATCCGACCCGCGTGGTGGGAGTCATCTCCAAGGCCAACGTCGATCTCGCGGAGAAGGCGGTGCGCTGCGCGGCGGACCGTTTCAAAACGTGGAGCCGCGTTGCACACGAGGTCCGCGCGCGAGTGCTCATCAAGGCCGCGGCGATCATGCGCCGGCGGGTCTATGAGCTGTCCGCTTGGGAATGCTACGAAGTCAGCAAAAGCTGGCTCGAGGCCTACGCCGACGTTTGCGAGGCGATCGACTTTCTGGAGTTCTACGGACGGGAGATGATCCGGCTGGGCGGATCGCATCCAACCACGCCTTATCCGGGGGAGGAAAACGAAGTCCGCTATATTCCGCTGGGAGTCGGCGTGGTCATTCCGCCGTGGAATTTTCCGCTGGCGATCTGCACGGGGATGACTTCGGCGGCACTGGTCACGGGGAACACGGTTTGCCTGAAGCCCGCGAGCACCTCGCCGGTGATGGCATCGTTGCTGGTGGAAATCTTGCACGAGGCCGGGTTGCCACCGGAGGTGCTCAACTTTGTACCCGGTCCCGGCGGGAGCATGGGCGACGCCCTGGTGTGCCACCCGTTGACACGGTTCGTGTCGTTCACCGGATCGCGGGAGGTGGGAACCAGCATCTTCGAAAAGGCGGCGAAGGTTGGGTCCGGGCAAATCTGGCTCAAACGGACGGTATTGGAAATGGGCGGGAAGGACTGCATCGTCGTCGATGAGACGGCGGACGTGGCCGCGGCGGCGGAGGGCGCGGTCGCCGCGGCGTTCGGGTTCCAGGGGCAGAAATGCTCGGCGTGCAGCCGCTTAATCGCCCACCAGGACATCTATAACGATCTGCTCGACCGCGTCGTGGCCCGAACGCGGGAACTGACCATCGGCGATACGATCACGCCGGACAATTTCTTCATAGGAGCGGTGATCGACGAGTCGGCCCACAAGAAGATCAATGAGTACATTCGCATCGGGCGAAGCGAGGGGCGGGCGGTGCTCGCGGACGGCAAGGCGCCTGCGCAAGGATATTTTGTTCCGCCCACGATCATCGCGGACGTGGCCCCGAGTGCGCGGATCGCGCAGGAGGAAATCTTCGGGCCGGTGCTGGCGGTGATCAAAGCGAAAGACTTCGATGAAGGCTTGGAAATCGCCAATGGTACGCAATACGGCCTGACCGGTGCGTTGTTCTCCCGCGATCGTTTGCGATTGGAGCGGGCGCGGCAGGAGTTGCACGTCGGAAACCTATACCTGAATCGCAAGTGTACGGGGGCGTTGGTGGACGTTCAGCCCTTTGGCGGGTTCAACATGTCCGGGACGGACTCCAAGACCGGCGGGCGGGATTACTTACAACTCTTCCTCCAAGCGAAGTCGATTTCGGAGCGGTGGTAGTACCCTTCGGTCCCGATCTTTCGGCAACGACTCGGGATCCCACGGGTACGGAGGAGCTTGCAGGCGGTGAAATACGCGATCGTGTTGCCGGACGGTGCCGCGGACGAGCCCGTCGAGGAATTGGCGGGGCGGACGCCGCTACAGGCGGCTAAGAAGCCCAACATGGATTGGATCGCGGTCCACGGGCGGCAGGGGTGCGTGGTGACCGTGCCGCGTGGGTTCGCGCCGCACAGCGACGTGGCGACGCTTTCATTGCTCGGCTACGACCCGCGTATCGACTACTCCGGCCGTGCCCCGTTGGAGGCTGCGGCGCGGGGAATCGCCGCACAAGCGGATGAACTTATCTTCCGCTGCAACTTTGTCACCATCGTCGATGAGGTGATGACGGACTATACCGCGGGGCACATCTCGCAGGCGGAAGCGGACCGCCTCATCGCCAACCTAAACCAATCGTTGGCCGGAAGGGGTTGTCGTTTTTTCTCGGGGGTTTCCTATCGCAGCTTGATGGTGGCGGCGGACGCTTCGGAGATGGAGTTACAGAGCACGCCGCCGCATGATATCCCGGATCGGCCGGTGGCCCAGCATTGGCCGCGGGGAACGGGGTCGGAGCGCATTCAAGCGATCATGGACGAGGCCCATCGGCTACTCGCCGAGCACGAGGTTAATCTCGTCCGCCGTGACCTCGGGGAGAACCCGGCGACGGACATCTGGCTATGGGGTCAGGGTCGGGCGAAGACGCTTGAGCCGTTCGCTTCGCGATTC
>JAGVHG010000068.1 GCA_020056715.1 Phycisphaerae bacterium | reverse complement strand
TGTAAAGTTCGACGGCGCTTGCGCCGGCAGGTTGGCCGGTTTCGGGTGCTGTAGATCGACCATCGTAATCTTGATGGCCTCCGGCTTGGACGGCCCCGCCTCTCCCGTCACCGTGAACCTCAGGGATCGGGAGGTCGCCAAGGGGTTAATGTTCGGCCATGGCGTTGGATTCGCCGTCGGATCCCAAATGATGTCGTTCGGCGGCGGAACGATCTTGTAGATGACTCCCGTTGTACCGCTCGGCCCGAGCACGTCCGATGCAGCGACATAAATCTCGCCATCGGCATCCCGCCCGAGACCCTTCAGGAACTGGCCGAAGAGGGCCCCACTTGGGGCGAGGAAGAACTCCCTGCGGACGAACGCGTCTGGTCCGGTGAGGTCGAAGTAGTACAACCGCCCCGTCGGACCAAAGTTGGCGCTGAAGTCGCCGTAGACGTACTTGCCTTGTAGCTGAGGGTAAGCCGCGCCGCGGTAGACGTATCCGCCGACGATCGCCAAGCCGCCCTCTGCGTGGGTGTATTCACTGATCGGATCGATCAGCGGTTCACCCATGGCCCCGGTGGTCGGGCACGACACGGGCGGGGTGGAGGGATTGAAGGGATCAAAGCAGTGGAGACCTTCCCGGATTACCCAGCCGTAGTTGCCGCCGTTTACGACACTGTCGACTTCCTCGTAGAGATCCTGGCCGACATCGGCTACGTAGAGGCTGTTATCGCCGCCGAGGTCGTCGTCGAAGGAAAATCGGAAAGGGTTGCGGAAGCCGTAGGCGTAGATTTCATCCAGACCGGGCACGCCGACGAATGGGTTGGTGGGCGGAATGCCGTAGAGACCGCCCGGTCCGTCGGTTCCGTCGACATCGATGCGGATCATCTTCCCAAGCGCGGTCTCGATGTTTTGGCCGTTACCGAAGGGTCCGTGGGTGGGCGCTGAGCCCGGCGGATCTCCATCGGCCAACCCGTCGTTCGCGCCGCCGCCGTCGCCTGTTGAGATGTACAGGAAACCGTCGGGACCGAACTCGATGTGGCCGGCATTGTGGTTGAACTGCGGTTTGTCCCAACGGAAAAGAATGACCTCCGAAGTCGCGTCAGCGGTGTTGCTGGTTAACGGATTTCCGAGCACCGTGTACTGCGCCAAAACCTCCTCGTGGCACCTGGGAGGCAGGACAGGGAGGAGGAGATCGCATGGTTCGGAGCCGGTGCTCGTACGCGGTTTGCTGTAGCGAACGTAAAACTTTCCGTTGTTTGCGTAGTTGGGGTGGAACGCCAAGCCCAGTAGGCCTCGTTCGTCATAGACAATTCCGCCGCCGAAGTCGATACCCAGGGGCGGCAGCAACGCGGAGATGTCGAGGAACGGATCGGGCAAGAGGTTTCCTCCGGCGTCGATCACGCGGATTTGACCGGCCTGGTCGTGGATGAAGAGCCTTCCGGTCCCGTCGCCGGCGTCGATGATCCCCAGCGGAGACGCCAACGTGGGGCCGGCCGCTGTTTGGCTTACACCGGCGATGAGTTCCAGGGTGATGTGAATGGGGGGTGGAGGCGGTGGGACGCACGGCGGATCAATGTTCCCGCACGTCGAAGTGTTCCCACCGTAACGTCGGGCGCTGCCTTCGCAAGTACTCTGCGTTACGGCCCCGGTGCACGTTCCGGTCGAGTCATCGCAGCACGCGCCGGTCGGCGTCGGCCCCGTGACCGTGAAGCTCGTATTGGCGTTGTTGGTGAAAACCGCGGCCCCGGCCGTGACCGCGTATTGAGCCGCGTTGTTCGTGCTCGTAGCCGTAGCGGTCCCGGTGAACTGCAACGCCTGCAAACTCGTCGAGGGAAGCGATCCCGCAAACGGAGGATTCGCATTTCCGTTATCGTCGTTGCCGATAGGAACCGCCGTTACCGATCCAGACCCCGTGTAGCCCGCGCCACCCCAGCTCAGCCGCCAATAGATCGTGCCCGTACACGGAGTGCCGCCGTCTTGGCGGAAAGTGAGAGTGCCCGCGGCCAGGTAGCTCGGAGGAATGAGATTCGTCATGACGAAGTCAGGGACGGTGGTTGGACCGGTCTGAGTGAGAAAGCTACTACTGGCAATGAGCACCCTTCGACCGGCCAACCCGACGGCAACGTCGGTGGTCATGTCGACGAGCAGGATCGGGTTCGCTCCCGCGGCGTCTTCAACACAGACTTGTGCGGCCGACACGAAATTCTGCGAACTCGAGCGCATGCGTAGCTGGATCGCCTGCGCGGTCATGTCGCCGTTGACCCCGCCGATTACCTGTTCGATTTGCATCAGGTGGAACGTTCCGAAGGCCGGTGTCGCTCCGACGACCGCTGCCACCAAACCGATCACCCTGCTGATCCTTGTGTGCTTGCTCATTTCCGTTTCCTTTGTGCTGTATAGCTAGACCTGTTCCACTGAGGTTCCCCATGCCGCTACAATGCAACCCCGGCGACGGACAGCCCGGCCCGGCCTGTCCGGTAGTGTGAGCCGGAGCGACGAGTATACCAGAAACACCGCCCCTATGCAGAATTTGCACGGAGGGGTATTATTCGCTCATTCGCCCATTTTTCCGCAGCAGCGACAGGCGAAAAAATAAACCGTGAATGCTTCGGGTCGTTTACGAAAGGAGCCAGTGATGCCCAAGCAAGCAAAACCGATCCCGGATGGATATCACGCCGTCACGCCGCACTTGGTGGTGCGCGAAGCAGCCAAGGCGATCGAGTTCTACAAGAAGGCGTTTGGGGCCGAAGAGATCGCCCGATTGCCGGGACCGGATGGCAAGTTCGTCATGCACGCGCAGCTCAAGATCGGCGACTCGATCGTCATGCTCGGCGACGAGTTCCCGCAGATGCAGCGTTGGGTTTCGCCGCAGCAACTGAAGGGCACTTCCATCGCCCTGCACTTGTATGTGAAAGACGTGGACCAGGCTTTCAAACGCGCGGTCGATGCCGGGGCGACGGTGTCGATGCCGGTGATGGTCACCTTTTGGGGTGATCGCTACGGCAGGGTGACCGACCCGTTCGGCCACGAGTGGTCCCTAGCGACGCACAAGCAGGATCTAACGCTCGAAGAAATCGCCAAAGGCGCCCAGTCCTTCTTCGCCAACATCGGCGAGGGACACAAGAAGTAACCCGCCGTTCAGAGCGCAAGGCGCAAGCCTGGTGATCCGCCGTAGGCGGATCCGCGGGCTCGCACCCGCGGCTCTGTGCACGTCTAACGAAACATTCCAAGGCTATAACGCCTTGATTTCAAGGAGTTTACTCGCCCAATGAGGGGGTACACGATTTCAATTTGGCGGCTCGGTTCCGGGGCAGTATCGGCCATTCTCGCAGGATCGAAGCGATTCGGCTCTTTGTGACCGGTTGGATGATCCCCCGTTCAGTGATGATGCCGCGGATTAGCTTGGCCGGGGTTACGTCGAAAGCGGGGCAATAGCATTTCACGTCGGGCGGGGCGGTCAGCGGGCCGAAGCCGCGGCGGATCTCGTCCGGGTCGCGCTCTTCGATGGGTATCCGAGAACCGTCCGGAGTCGCCAGGTCAAAGGTGCTGCTCGGGGCCGCTATGTAAAACGGGATTCCGTGAGCCTTGGCCAATACGGCTATCGCGTAAGTACCGATCTTGTTGGCGGTGTCACCGTTGGCGGCGATGCGATCGGCCCCAGTGATGACTAGATCGACCCGACCGGATTTCATCAGCGACCCGACCATGCTGTCGCACAACAGGGTGACGCCGATACCGGCTTGTTGTAGCTCCCAGGCGGTCAGCCTTGATCCCTGGAGAAGCGGGCGGGTCTCGCCCGCGAAGACGTGGAACGAACGGCCCAGCCCGTGGGCGGCGTAAAGCGGCGCGAGAGCGGTACCCCAGCAGGCCGTCGCCAGACCGCCGGCGTTGCAATGGGTGAGCACGCCGGAACCGGGCCTTATCAGCGGTTCGCCGAAGCGTCCGATGGCACGGCACATGGCCTCGTCTTCGTCGCGGATGCGCTTGGCCTCTTCGAACAGGGCTTGTTTGATTTCCGTGGGATCGTGACCGGGCGTCAGCCGCGGGACCCGTGAGTCCCGCGGCGAGGTGTACACCGACGCGCGGCGGCGCAGTCGGTCGAGCGCCCAGCGCAGATTGACCGCGGTCGGACGAGACGAGGCCAGGTACTCGCAGACCTCCTCGAGCTTCTTCAAGAACCCGTCGCGATCGAGGCCGCCGCAGTCGCGGACTCCGAGGACAGCGCCCATGGCGGCGGCGATGCCGATGGCCGGCGCTCCGCGGACGCTCAGCTGCCGGATGGCGTGCCACATGGTTTGCACATCGCGGCATTCGAGCATCACGAGTTCGGAGGGCAGACGTGTCTGGTCGATCATCACCACGTGACCTTCAAGACCGCCGATCCACTCGATCGTTTTGGGAACTGCACCGACACTCACGCAACCTACTCCAAAGCTCCAAGAATGACGCAGACTCTATCGCCCCGCGAAGCGCAACCCTAAACCAAGGGCAAGAACCAGTCGGTCTTTGACGAGAACCTTGGTTGCAATAGGAGTGCATCCGAAAACCCCCTCACCCTACCCTCTCCCCCAGTGGGGGAGAGGGGTTCTCGATAAACTACAAATAAATGTGTTTATGCTTTATGCCGATCATTTCAATTTTTACAGAACGTTCATCTTGACAGATGCCAATTTGTGTAGTAGATATTCGTTATATGTGGAGTTTATCAGAATGATCGACGGAGTGGATCGCACGATTTTGATGATGTTGCAGGCTAACGGGCGGGTTTCGAACGCGGAAATCGCCCGTCAGGTGGAGATGGCACCATCGGCGGTCTTGGAGCGAATTCGCAAGCTGGAGGAGCGCGGGGTCATCAAAGCGTACTCCGCTCAACTCGACCCGCAAGCGCTTGGCCAGGGGTTGCTGGCGTATGTGCTGGTGCGGACCGAATGCGCCTCGTGGCAGGCGGAGACGGCCGCCAAGATCGCGGCCATCCCTGAAGTCCAAGAGGTCCATCACATCGCCGGGGAGGATTGCTTCCTGGTGAAAGTGCGGACGCGGGACACGGCCGCGCTGGGGTCGCTGTTGCGCGATCGGGTGAGCGCCATCGAGTGCGTCCGATCCACACGAACGACGATCGTGCTGGACACGGTTAAGGAAACGACCGTGATCAATCTCAACGAAGCCGTGAAAGTGGAGGAGGTTTCATGATCAGCGCGAGCGTAAAACAAGAACCGTCAAGAATGGGCGTCATCGCGGCCTTCGCGTCGATCTACATCATCTGGGGTTCGACGTACCTGGCCATTCGCTACGCGCTAGAGTCGCTGCCGCCGCTGCTGATGGCCGGGGCACGACACACGTTGGCGGGGGCGCTCCTCTACGCCGTGCTCCGTGCCACCGGGACCGCGCGTCCGCAGCGGATTCATTGGCGTTCGGCGGCGATCATTGGCGCGCTGCTACTCCTGATCGGCAACGGAGGCGTATGTTGGGCGGAGCAGACGGTGCCATCAGGGCTTGCGGCGTTGCTCGTCACCACCGTCCCCATCTGGATGGTGTTGTTGAATTGGTTCCGGCGCGAGGGAGTGCGACCTGGGATCATGGAAATTGGTGGAGTCGTGCTGGGCCTGTTGGGCGTCATCATTCTCATAGGTTCGGAGAATCTTGCGGGCGGCGCTCCAATGAATCGCATGGGGGCCATTGTGCTGATTGCGGCCTCTCTGTCGTGGGCGATCGGGTCAATCTATTCCCGGCACGCGCCGCTGCCAAAATCGCCGCTGATGGTGACGGCCATGCAAATGTTGTGCGGCGGCGTGCTGCTGCTTCTATCGGGCGCGGTGAGCGGCGAGGGGGCCAGGCTTGATCTGGAAAATGTCTCGCTGCGATCCATGATTTCATTGGGATATTTGACGGTCTTCGGATCGCTAGTGGCGTTCAGCGCGTATGTGTGGCTGCTGCGCGTGAGCACGCCGGCGAAGGTCTCGACCTATGCCTTTGTAAACCCCGTGGTAGCCGTAGCCTTGGGTTTCGTATTCGCGGGCGAGCCGCTGACACCGCGAACGATGGTCGCGGCGGCGGTGATCGTTACGGCGGTCGTGCTCATCACCCGGAAACGCCGACGAACGGCGCCCGCAGCTCTCGTGCTCGATAAAGCTGAGTCGCGGGTGCAAACGCCGGAGAACGCGCACGGGTCGAAATCCGGGGAACATTGCTGCGAACGCGTCAGCCGAACGACCCGTGAGTCGTTCGGCGAGGAAGCTACCGCAAACGCAATGAATGTGTGCGCGGAGTAATCAGCGGCATCCGCCGACCGGCGGACCACTGCTGACACAGCCCGCCGCGGCGGGCACTCCGTCAGGGTCCTTTTTTCTCGTCGCGCGGGCGGCGGTCTGGACGTGCGCCGCGCCGAGAGGAGGGGTCATCCTCCTTGTTGTCGGCCTTGGCGACTACCGGCTTCTCTGAGAAGGACTTGATCGGCGCCACGCGCAGGTTCTGTACCTCGACAGGTTCGAGGGCGACAAGGGACAGGGGGAAGTCGATGTCCTGGGCGTTCCCGATAAAGCGTCGCTTGATCGCGCCGCTCAAAAATGCCGCGAAAGCCTGTGAGAAACCGGCGTTGGGGATGGTTTTGAATCCCAGCTTCGTCCCGGTATGATATCTCGCTGGCCTGCCGGCGTCGTGAATACGAGGGCCAAATGGGAAATGTCGGTCAAAGGGTTCACCACCGGCACGGATGCGCCGCTTGAAGACAGGAATGACCGCAGGGGTCAGGAGTTGATGATCATGAGAGAGTCGGCATTGGCGATGCGCCCCGTATCCGAGCAGCGATCGATCCGTTTCCGCAACCAGTCCTCTGTCCGTCGCAGGTCGGGGCGCCGGGTCTTGTGGGTGGGACTGATGATGACGGTCGTCTCCATGTCACCCTGTGCCGTCCAGGCCGAGGAGCAGCTCAAACCGAAGGTCGAGGAACGTGTTCGGCACGCCACGCTCTTCGTCCGTACCTTCCAGTCCAAGAAAACCAAGAATGACACATACCTGGGCGCGGGTTCGGGGTACTTCGTCAACGGGACGGGTCTGTTGATCACCAACAACCACGTGGTGGATCCTACGCACGACCCCTACGACGTCAAGGACCCGGCGGAGAAGCAGAGCTTCCATTACAAGGGCGGAAAATTGTCATGGACCGTCACCACTGATTCGGGAACACCGCAGGAGAAGAGCTACGACGCCACGGTGGTCTATCAGAACGAGCAAGCCGACCAAGCCGTCGTACAAGCGTATGAGAAAGACGGCAAGGTGTTGCATACGCCGCATTACTTGCCGCTCCAGCCGGAGTCCAAACTGCACGAGCGAATGAACGTTTGGGGCGCAGGCTTTCCGGGCGCGGAAGCGCAGGGGACCAAGGAGAAGGCCCCGGCGGTCCAGATCGATCCCGGCAACCTCATCGCCCAACCGCGTAGCCCGGGCGGAAGAATCCGAAGGGTCTATACGGACGTGATCGCCCGTCCAGGGAACAGCGGCGGACCGCAGGTCGATCAGGACGGACGGGTGGTGGGTACGGCCACGCTCATGACGTCCGCGCCGGGACGCGAGGACCAGGGCGGGGCTCGAGAGGTGGCGTTGGTTCCCGCGGCGTTGACCGCGGAGATGATCCGCAACGCCTACAAGCTCAAGAAGATCCCCCCGGGAACCGACTTCACACCATTTCTTAATTTCCTCTCCGAGCAGGGCGAACGCATCGACCTGCCCGAGTTCGACCGTCGGGCGGCCTCGGAGGTGTTGTTCTTCGCCAACGGCGATCGCGTCTACGGTCGCTTCGTGTCCAAGGAGATCAAGCTGGAGACGGAATTGGGAAACCTTACGGTGCCGACCAACGCCATTGCCTACTTGATGACCGGCGATGGCACCACGACGGTGCACCTGGAGGGCGGGAACCGCATCAGTGTCTCCAAGATCGACCCGACTTTCCCGTTCGAGCCGGACGGCGGGCGGGCGATCGACGTGAAATACGCGGACGTCAGCGTGATCAGTTTCCGCACCGAGGGCAGCGCCGCCAAGCCCGTCACCGGGAAGGTGAGCGTAGTGGACGGCAACCTCTGCCGCCTGCTTCTCTCCAACATCGATGGTGCGGCCAAGTTCACCGGCGCCGCGGGCACGGTGGACATCAGTCTCGAGAACATCGACCGCATCGAATCCGATTCCAGTGACAACCAGGTCATCACCCTTCGTGACGACCGTCGGATGACGGGGAAGTTCGAGCCAGTCGCGTTCCGGGCCATGATCGCCGCTACCGGGACGCCGGTCGAGATCGCGCTCAGCAGCCTGAAACAGGGTTACGTCGAATCGCGCTTCCTCACCGGCCGCGAGCTGGGCGGGCTGGGGCTGGGCAAGCTGGTCAGCGACCGGGCGGATTTCCGGCGCATCGCGCAGACGCTCGAATCCAGCGCTCCGGAACCCGCCCGAGCGGCGCTGGACAAGCTGCTCGACAAGAACGTCTACACCAAGATGCCTACGCTCGAGAAGGACCGCCTCAAGCTCTTGGATTCAGTGGAGTTGCTACGGGCCGGCAAGTACGCGGAGGCGCTCAAGGGTTTCCGCATGGTGACGCACTCCGAGGACAAGAACGCCGCGGTGTTCGCGAACGCCTATGCGGCGGTGTTGAAAAAATACGAGAACGGGCAGTTTAACGGGAAACCGCTCAGCGACCGCGCGGTGTTCGCCGACGCGGGAACTGAAATCGCCAAGGATCAGGTCCTGCGGGTGCGCACAGTGATCCGCGAACTGCGTTCCATCGACGGGGACAAGAAAAACGATTTCGTCCGCCTCGCCAACATTATCAAGAACAACGAGGAGAATATCTCCCTGGCCGGAGTCTTCCTCGGAACCGTACCCGAGGATCTCATGCTACGGATGTGGAAGATCGGTCAGACTGCGTCCTCGGGCGAGTTCCGGCGGCTCGGCGGGAAGATCCAGGACTTCATTCGTCCGCGCGGCGGCGGTGCGCCGGGTTCACAGGCCTCTTCCCGAGAATCCGCCGAGCGGCAGAAGAAGGCTTTCGATTCCTGGATCGAATACGTCCTCAAGCGAATCGACTACGGCTTCTTCGTGGAAGACATCGACATCGAGGAAATCCTGGCCCAGGAAGGTGAACG
Source organism: Phycisphaerae bacterium (assembly GCA_020056715.1). Taxonomy (GTDB): domain Bacteria; phylum Planctomycetota; class Phycisphaerae; order UBA1845; family UBA1845; genus SBAX01. The sequence continues at coordinate 9,567 of JAGVHG010000068.1, read as the reverse complement.
CGAGAACTGATCGCCACGGGCGGTCATGGGACGCACAACTGCCCGCTCGTACGAGATTCCGATCTCGCACGCACCGTTCGCGGGATTCACATCCTGCAAACTCGCGGGAATCCGCCGAAGGCGGACCCACCAGAGTGGGTGCGAGAACGGATTCTCGCACCAGCAGCGCACCGCGAAGTACTCCAAAAGTCTCGCCGCATGTAAGCCTCCCAAACGAAAACGATCACGTCCGCCGCAGGCGGATCGGCCGCTGTCGAATACCCAGCGGACTCAGCGACCATGGGAATCCACTGTGTCCTATCACAGTTTCGCTCATCGGAGAACCGGTGTGCATGGGATTTGACGCCGCCTTCGACCTTCGCGGCGTTGACCGTCCGGGGCGTCGCGGCTACAGTGTCCACCGCGGTTTCGGCCAATCGGTTGCGTCCTCGCCACAACGCTCACGGGCGTGGACCCTCCCTCCTTGGTCGGCTCGTATGACGGTGCTGACATCGACCGTCTACGCGCACCGGCCCCCATCGTCTAGAGGCCTAGGACACCGGCTTTTCACGCCGGCGACAGGGGTTCGAATCCCCTTGGGGGTAGTTTTGCGGGTTGGAAACAGCCCGCGTTTTCATGCATTGAAGTTCGCAGCGGAGCGTCGTAAGTCCCGGTCTTTTTCGTAGGTTGCAGATCGGCGTTTTCCGAGCCGGTCGCGCGGAGCTGTTCGGTCTGCGGGGTGGAGAGGTCCGGCAGTCGCTTGATTGCTTCGTTGAGCGATCCGCAAAGTGTACAGGCGTGCACATCGGCGGTCATATTGATCGTCGCGTGACGCATCAGATCTTTCGCGGTCCGCACGTCAACGCCCGATCGCAGCAGCATCGTAGCGAACGTCACGCGCAGCGCATTAATATCGGCCACCCGGCCCACGTCGTCCCCTTTGATTGCCGTTAGGAGGCTAACCGCTGTTCGACTCGGTGCGGTGACAAGGTTCGGATGCTTGAACAAAAAGTTGGACGCAATCCATTCGGTCTCCGCGCTGCAACGTGGTTAAGCATTCGGCGAGGCTGCGATCCGGCGAAAGAAGGAAACAAGGGTGGCGATAGTACGCCCAAAACTAGCCAACGGGTGCTCCAGGTAAAAATGCTTGCTCGCTCCAGTCGCAAACGCGGCGAAAGGCCGAAGAAATCGGCGCGAACGATGGAAAGGAACTTTGTATCCGGTGGCTTGTCCCAGTATGATTCCACGTTGGCGCACGAACGTCGTCCACGTACTGGCCAAATGGTGAATCCCGGTTGACAGGTGGGCCTCTGGGGATATAGATAGGATCGCCAGATGGCAAGTCTTGGGCGGCGCGTGTCGCATAATGTAATTGCCCTCTGATTCGAGCGCTAGCGATTCTGATTGGTTCGTGTCTTGCTCGGGGAAGGCCTTCAATTATGGTGCGAATGATTCACGTGGGCGTTATCACACTACTCTCCGTTTTGCTCAGATTCGGCCAGGCGGACTCGCTTGCCCAGTCGCCGCCGACGAAACAACTCCCGGGCATCACCGGGTCGAAAGAGAACGAGCCGCCTAAGCCCACACCCCCATCATCCTCCGCATCCGAGGAATTGAGCAAAGCCGAGCGCATTGCCCGCCTTCAACGCTTACTCGACGAGACGCAGAAACAGCTCGACGACATGCGGGCTAAGATAAACGACCCCAAGAGCGAATACAAAAAGGCCGAGACTGAGTTCACCGAGATCGACCGCAAATGCGAAGACAAACGCAGAGAATCACAGAAGCTCAAGGACGCGGGCGATTCCCAGCAAGCCGCGGCGATCGATTCTGACTTGTCCGACCTCGAAAAGCGTCGGACGCTGGCCCGCGAGCGCTTCGACCTCGCCATCAAGGAGCAGAAGGGTTTTCAGGAACAAATAACGACGCTCGGACAAATCTATCAGCAAGATCAGGACGCGCTGAACAAGCTCTTGGGCTTGCAGAATCCCAAGCCGGCAACGTCGCCGCCGGCCGTCAGCGCGACACAACCGCCTGCTCCTTCGCCGGCGGATGCCGCCTCGCAACCTGCGTCTCCAGTAGCGGCCGTTCAACCCGTGCTCACCCTGCCAGCGCCAGTTGCGACGCCCACGACCGCCGGCGGACCAGTCCCGGATGCGACGATTCCCCCCGCGACAGGCGCGGCGGCGATGCCTGACAAAAAACTGGTCAAGGCCCAGGAAGAGGCAACCACGAAACAGGCGGACGCAGAGGAAGCCAACCAGCAAGCTCAGTCGCTTACCGGACGCCTCGAATCGATCCGCAAGGCAATCGACATCGAACGCGAGCTGCTCAAGACCGCCAAGCAAAAGGCGGACAACGCGCGGGACACGCTCCAGTCACTCAACGCCGATTTGGAAAAGAAGTGGGTCGAAGGGTCGACATGGGTGCAGCTCAAGGACTTGCGCCAGCAAATCACCGAGGCCGAGAAGCGGGTCAGCGATACCGAGGCCGAAATTCGCGATCGCTCTGAGCGAATCGACCTTCGTCAATCGGAGTTGACCGGCCTGCAGACCGAGCAGATCGCAGCATTGAGGGAGGCGCAGGCGAAAACCCAGGACGCCGCGGCGGCGGTGATGAAGGTTGCGGAGCTCAAGAACCCTTATAGGCTTCAGAACATTCTGCAATGGTTGATTGACCATGGCCCACGAATCGTTTTCACGCTGATCGCGACGGTCATTCTGCTTTGGCTATCGAAGGTTTTAGAGCATCGGCTGGTAGCCCTTCTCGCCCGCCATGGAGTAACTGGTTCACACGAGGATCGGGAGAACCGCGCTCGAACGCTGATCGGGGTCTTTCGCAACGCCACCACCGTGCTGGTCGTCGCGGGGGCCTTTCTCACGATCGTCGCGGAGTTCGGGGTGAACATCGTGCCGCTGGTCGGGGCCGCGGGCGTGGTCGGCTTGGCCTTCGCGTTCGGCGCGCAGAATCTGATCCGCGACTACTTTTCGGGCTTTATGATCCTCATGGAGAACCAGTATAGGATGAACGATGTCGTCAAGATCGGCGAGATCACTGGGCAAGTGGAGCGGATTACGCTGCGGATCACGGTGTTGCGCGATATTAGAGGAACGGTGCACTTCGTTCCGCACGGACAGATCAGCACAGTTAGCAATTTGACGCACGGCTGGTCGCGGGTGTTTTTCGAAATAGGCGTGGCCTACAAAGAAGACGTGGATCACGTGATGAAGGTGTTGATGGATCTCGCCAGGGAAATGCGCCGCGATTCGGATTTCCGCGACCTGATTCTCGACGAGCCTGAGATGCTGGGCGTAAACGCCTTTGACGATTCCGCCGTCAAGATCTGCTTCGTAGTCAAGACTCGCCCGCTCAAGCGCTGGGTGGTCAAACGCGAGCTTAACCGGCGGATCAAGAAGAAATTCGATGAACTGGGCATCGAAATTCCCTTCCCGCACCGCACCGTCTTCCAGCATATAGTGTCGGACGGCAACAGTGCGCCAACGCTGCGGGGAAAAGCCGCCGATCGGACAGCGCCTCGCCCCGGCGAAGCGAAGGGTGCGCAGGCCGACAAAACTGCGCCGACTCCGATCAGCAGTTTGCCATCGCCGGAATGATGCACGACGGCAGAGGAACGACGGTGCATCCTCTTGCGCCATGCGAGCCTAGAGCGCCAAGCAGAACGCCAAGATACTTTCGCCGCTTTCCGTAACTGCTTGTCGAATCGCTGCTTGCGCCGATTCACACAGGGGTTCGAATCCCCTTGGGGGTAGTTTTTGTGGTCTGCCAGTTTCACCGGCGGCAACCGGACGTTGAAAATTGACTCAATTACCCAAGATGAAACGTTGTACTATTACGACCCGGAGAACCCGGGCTATTCCGGCAGCAAGAACAATCGGTTGATGTACGAAGAACTGTTCAACTCGTCCACAGTGGATGGAATGGTCGATTAGCCCGCAACCGTCGGTACATTCAATCGTCAATCGTAAATCCGTATCTACGGGCAGTTCACGTTTGGCACTGGTTTGGGCGAGTTGTTCCAGATCGTGTAGGCCCCTTCACCGTTCAGCAGGCCGACCAGATCCAAAATATCCGCCGCGGTGACGGCGCCACTGCGGTCCACGTCTCCGCTAAGAAGCCCCACCGGCAGCGGCGCGCTTCCATCGAGGGCGTTGACCAACGCCAGGACATCCGTCACGTTGGCATATCCGTCGACGTTTAGGTTCGCGGGATGAGCGATGTAGTGGGCGATGTCGTAGGGGCTGTTGCCCTTGTATGTAAGTTTGGTGACGGCCCCGAGCGTGATGGGGCGGGCGAGCTGAATCGTAAACTGCCCACCGCCGTTGTCCGTTATACCCGCGATCCCGTTCGCGGGGCCGTTGCTCGCCGTCTCACAAACCGACCAGCACCCGAGCAGATTGGCCCCCGTGGGGGCGGTAACCTGAATGGTCTGGATCCCCAGTAACTGCGTTGCATCGGTGGGCGGATAGGGCCGGCCGGCGTCGAGAATCCCCGGCGGCGGACTGTTGAACGTGACCGTACCCGCGGGGCAGTTTCCGCACGGCACCGGGCACAACACATCCGCTCCACAGCCGTTGTTTTGATATCCCCCGGCCACGCAGCCCTCATCCCATTCCGTGTCACAACAGAAGGAGTCGCATCCGCAAACCCGTTCGCAACAGGCTTCGTCAACACATCCTCGTACTGGCGGAATCTCGGCGGTACAGCAGCCACCCGTTCCTGGGCAGGCCAGTTGATTCGGCGGCCCGCAACTAATGGTGAACGAGCCCGTTCCGGGCAGCGTCCTTGGATAGTTCCCCAACCGGATCAGATAGCTCCGCCCGGCCACGGCGTGAAATACCGCCGTGGACTGTGCTCCGCAGCGGTCGTCGCCGCAATCCAGCAACGCCGCGTCGGTGGGCGGACAAGCACACCCATCGTACACCGCGAGCTTGGTGTCCACCGTGGTCTGCCCGCAGGTCCGCACGAAAACCGTGTCCGTGCACGAGGCCGTCCAGCAGTACCAGACGTCTTTTTGGACCTGTTTGTCGGGTCCGTCGATGGTGGCGCAGGCCGCGTGGACCGGACCATCGGTCGTCGCGGTCCTGTTGTCAAATGGAAATACCCCCGCGCCGGAGATGGGCAGGGCATCGGTACATTGGTCCAACGAACACAGGGTTCGTGCCCGGTCCACACAGGCCGAGTCCCAATCCGTCGAGCAGCAGGTCGGATCCGCGGTACACACCTTCTCGCAACAGAAGGCGTTGTCGCATCCGGTGGTGCCGTGCTGTACGAAGCACTCCCCCACGCGGTTAATGCACGCAGGCATGGGACAGGTCACGTCCACGCAGAAGAGACCCGGCGCCGAAGAACCCTCGCTGGCGGTACACTCCTCGGGTGTCAGATCCTGGCACACCACTGCGTTGGGGTTGATGGGGTTGGGATAACAGCAGGCGCGTTCGCCGCAGGGCGGTACGAACGGATTGAATTCACACGTCACGTCCTGCTTCCATCTTCCCTCGCAGGCCGTCGACAGAACGCCGTCCAAGCATGTACCGTTGAGTTCATTGCAGCACGCCCCCGTCGGCGGCGCACCCGCGCACCACACGATCGCCCGGAAGCTCCCCGCCGGAACGCAGTTCGCGCCCGGACAATTCGTCGGATCAAATCCTCCAAAGTCGAATAAATCCGGCGACCATGCGTTGGGCGCACTGGAGTGGTTGAAGATCCGGAACTCGTCCTGACTGAACCCCACATCCGCGTTCCCGCCGAAGATCGGTCCGGCACTGGCCGAATTGGTGGTCACCACCATCCATACTTTCTTGGGCAACTGCAAGGTGCTAAACGGGCCGGCGAGCAACCGCTGGAAGGTCAGATCAGCCGGTAAACCGTTGAAATCCCGCTGCGTCTCGGGAATGACCGCAAGCGGTGAGTCGTCCGCGTCCACCGTCGGCGTGCCGCGGTCGTCGTTGGTCCACAGTTCCACGTGAGCATTGAACGTCGCAGGCGGAGTGTCGCCCGCCATGAGCACCTCGTAGGCGACCAATTGGCACGGAGCGCCACCTCCCATCGTCAGGTCGTCGCCCCATTTCTGACCCGCGTCGATGGGGACGAAGATGCCCGTCGAAAAGCTATTCCGATACACCTCAAAGTTCTGGCCGCAGGCATTGGCCGCGCACGTCGTCCCCGGCCTGAAAAGCCCACTCAGACAGCCCGGCTCATTCGTGTCCGCGCAAGTCTCGAAGTCCACACCCGTGCAGCACGCACCCGTCAAACACGCGTTCGGTTGACATGTCGTGAACGCTCCCTGCCACACACCTGGAGATAGGCAAGCCGCTTGCGTCGTCTGTGTACAGGCAATCCCATCGCAGCAAGCCCCGTTCGGAGGAACGATTGTTTCGCAATAGACGTTCGCCCAAAAACCCGCATACGGAGGCGTGCAGGGGGGCGGATTGCAGGTAAAACCGTACTGGGTGCAAACCGGTGCAATGGGTGAACAGCTAGACCCAGAGCTGGTGTTGTTTTCAGACCAGTAATTCGCGGTAGATCCGATTTCCGCCTGCTCGGTGATGATCCAACCGGCGCTATTCGTGGAGAACGTAGCCGCCAGCCAAACCGTCCCGGGGATAGGGATCGCCGGATCCAGCGTTGCCTCCAGTAGGAACAGAGCGACTGGATTGTTTGGCACTGCGAAGTCCCGCGTGGTGCCTGCAATAGCCCTCGAGCAGATTCCACCCGGACAGTCCGCGTCGCTCGTGCAGGCGTTCAGATTATTTGCTCCTCCAACACATTTACCTGCGAGACACGGATCGCCGGTCCATAGCTCGGTGTGAACGCTGTACGCACCCGAGGTCGCATACACGTTCAAGTTGTAGTAGACCGCGTTGCAAGCCCCGTTTGCAAGCGTGAGATCGTCAGCCATTCGTTGATTCGGGCACGGGGCGTAGTAGCTCGCCACGGGGTTGATTTCGTTCTTGTAGACCTGCGTACTGCCGGGAGGCGGAGCGGCCACACCTCCGGACGCACTTTGATTAATGATCTCGGACGCATCTAACGGTTGCGGCAACTCGACGGCGGATACGGATGCCGTAGAGGATGCGATAGTGGTCGTCGGCTCGACGTCGCGCAGCACTCTGATCGAGGTTCGAGGGACGACCGGCCCGTCCGGCGCGGCCGAGGTCACGCTCGGACCCGTCGCCCCAGCAAGTACGACGGTCAACCCCCACGCCCGCAACATGTTGTTTCGCACTACTTTCACCCCATCTAACAAGACACCCCAACCCGCCCGGCTGGGACTCGTATGACATCGGTCCCTGACGTGGATCCGGCATTCCTGGCGAACAACCGGAACCGAGCGTCGTCGAGCTTACGGACGAGTCTAAATCGAAACTTGCAGGGACGTGTCTACCGCGATCGTTCACACCCCCCTTACCATCGTCCCGCTGTGATAATATGGCCGCAACTTACGAAGAGTAAAGCACGCCCACCCGCTCCAATGATCCGATAACATCCGATTAACACACAACGGTGACTGTCGTGCGAGCGCGGACAATTATAGGACCTTCCAGCCTATATCGATAGGGCATGCCCGCAAACTCATAGGGCCTTAGAGGCGATGTCGCGGCGGTAGTAGGCGTTGTCGAAATGAATTCTCTCTACCGCGGCGTAGGCGCGGCGCTGAGCGTCGGCGATGTCGTCCCCCAACGCCGTGACGCCGAGCACGCGACCTCCGTTGCTGACGGTTAAGTGCTCGATCCGTTTGGTGGCGGAGTGAAAGACCTGGACGCCGGGCAGACTCGCCGCTACGTCAAGTCCCTCGATCACTTTGCCGGACTCGAACTTACCGGGGTAGCCTTTCGAAGCCATCACCACACAGACAGACGCTTGGGAGGTCCATCGGACATCGGCCTCGTCGAGCCGCCCGTCGACGACGGCGTCTAAAAGGTCCACGAGATCTGAGTCCAGCCGCGTGAGGATGACCTGCGTCTCCGGATCGCCGAACCGACAGTTGAACTCCAACGCTTTCGGTCCGCCCGCTGTGAGCATCAGCCCCACGTACAACACGCCGCGATACGGTGCTCCATCATTCCGTAAGGCGTCAACGATGGGCACGAGGATATCGCGCTCCACGACGGCAAGAACCTCCGGCGTGGCCACGGGTGCGGGGCTATAGGCACCCATGCCGCCGGTGTTGGGACCGGTGTCGCCGTCGCCGATCGCTTTGTGATCTTGGGCCGATTCGAGCACGTAGATCGTTTGACCGTCGACTAACGCGTGCACCGACAGCTCCGGACCCTTCAGTAGTTCTTCGACGACGACGGTTTCGCCGGCCGCTCCGAACTCGCGGGCCACCATGAAGCGCTCCAACGCCAGCAACGCGTCGGCGGAATCAGGGCACACCATCACTCCCTTCCCGGCCGCTAGCCCCGCCGCCTTCACCACGACGCCCGTCTCACGCGTGGCAACGTAGGCCTTGGCCTCGATGAAGCGCTGGAAGATGCGCGCTTCGGCCGTGGGAACATGGGCGAGCTTCATCAACTTCTTGGCGTAGGCCTTATCGCCTTCGATGCGTGCCGCGGCGGCAGTGGGGCCGAAGATGCGAAGACCCGCCGCTTGGAAGCGATCCACGATGCCGGCACACAACGGCGCTTCCGGGCCAACGACAGTGAGGTCCACGCGGCGGTCGCTGGCGAGTTGGACGAAGGCATCCAGCAGCCCGGCGGCCCGTGAGCCGCCGGGCGAGTTGTCGCCAGCGTCGATGGCCACGTTCTCGGCGACCTCGTCAGTCCCCGCGTTGCCGGGAGCGCAGATGACCTGCTCAACGCGCGGCGACTTCGCCAATCGTTCGACCAGGACATGTTCGCGCCCGCCGCCGCCAATCACCAAAACCCGCATAACGCGAATGGTCGCGGTGAAACGTCAAAACGTCAAAAAATCAAAACGCCAAGAACAATGCTTCAAGAGGTCTACGCCGCGAAACACGCATATCAGGCAGACCCACATCTGCTACTCTTTTTTGACGTATTGACTTTTTGACTTTTTGACTTTTCGGCGGTTCGGCGTTTCCCTTGACACCCTGCGCAAGGCCAGATACCGTGAAGCGCATGATTGCGGGGTAGAGCAGTTGGCAGCTCGTCGGGCTCATAACCCGGAGGTCGCTGGTTCGAGTCCAGCCCCCGCTAGTGTCGTAAGGCCGACCGTAGACCTCGTGTCTCCAAAGTGCGCAAGCTCCGCGGCTGGGTGTGATTCGAACTGACATCTGAGCCGCGCGGCGTAAGCCCGCGGACAATCCGAACCGCGAGTCCGCCGTAGGCGGACGACCGGCTCGGCTATGAAATCCGAAATCTCAAATCCCTAGCAACCCCTGCCCTTCTTAAATCTGATCTCTCAAACCCGTACCTTCGTGCCTCATTTCGACGTTTTGACGTTTCTTCTTCCCCGCCGTGCCTTCGTGCCTCATTTCGACTTTTTGACGTTTTGACGTTTCTTCCTCCCCTTCAACCCTTGAACTCTTCAGCCCTTGAACGTTTCAACCCTTCGCCCTTCCCCCGCCCGGAGGGCGCACGATCGTTGCCAGGGAGTTCACTCCCT
>JAGVHG010000167.1 GCA_020056715.1 Phycisphaerae bacterium | reverse complement strand
GGTGCGAAGACGGTAGGCGGTTGATGCGGCTGAATTCGTTCGGCATAACGCTGGCTGTGCTTGTTGGCGGTGGCACTGCTCTAGAGCAGTGGCACAAGGCCGCGGCGGCTGCCGATAATGCCATACCCGGCATCCAGGCCCATCTTCGGGCTACGTCCCAGCACGTGCCCATCAACCACCCGATTTGGGTTCAGTTTTCGATCGAAAATACGACCAACGAGCCGGTGACGCTGACCGTACCAGGCTCCGAGCCTGCGATTCCCTCGCCGGAGATGGGGCTTCCGCTGGCCCATGTGTTCAGCGGCGGGGCAACGTCCGGCGTTCTGGTGACCACCGAAGCGGGGCGGCACTGGGACCAGCCCGTCGGCTACCGCACGCCCACCCAAGCTCCGATTTTGCTGCTTGCCCCGCGCAGTACGGTCGGAACGACGCTCGATTTGCGAGAGTATTTTCCGTCACTTCGCGGCGCCGGTCAGTTTCGGCTCTCCTGGAAGCCCTATGCGGCCGGGGTGATGAGCGAAACTGTATTGTTGACCATCGCCCCGCGGAAGCAGGTTGAGTTGGTGACGGACGACGGCACGATGACCATTTCCTTATTCTATGACGACGCCCCGCAGCACGTGGCCAATTTTCTGGAGCTTGCTAAGTCTGGCTTCTACACGGGCAAGACCTTCCATCGCGTCGAACCGGGGTACATGATCCAGGGTGGCTGCCCCCGTGGCGACGGGACGGGGATTCGCTTGGACGGCAAGCGGATTCCGGCCGAGTTCAACAATCGCCCGCACGAGAAGGGCACGGTGTCGATGGCTTTGCTGGACGACGACCAGGACTCCGCGAGCTGTCAGTTCTTCATCAGCAATACTCGGCAGAAAGATTGGGACGGTCGCTACACCGTCTTTGGGGAACTGTCCGGGGAGGCGTCGATGCAATCACTCGACCACCTCATGGCGGGTCCGGTCGATGACCACAGTCGTCCGAAGCAGACCCTCTACATCCGGGCTGTCCGCGTCGTCGACGCACCGATCGAGACTCCGTAGAAACGCAAAGATACTGCAAAGTTGGAAGCTCGGTTCATCGAGGTCAAACCGTCACACGCCTGGTTTCTGCTTTTTGCGTTTCCGCGGTCACGGCGGGCACGCGACGATCCCCGTGTAAGGGTAAGCAAAGCCCTTCAAAGCATCCACGACCGACACGATATCGAGGGCGTTGATTTCGTTATTGTTAGCCAGATTCACAATCGCAGGTTGCAGCATGGTGTACACTTTCGTCGGGGCGCCGGTCAGAGCCTTTAACTTGTTCACCACACCTACGATGTCAATTGCATTGGGCTGGCCCGGGGAGGGTGGGCTGAAAGGCGGGACCACGTCGCCCCAACGGGCGGTGCCCAAGGTCAACGATACCGAATAGTTGGATTCGCCGCCGTTGACGTCACACTCCTGCTCAATCGCTTGAACGTGGTAAAGCGAACTGGGCATGATTTCCGGGCCGTAGACATTCACCAGTCCGGCTGTCGACCAATCCGTGTAATACGGGGCACACTGCAGCCGTGCGGCGATGAAGGTCGGTTGCGGGGCAGTCCCTTCACGGTATTCGACCGGTGAACCGACCCAACGATACTCGCCTTCGTACGCGGAGAAGTCGGTTGGCTCGCGCCCAGGTAAATTCGGCGGGTCGGGATGCTGCAAAGAGGTCAGCTTCACTCGCAAGGCCGTGAGTTTGCCTGGGTTGCTTCCCTGAAACGAGATGAAACGGTTCTTCAGGTTCGCTACTGGTCCGTCTTGGGGCGGGTTGACGGGTTCGCAGCATTCATCCGGAATGGTGTTGTTGTCCGCATCCACGGAGCCGCCGAAGAGCAGGTCGCATTCGTCCGGGACCCCGTTCGGTTGACAGTCCTTGCTCGATCCCTGGGTGATATCGCAGTCGTCCGGAACGCCGTTGCCGTTGCAATCTGGTTCGCATCCGTCGGGGACGCCGTTGGCGTTGCAGTCGGCGCAAGCGAGGTCTCCCATGCAGGTGACAATGTCGCATACGTCGGGCAACCCGTTGGCGTTGCAGTCGGCGCAGGCAGGCTCGCCAGTGCAGTCGGCGATTTCGCAGCCGTTGGGGATGCCGTTGACGTTGCAGTCTCCGCAGGCGGGGTCGCCCAAACAACCTGCAATATCGCAACCGTCGGGAACAGTATTTGCGTTGCAGTCGTCGCATGCAGGATTACCGGTGCAATCGGCAAGATCACAGTCGTCTGGTATTCCGTTGCTATTGCAATCGGATCTCAATGGATTCAACGGCGGGATCTCGCATTCGTCCGGAACTCCGTTCGGTTGGCAGTCCGCGCTCGATCCCTGGGTGATATCGCAGTCGTCCGGAACGCTGTTGCCGTTGCAATCGGGTTCGCATTCGTCGGGGACGCCGTTGGCGTTGCAGTCGGTACTTGTAAGGTTGGTGATGTCCTGCTCATCGTCAACGCCGTTGCAGTTGCAGTCCGCGAAGTTCGGAGTCGTGATATGGAACGACATGTCGGACTTGCGTCCGCCGATGAACGAGCTCCACGGTTGGAAAGTGGAAGACCCCACGCAGGAGCCGCGGACATAGGCCTCTCCGACGAAAAAGAGGAGCGGTGTAGGCGACGACGAGTGGCTCGTCGTCCAGTAACTCCGCCCCGTTCCGCCGGGGCTGTCCGCGGTGGCCAGGCCGATCCACCAAATTCCGGGCGGTAAGGTCAGGTTAAGCCCGGTTACGTCATAACGATAGCGCGGGTAAAACTGTCCTGCCCCAAGCGCTGTACGCGTCACCGTTCCGCCGTCGTCGGGCACCCACATCCCGACCGACATCGCCGATCCATTGGGCGCCGCGGCGCCGGTATCCGGGTAAATTTCGAGGCGAACGCGTCCGGACCAGGTGAACGCGGGCTGCTCCTCGTTTAACCAACTAAGATCCTGAATCACGGCGCCGTTCGGGAAGTTGACGTCGTCGACGGTCATACAGTCGCTGACCTGTCCGCCGAATTGCGAGTTCAGATCGTCGCGGTCATTGGGAAGGCCGTTGTCCCAGAGGATCAAGTCGGCGCTCCCGGCGGGGGCTGTGGTGATCAACTCAAAGGCCATGTTTGCGATGGAGCAGGCCCCAATGACAGGATCCCAGGGACCGTATTGCCAGTCGACACCCGCCGTCGACACCGCGGTGGAGTACGCGGCGTGGATCCCGTGAGCATTGGCCGTCGTATGCCATCCCCAGAAGTCTCCGCTCTCGGCGTTGGCGGTCAACGTCTGCACGCAGTCGCCGCCGGGCGGATTCTCGTCGTAACGCACCCCGACGACCGCTTGGACTCCGATCTCATAGTCGAAGCATAGTTCCTCGAAAAAACCCATTCCCTGCGCGGGGACCACCGCGCTGCGGCTGTCCGAGTTGGCATGGAGGAGGCAGCAGTCCGCCAGTGACACCTCATACTCAATGACCGCATGTGGCGAATCACAAACCGGAACGGGCGTCTGTGTAACAATGACATGTTCTGCCGCACAGAAGTACAACCCCAGAGCAGGCCCCGCGGGCTGCGCTAGAGCCAGCGGTTCGTGGAAACTGATGAACCATCCGTCCCGTGGCGCCGTGGGACTCAATTCGCTCCCCCACCATCGGACGGATCGGATCGGGCGGCCGTCGGACGTGAAATCGTCCGCCAGAACTTGGTTCGGGCCGAGGTCCGCCCAATCCATGTTGGATGCGATGTCTTCCGCACCCACGGTGGGAAGCTGACTGAACCTCGCTTGCTCGACCTCACAGGTGTCATCGCGGCCGTCGTTGTTGTTGTCGCCGACGCAGGTGGTCAGAGGTCCGGCCCAGAACCCTGCGACGTCCGCACATTCATCGTCCTTAGAAATTAGGCAACCGGCGGGCGGCGGCAAACAACACGACCCCGAGCACGAACATCCGATCTCCAGAATGTAAATCCCTCGAGCCGCCGTGGTCCGCGCGGACATCTGCACGTAGTAGGTGTTGCCGACCGTCAGCCCGGTGACACAGAGCGAGGATAATCCCGCTGCGCCGCATCCGCCGTCCTCGCTGCACGCAATCTCCACGAGCGCCCCGCATGTACCCGAATAGACCGCGAGGGTGGAGTCTTGGGCGACGCTTCCACAGGTGGAGATACTGGCCGAGCCGGCCGTCGCCGTGAAACGGAACCACAACGTCCCATTATGGGCCGCCCCGGTCCCGCAGCTGTACGATGGATTCGCGGGATTGCTCACGCTGGAGTTATCAAAACTCCTTTGACTGTTGCATTGCAGTTCCAGTGCTAGCGCACAGGATTTATAGGCTGGGGGATAGTCCCAGCCGATGGCGTCGAACATGTTGCTATCGCCGGAGCGGTAGAAGTCGGGGTAAAACGTCTCGCTGGAGCTGAGAGAGGGGTCCATGATGTAGATTCCCGGATTCTGGGCCGAGAAGTGCGAGGCCTGGTTGGGTGAACCGTCGGACATTTGATACTCGACGGTAATAAGGTCGGAGTTGACATCGTTGTCCGTCCCCGGAGCGTTCTGATCGACCATGCGGGCCGTGGTGGTGAACTCGGCCAGGGTGTCGGGGTTGTAGTCCGTGCCGCTGCCCTCGCTCCTTTGGAACCGGTAAATGTCCAAGGCTTCGATGTCGCTGGAGCGGAAATCCGCGCCGGAGGTGAATCCCAGCGCATGTCCGACTTCATGGGCAATCACCGATTGGAAACAGTACGTACCCCCGGCTATCCCATTCTGCGGGGTGTAGTCCCAGGAGAAGTTTGAGCTGAAGGTCATCGAGGCCGCGGTTCCCGACACCGTCCCGATCGTCGCACGGTAGTTCGCCAGGGTGAAGTACACGCGGTCCTCATTGGTGACGTCGGCTGTGTTGCCGTTGTAGCGGACGGGGATGGTGTTTCCGGCCGGAAGAAAGTTCAGGATCGTGTCATCCGGGTCCATACCGGCTTGGAGGCCCGCGCGCGCGTTGGGCCAGGTCGTGCTGGTATACGAACTGCTTGTGGACCCAAGAATCCCCGATCCGAGCGGGGCGAACCCGATATTGATCACTACTGTCACCGGATCGCTGAACTGTGCTTCGATGTATTGCTCGACGGCCAGCAGCGCCTCAGCCGCACCGGTCGGCAGCGCCGAGGTTACGTTGAAGACCAGATCGAAGCTTACTTGGGCGACTGCGACACCGCCTTGGATCTGCCCGATCCAGGGATGTGCGGCCGCCGCTTCTTTGGACAACTGTGCGATCCGTCGAAGTTCATCAACCGTGACGTTAGACGTGTCGCTGCCGCACATCGGCCGCCAGACGGTCTCCGTCTGCACTTCGAGTTCGGACCCGTCCGCGTAAAGAACACTCTTCTCTCGCGGCCCGGGTTCGACAAGGATCGGAGTAGAGAGTTGCCGTTGTGCGGGTTTCGGGTCGGCTCCGAGAAGTTCCGGGACGACGAATAGAAGAACGATCGTGCACCACCGACGGTCAAGAATATAACGCACCCCAAACAACTCCTTCCGCGCGAACCAACCCATGCGATCGTAGGGGGAGAGGTGCGATATCGAGAACATCTTGTGGAATTAGCGCTTCCGCCCTCCAAGAGGCCGCTAACCGCACTCCCTTTACGTCCCCCCGAGCCGCCCATCCCGCAATGGCGGATTCGATGATCGGCTCCGCTTATGCCTGTACTAGCATTATAAGCCTACCGGATGGCCTTGGGCAATACCTAATGTGCTCACTTAGGAAACCATAAACCCCGAAAAAACCGCGATTTTGAGAGCGGCAAGGGGTTTTATGGGCCGGTCCGCCTTCGGCGGATCGGCGGAGGGGAATGACGAACTGGGCCTGGAGGGATTCGAACCCCCGACCAAGCGATTATGAGTCGCCACACACCGGGCGACCAATTCTGTCATAACGATTCGCACGTCAACGAGTTAGAGAAAAAGTGCAGCGCGATCGACTTGGCGCGCGCTGCAGAAAGCGCTGCATTTTTCGGCGATGATCGGATGCTTGCGGACGATTTCGACGCCCTGTCAATTCTCACCGTCGAGGCTGAGGGCTGGGCGCTGTGATTAAACGGAGTTGAAGTGGTGGAATTACCCCCCGAAAAGACCCCTGATAAACACCGGCGGAACAACGGCAATCTACGCCCCGCGTGGCGGCCCGGTGTGAGCGGAAACCCGGCGGGCCGTCCCAAGCGAAAGACCTTCACCGAGCTGGCATACGAATACCTCAGTCAACCCGTCGGCGACTACACCGACGAAACCCGGATGGAGCGTCTTGTCCGCACTATCGTCGATCGCGCGATCGCGGGAGACCGCACCGCTATCTGCGAACTACTCGACCGGATTGACCCCGCGCCGAAACACAGCGTCACGGTGAACAATAACCTGCGCGCCCCGATCATGGAGGCGCTAGACCGAATTGGTATTGATCGTGCGGAGCAGTTCGGTGAGAACGCAGCTTAGGCCGGAACCGGCGATAGCTCTAAAATCCGATGCACGGTCATAGCTGTCCAGCTCTTGCCCCGTCGCGTCGTGTGCCCCTGGGTATTCACCTTGTCGGCGATCGCTTGAAGTGTCGCGCCTTGCCGACGCATGTCGCGGATCGACGGGAGCAAGTCGGCATAGGCTTCGTGGGCGAGCTGGCGGCGGACCTTGGCGGACCGCGTGCGGCCTTTTTCAAGGCCCGCAAGGCGAGCTGCACGGCGTACCGGATCGGCGAAATGGCCGGGACGTTGCGACCCCAGCTTGACACCCCGTGCCTTCGTGGCGGCGAGCGCGGCCTTCGTGCGTTCCGAAATCAGCTTGGCTTCGTGCTCCGCTAGGGCGGCGAGAATGTGCAACGTGAGGCGGTTGACGTGCGGATTGTCGCACGCCACGAAATCGAAACCGTTTTCAAGCAGTGCGCTCAAAAATGCCACGTTGCGGCTGAGTCGATCCAGCTTGGCGACGACCATCGTCGCTTTCGACCGTCGGCTGTGGGCGACGGCGCGTTGCAGCTCCGGGCGGTCCGCGTTCTTGCCCGACTCGACTTCGGTGTACTCGCCGATGACTCGTGCGCCGTGCGATCGGGCGTAGGCTTCAACGGCGGTTCGCTGACCGTCCAACCCTAGGCCGGACTCCCCTTGTTGCTTCGTGCTGACCCGGTAATACGCGACGATTGGCGCTCGTTTCGTGTTCATACCCCTATTATATCACATGTGTTGACGAACGTCAACAGAAATACGATATTCGACGCACCATAAAGTCTTGTGGGATAGCGAGTTACGGACAAGTCTAATTAAATCGACGATTTAACTCTTGGCGGTCATTTTGGCCGGGTTGTGCTGGGAATCCGAGGCGTCACGGGCCGATCATGCTGTTCTGGAAAATCCCGAAGTCGTGCAGGTCAACGGTGCAATCCCGGTTGGCGTCCGCAAGAGGACGGCCCGTGTCGTCAACCGCGATTCCCGCAGGTGTGTAGTCACACACGTCTATGACGTTGGGGATTCCGTCGTCGTCAATGTCGCGGTCACAAACGTCTGGTGTTCCGTCGCCGTCGAAATCATCCCCCTCGCACGTGCCCTGAAACTCATATGGTAAAATCGGGTTTGCGGTCCGTAGATCAATTAGGTTTGTCACGGTGATATTAAAATGCGTTGAGAACACGGCGCCGGGCAAGAGAGTAAGAGTTGTAATCGTCTTCGCCCGAGAGTCATGCGTCATATCGAGGGTGCCGTTACTGACAACGCACTCCGCCAGTGTTCCAGTTCCGTTGTACTTGACATTCCCGCCTGTTATGACCAAACGATTCCAATCGGACGTTCCGGCAGCGGTGTAAATGAGCGACCCGCCGTCAACGATGCAACTACCAGAAGAAGTCCCAAGAGCACTGTTTGTTGTGACTACACCGCTTCTCTGAAAGTAATTGGTCACATTGCCTACGGAATTCCCAATGGTGACTTCGGGTTGATTAGTAAAAGAACGTGATCCGACACTGATTCCGGCGAACGGACCGGCTCCGCTAAGAATATTTACGTGGCCGTTGATGAGGAAAAGATTGAGCGATGTGGCACTGCCGCCGCTTGCAAATGTGTAGGCGTCCTGCAGATTGGTAGAGTCGATGACGACGTAGGTCGTCTGCGTGCTATGCGTTTGAAACGCATGGTACAGGCTTCCAAGCCCGCTATAGATCAAATGCGCAACCGGAACCGTCAGCGGATTGCCGTCCGCGCCGACGGACCCATAGTAGTTACCCGTCATCCAGATGAGGTTCTTGTCCACCCCGGAAAACGCAGCGAGATGAGACACCACGTCCATGTCGCTGTCCCCGTCGAAAAACAAGGAATCGTTGAGACCAGGCACCCCGATCGGCGACCAGGACGTGGCGGCGCTCAGATCCCCGTCCACCGACACCCATCGTTTGTCCGCAGCAATCTGCTCCTCGATGGGTGGATCAACCCGCCGAACCGTCCCGCTCGCTAAGGCGTCAGATCTTTCGGCCCATTGCGGATCACATTTTCCAACGTCGGGACGGGCCGCCATACAAGAAAGCATGACGACGAAAAGGGCTTTTCGGTAACAAATCATTCCTCTGCCTCCAATCTTTTCGAGTTGCAACTAGTCGGGCTGTCCGCCGGGACGTGAATAATCCCGCCGATGGAACCAGCTCCGACGAACTTCGTTTGTAGCGTCAACAGTCCGGTGACAAGCATTTTCTGATCCTCCAGACAGTGCCGAGGTGTGCGTCCGACAGTTCGTATCCTACCGGAAATCGCGGGGCGATACAACACCATGCCGGATCGTGCTGGTTTGTGCTAGAATATCCGTGCCGGGGCGGCGGAATAGCTACCCGCCGAGCGTTGCCCGGCGTCATGCGTTGGCACCATCCGCGTTTGACGTCGGGAAGCGACCCGGATGAAGGATGGTGCGACATGCCGGACTACTCCGCCCTTGAAATCGTGTTGCGGAAATGCGAACGCTTACTTAACGCTGAACACGGCCACGGTTGGCGAGACAGACCGGAACCAGGTTGGGTTCTTTTCCCGAATGACCTGGCGGTGACCGAACTGCACGACCTGATTGCGGACCTTCGCAGCACAGCCGCGCCGTTTCTCTCGCATTCTCCAGTTGGGGTCCGCCGTGCCATTCGTGCGTTGCTCGATGCTCTGCCGATCGTTCCATTGCCGAATCGTAATCCCGGCCTGGTCTCATTCGATGTGCAGTGTCCTGTGCCTCCCACCGTGTTGGACCTTGTTCAGAGCGTGCAACGTGCTCTACCCAGCAATCCAAGCAGCGACGCAGCGCGATGGAAGCCGCAACCGGGTAACGTGAGCGTGACCGAAATAATGACCGATCCTCGATTCCGAAAGAATGGGATTTCGCCCGCACGGTCACTCATTCAGCAATGGGAGGAACGCGACGATCCCGGACGTGAACAGCACCCCGCGACGCAAGAAGTCTACCTTCCGGAAAAGTGGGTACATGTCCGCATAGGGCAATGGAACCCGCGCACTCGCAACAAAGCGTAATCCCCAGATACGTTTTGATACATAACGATTCCCGCGCCACACTTTGATTAGTGAATCGGAGTGTCGGCGATGCAAACGCAAAGGCTGGTTGACGCAAGAACGATCGCGGCTGTTTTCGGTGTCACAGTGAACACCGTCAACGCGTGGGTACGGCGCGGGTTCATACCTTGCGTGCGACCTTCACGTCGGATCGTTCGCTTCGACTTGGGTTCCGTTCGACGTGCGATTGAACGAAACGCGGAGGCCCCATGCCAACACACGAAGTAGTTCAGCCCTTGGCACTGCGGCGAAAGCAAGCTGCGAAAGCCTTGAACTTGTCCGAGAGGCGACTCGACCAGCTCGTTGCGGCGAACGCGATCCCGCATTTCCGGTGCGGGCGAGCTGTACTATTCCCGGTTGATCGTTTGCACGAATGGATTGCGGCACGGACCGTCGGCGTGGCCGACGTGGCGTCGCAATCCCCATAAATACCGCGACCCGCCGGGTACGAACCGACGGGCCGCATAGGAGAATGCTTTGATCGCCCAGCATCATAGAGTCTTTGCCCCTGCGGGCAACCCCGATCGGATGGAATGCCCGCGCCGATCGAAACCCGCCCACTGTGCGTGGCATGTACAGACGTTCCGGGACGCATTCCCACCGCGCTGCCCGTACTCGACGCCCGACCCGCTGGCGACGCTCGCCCGGATGCAGGACGCGGCCTGGGGCGAGCTGGTCAAGAGTTACGCCGACCCATCGGCGGACCGCGATGTGGCCCTGGACCTACTGGACCAAAAGGAAACCTGCACGGGCTGCCTGGAGTGCGGGCTTGCCCATCCCGTCGTGCGACGACTACGCCGAAAGGTGGGGCTGTCAGCATGAGCGTGGAGCGCGAACTTTCGGCAATGTTCGGCGGCCCTACGAAGCCCGACAGGTCTAGGGGGCTGTCCGCAAGTGTTGTCGAACCGGATTCGCCTGTGCTGGTTTGCATGGCCGACGTGCAACCGGAGGCGGTGTCGTGGCTGTGGTCGGGGCGGATCGCGCTGGGGAAGCTCACACTCATCGCGGGCGATCCGGGGTTGGGCAAGTCGTTCGTAACGCTCGACATTGCAGCTCGGGTGTCGCGTGGTATGCCCTGGCCGGACCGGCGAAGCGAACCGAACCCCACCGGCGGGGTCGTGTTGCTGTCCGCTGAGGACGACGTTGCCGACACCATCCGGCCCCGCCTGGACGCGGCGGGCGCGAATGTATCCCGGATCAAGGCAATTCAAGGCGTCGAGTTTTCCGAAGCGGGGACCGGGAAGCGTGTGTGTCGATCCTTCAACCTCGAAAAAGACATACCGGCGCTGGAGGCTGCGATCCAACAGACCGCGGACTGCCGACTGGTCGTCGTCGATCCCGTTACGGCCTTCACCGGAAAAACCGACAGCCACAAGAACGCTGAAATTCGCGGGCTGCTGGCCCCGCTCTCCGAGCTGGCGTCGCGATACCGGGTCGCCATCGTGGCCGTAACTCACTTGAACAAGAACGGCGGCGGGAACGCTCTGTATCGTGCGATGGGTTCGCTGGCTTTCGTGGCCGCGGCACGGGCGGCGTGGCTTGTGGTGCAGGACGCCAACGACGCGAAGCGACGGCTGTTCCTATCCGCCAAAAACAACCTGGCCGAGCTGCAAACCGGACTGGCCTTTCGGCTTGAACCGATGGACGGCATCGCTGTCGTCGCCTGGGAAGCCGAGCCGGTCACGCTGACCGCTGATGAGGCACTCGCTGCGGTGATGCGCAAATCCGAAGATCGACGCAAACGCCCGATCGAGGCGTCGGCGGATTGGCTTCGAGAACAGCTCGCGGTCGGACCAGTACCGATGCGGACGATTGAACTGTGCTCCAAGGATGCGGGACTGACTTGGGCTTCCGTGCGGCGTGCCAAGAAACGATTGGGCGTCGTTTCGTTGAAACCGGACTTCGGCGGTGAGTGGCTTTGGGCGCTTCCCCCCGCTGACGGAGATGCACCCGGCGGCCCGGATGACGAAGGCGGGCAATCCTACCCGTCCCAGCCGGTTGAGCGCCTTGAGCACCTTGGACACGTTCGGTCGGATACTGAAAACGATGTAGGCTCCCAAGACGCCCAAGGCGCTCAAGATGCCCAAGGTGACCCTTTGAAGGGCATTGAGCACCTTCAGCTCGGTGAGGCCGATACCGTGGCGGCAGACCGCGCTCGACTTGCAGCTCAGGCATGGGCAAAGTATTGAGGGATACGAATGGCTAGTTTGCATAAAACGAGCAAGGGCAAGGTTCCGGGGCGGGCGATTCAATTCAGCGACCGCGACGGGAACCGTCGCACGATCCGCCTGGGAAAGATCGGGTTGAAGCCCGCGCTTGTGTTCAAGGGAAAGGTCGAGGCACTTGTCGCCTGCGCGATCACGAACACTACGCCGGACCCGGAAGTGTCAACGTGGCTGGCCGGATTGCCCGATGCGATGCACGCCAAGCTGGCGCGCTTTGCACTTGTCGTACCGCGAATACCTCCGCCGATCGCGCCGACGCTGAAAGAATGGCTCGACAGGTACAGCTCGCAACGTAGCCGGGAGCTGCGGCGGTCCAGCATTCTGAAAATGGATCGAACGTCGGCGCTGTTACGGGAGTTTTTCGGCGACGATCGTCCCATCGACGGGATAACGGCGAGCAACGCGGCGGACTGGCGGGCGTGGCTCGCATCGCGCACGTGGTGCCGAAAAACCAAAAAGAAAAAGAAATCGCCTGAGCGGACGCTATCCGATGCGACGGTCCGAATGTACGTGCGTTACGCCAAGATCGTCTTCACGGCGGCGGTCGTACAGGAATTGATCCCCAAAAATCCCTTTAGCAAGCTGACGAGCCGAACCACGGCGGCAATCCGCACGCGGTACGTCACGCCTGCCGAGGCAGACTTGATTCTTGCGAAGTGTCCTAACGTCGCGTGGAAAGCGTTATTCGGCTTGGCGCGATTCGCCGGGCTTCGCGTGCCGAGCGAAGCCTGCGCCGTCGCATGGGGCGACGTGGACTGGGAACGGTGTCGCCTGTCCGTCCGGTCAGTGAAAACCGAGCGGTATGCGGGCCACGAACGCCGTACCCTCCCGATCCTGCCGAAGCTCATGCAGCTCTTGCAGGACGCCTTCGACAAAGCGCCCGAGGGGCAAGTGCGGATCGTTCCCCTATCTGTCCGCAACCTGCATCGGACTTTCGCCGGGATCGTCAAGCGGACCGAGTTGAAGCCGTTTCCCCGCCCGTTCCAAGTGCTGCGGCAGTCATGCGCAACCGAGCTGTCGATGACCTTCCCTCAGAAGGCGGTTGCGGTCTGGTTGGGGCATTCCGAAAGGGTGTCCAGTGAGCATTATTTACAGGTGCCCGACGAGCTGTACGACAAGGCCGCCGGGCGGTTGCCGATACCCCCCGAAAAGGGCGCTGCAAAAAGCGCTGCAGAATGCGCTGCGGAAGGCAGTAGCACCGAGCCGCAGAGAGTCCCTACCGTCGATGAATACAGTGGCGCGACAGCTCAAGAAAACGCTATAGTACAAGGCATTTTCCGCGATTTCGAGGCGGAAAACACGATTGGGCCTGGAGGGATTCGAACCCCCGACCAAGCGATTATGAGTCGCCTGCTCTATCCGCTGAGCTACAGGCCCCGGCATCATGCGTATTGCATCAGCACTACCGCGCATCGTCAACGGTTCGACACTGCCGACGGGTCTGTCGCATAGGTCGTAACCAGGTCGCGCTTGGGTGTGACCGTTGGAGAAGTGGAATCTTCGAGGACCACATCGAACGAGCCGGCCTCCTTCGGTCGATAGGAGCCGGTCAAGGTGACCAATAGGCCCGGCAGGGCGCAAACCAACGCCACGATTCGTATGGCGAAGGCCATGCACACGATTTGCGACGGGCTTCCGAACGCGGCGAAAAAGTAGCGATAGGTAAGTTCCACCGTCCCCAAGCCCTGCGGCGGCCCGGGCAAAGTCTGGACAACAACCCCCGTGTAGTAGTACGCGTAGTACTCCAACACGTTTCCCGCATGGGCATCCATGGCGAGGGCGACGGCCACTACGAAATAGGCGGCGAGGGCCATCGCTTGTAGACCGATGGTGATCAGTATCGCTGCGACGAGCGTCCCCCTCCGACTGACCAAGGTGCGAGCGGCCTTGTCCACCCGCTTCAACTGATGAAGCATCGGCAGCCGGCTGAAGCCCGCGACGTTGACCCAGAGTCTTCGCAACGCCGGCGAAAGATACGCAAACGCGACCACGGCCCCGATCACAATCATGCCGAACATGTACGGCCGCAGCACCGCCAGGCGGCTCTGCGCCGGACTGAACGCGGTAATGGCGGCCACGACCAACAGCAGGCTCCCCAGACCGATGAAACGATCGAGGATCACGGTGGTCACGGCCTCGGTCTTATGCTCGGTGTGCAGTGAGGCGAAGTAGGCTTTGAACACATCGCCCGCGTTGGAGCCGAACGGGGTGGCGAAGTTGAGGAAGTTCCCCGCGAATGACAGCTTGACGCATTCCCAATATCCGACGGTGATGTCCTGCGCAGCGAGCAACCACTGAAACCGTAACGCCTGCGGAAAGACAACCGGAAAGTGAATCAACACGGCCAGCAGCAGTAAGCTCTTGGTGCTGTTCCCCCAGGCCGTTCGCAGACCATACGTGATCTTTGCCGTTCCATCCTCAGCGGTGGCGATATCGGCACGCGACACGACCCGCGTCTCTCCGTTGACCAGATGGATTTCGACGGTATCGCCGTCCCGGATCACGTCACCGACAAGGTCCGTTCCGTCGTGGAGGACTACATGATCGCGGATCGTCACGCCACGGACCACGATCCAAAGCGCGGCCACACAAACGATAATCCGGAGGGCGTCGAACAGCCTTTTTCTCATCCGCGGCGTCATACGGTCTTTCCATCGACCTTTTGGCGAGGCATGAGTTCCACCGGGCTAGCGGAGAATTTCCACCGAGATTTCGTGGTTGGTGTAGACGCAGATATCCGCGGCGATGCGCAGGGATTCTTCGACGATCTTCTCGGCCGGGAGTTGGGTGTGGGCGAGCAGCGCCCGAGCGGCGGCGACGGCGAACATCCCGCCCGATCCGATGCCGATAACCCCGTCGGTGGGTTCGATCACATCGCCTGAGCCGCCGATCATCAAGGTGGTGTCCTTGGAGACGGCGATGAGTAGCGATTCCAGGCGCCGCAGGGCGCGATCGGTCCGCCACTCCTTGGCGAGCTCGATCGCCGCCCGCCGCAAATTGTCCTTGTGTTGGTCGAGCTTGGCCTCGAACCGTTCGAGAAGGGCGAAAGCGTCCGCCGCGGACCCGGCAAATCCGCAAAGCACCTTGCCGTCGGCGAGTGAACGGATCTTCCGGGCGTCGTGTTTGATCGTTGTCTGACCGAAACTGACCTGGCCGTCGCCGCCGATTGCGGCCCGCCCGTCACGACGGACCGACAGAATGGTCGTCGAGCGAATCTGCGTTTCCAAGCGATCGAGTGACATCATCATTGCATCTTGACGGCATGGAGAAGGTACAAGATCACCGCGGACTTTGCAACCATCGGGAGCACGGTTAGGTTGATCCCATGCGCATGACTCATGATTCAATCCGAGACGGTTCCATCAGAGCGTGGCGGGTGCCCTACCTCCTTTGGAGGTGGGGGAGGCGATGATCGTGGGCATGACGCTGAGCGCAAATCATCGACTCCCCCAGGTCCAAAGGACCTGGGCCACCCGCCGAAGGCGGACGACATGACCTGTCAGTACCGCGACAGATATGGAGCGGACTGCCTGCACGGCGTCCTTCCGATTCTGTTGGTCTGCGTTGTGTTGTTCGCGACGGTCACCGGGTGCCACAAGTCCGCCCCGACTCCGCCGTCCGAGGAACCGCCGGCGAAAGCAGAAGCGCCAAAGTCGCCGCCCACATTAGCGCCGCCGCCGCGAATCCCGCTGCCGGACGACCCCGACACCGCCGATCGCTGGCTTTTTGTGGAAAAGGCCAAGGGCGACGCGCCCGGCGGATGGGCCACTGGTTCGTTTGATCGGGAAAAGAACAAACTCGACGTTCACACCCGAGACGTACGGCAGTTCGCGATCGACGTGGAGCGCATCGCCATCGACTGGAAGCGCCTCGTGGTCCTCAGCATCGACGGCAAGAACAGCGAGCTTCGTAAACGTGACGTCTCCCTTTTGCACTTCCGCCTGGACGACCACGGCCAATGGGTGGTCGTGGAACCCTAGCCGTGTGCCACTGCTCTGCGAGCAGTGGGTTGGGAGGGTGGCCCAGGTCCTTCGGACCTGGGGGGACACGATGATATGCCCGTCCACGGTCATCGCCTCCCCCACCTCCGGAGGAAGTGGGGCACCATCCTACGGAGTTGCATCGTCAGGGTTCCCCGATGCGTTCGCGAACCCGCCGAATCTTGGCGAGGATTTCATCCTTTTCCCCCACGCGCATCCGGTGAAGCGTTTCCCACGAAAGACGCTGATCGTCCAACTGAATGGCACGATTGTAATTAGCCAGCGCTTCGCGCAGCAGTTTCTCGGACTTCAGCGCCTCGCCGGCCACCGTCTGCACGTCAGCCAGCGACACCACTCCCGCGGGGTTGAGCGGATAGAGTTCAAGGGCACGGTGGGCGTCGTCAATAGCCGCAAGATAATCACCGTCGTCGCCCGTGCTCTGCGCCAAGTCCAGATATAGTTTCGCCCGCATTCGCGGAAGCCCAACGTTGAACGGATCGCGGCCCATCGCGGTCGTCAAGGCCTCAACCGCAGCCCGCGGCGCGCTGGTTCGCAGCCACTGTGTTCGCGCGACCTCAGCCGTCGGGTCAAACGGATCGCTCGCCGACGCCGCATCGAAACGCCCAGACGCGGGATGCTCCTGAAGCGAACCGGAGAGTGGAATGCTCGCGGCCTGTTGTGCGGCGCGGAGGTGGGACTGGGCACTAGCTACGGGAATTACGCCGATCCAGCATACGAGGACCATGGCCGCGACGCCCGCTCCCAGAGGGAACCATCTTCGCGCAAACGACACGGCGACATCCAACTTCGGTTCCGCCGATTCATTGGATCGTCTAGCCATCCAATAACTTAGCAACCCGAAGAAGGTTGTTGCGCTTCCCGGCACGAACATCGCAAAGTTAATCATGTCGTGAACGAGAAACGCGAATAGACCGACCGCAACCGCCATACTCACATTCGAGTCGCGGGCGGAATGAAATCCGCCAAAGGCGGAGCCTTGCGTGACCGTGGTGCCCATAAACACAAAGAATCCCAGCAGCCATACAAACCCAGTAATGACCGTCGAATAATAGAGAAAGTTTGGGTCCGTGCTGCCCAGGAGCGGCAAACGCCCAACGGTCACGACGAGTAACAACCCAATAGCCCAGACGATCGTCGTGGATCGACTTGGTGTGGCCGAGCCGCCACCGGTTGGCGGCGATCTCGCTGGTGGTAGCGTAATGAATCGGAACGATGCTTGGAGGACCAACACGAGCACGCCGATCAGCCCCAGCAGCCCCCAGTCCGCGGCGGCCTGCACGAAGAGGCTATGCGGATTGGCGACTTCCTCCGGACTCTCGATGGACTTGTAGCGGAGATAATGCCGACCGAAGTTTTCCCGACCCACGCCCGTCGTCCAATGATCGGCGATCAAGTTTGAAGACGCCTGCCAATACTGCCAACGGAACGTGAGCGACCACCCTGGCAAGGAGCCGCGATACAATCCGTGCCCGATGACGGCCCCGGCCCCGGCCACGACGCACAACCACGCGATCATCCAGGCTCTAGCGCGATGGGCGTCGATCCACGTCGCGAACCGTCGAGCGATGATCCACAACACAAGCCCGGCGAGGCCCGAAAGCAGCGCACCCAGACTCTTAGTCAACACGATGCCTACGAGCATCAATGCCGTGCCGACGGTGCATAGAAACGCGATGAGCGCGTTGCCGCTCTGTTTCAAGTTCGACCACAGTGTTGCAATCAATCCCAATCCGGCAAAACAACAGAGCACCAGGTATGACCCCGCGACGTTGCTATGGGGGAGGAATCCCGTCGCCTCGCGGGCCCGCATCCGCTGCTCAAATAATTCGACCTTGGACGAATCAAGTTCAACGCCCTGTCGCACCCAGAAATCGGGCTTGATGCTCTGGTAATGCGCCCAGGTTTCGTTGAACGAGAAGTATTGCTCCAAACACTGCGCCGCTTCGACGCACGCCGATGCGAGCACCGCCGCTAACAACACGCGCCTTTGCCAAGGCTCGCGCAAGAGTTGAACCAGCGTGATCGCGAGGATGGGCAAGCATAGCCAGTCGATGGTCGCGTTGATCGCCAGTCGCTTGTTGCCCGCGAAGAAACAGGACACGACCGCCGCAACGGCAACCAGCACCGCCCCCCATTCCAGTCCCGTCCGGCGATACGTTCGCGGAGACCCCATTGCACGAGCCAAGAGCCAACCGCAAGTCGAGCCGAGAACCAGAAGATCGAAAACCAGCGTCGTAAGTGGTTGTGGGTCGCTCACCACCCCCAGCGCTTCGGTAAGGGTGCTGCCCGCGGGGTCGTAACTCTCGCCGACCAGGGGCCGCAGCGCGACCAGCCCGATCAAGACGAACAACGATAGGTTTTCGATCCTTCGCTGCACCTTCATCCGTACGATTCCCGCACCTCAAGGTTGGAGAATGTATTGGACAGCTTTTGCCGGCGGACTACAATTGCGGGATACAAATGGGAACCGAACCAAATGCCAAGGGGTTGGGCCGTCCGTTGGTTCGCCAAACGCCGCCGAGTTTACGCGCCTTGGGCCGCCGTTCGTTGCCCACGGTGATCGAGGTCGATGGACAATCCTATTCACAAGTCCGCCTCTTCAAGAACGACTTTTTCGCCGCCACGGCGTTATACGAAGGCCCGGCCGGTAAGGTCATCCTCAAGGTCCAACGCCAGGCGAGTTTCCTTATGATTCCGCTCGGTTGGGTCGGACGGTTGCTCGCCGCTCGTGAGGCGGCGGCCCTAAACAAACTATCCGGCGTACCCGGCGTCCCGCGGTTGATCGGACGCTGGGGCAAGACCGGCATCGTCCGCGAGTACATCGAAGGCCGCACGCTCTCGCCCAAGGAGCACGTCCCCGACGACTTCCACGAACGCCTCCGCGGACTCATCGAGACGATCCACGCCCGCGACATGGCCTATGTCGATCTCGAAAAGTGTGAGAACGTACTGGTGGGTGACGACGGACGCCCCTATCTGTTCGATTTTCAGATCGCTTGGTTCCTGCCGCGGCGCTGGGGCGGAGAACTACTACCCGCCCGGATGCTAAGACGCTGGTTCCAGGCCGGCGACCGGTATCATTTGATCAAGCAGCAGCGTCGCACCCGGCCCGATCAACTCACCGCCGAGGCCCGGGCGGCGTCATACGCAAAACCGTGGTTCGTGCGTATGCACCATTTCTTCACTCGCCCATTCACGCGTGCGCGTAGGGCGGTACTCAACCGGATCGACCCGCGTGGCAAACGCGGAGAACGAGGCCGGTTCGACGAAAACGAAGTTGCGGGAGTAATCCAACAATGCCCCTGACCGAGCAAGACCGTGATCAGATCGAATCCTTTCGTACCTTCATCTCCGACTCCGTAGCCACCGACGCCCGCTACGGCCCGGCCTCGCCCAACGACCGGGAGGACCAATCGACGTTGGCCACGCGCTTCAGCGCCGGCCCGTCGTGTTGGTTCGAAGTCGCCGTGCGTCCGCTTATTCCCCAGGTCCGGGTGGGCTTCGTCACCGATGACCGTTGGAAGAGCGAAGAATTGGAACAGGCCATCCAAGACTCCGGCGACACCATGCCGGAGTTCATCGGCATCGCCTTGGCGGACGCGGGTCTGGAATGGCCCGAACCCCCCGTCGAGCACTACCGCGAGGGCGGCCAGTCCTTCTACTTCGCTACTCCGCTCGCCATCGAGGAATTGCACGACCTCGACTCCGACGAAGTCCGCGACAAGACCCTGCGCATGCTCGAAGGCTATTTAATCGCCTTCGGCCCCGCCATTGCCATCGAAGGCGAAGAGTAAATCAGAGCGCGGAGCGGGAGCGACACGATAAACCCATATTACGTTACTGGTGCGGCGGGAATGAAGGCGCGGGGCACGTCCGCACCGCGAACACGGACTTGAGTTGCCGCCGTCGCGTGGTACCCTTCCCACCAATGGCTGCCAAAGCAAAGCCTCGTCTCGCCCAACGCCCGCCCGCTGGAAAGCCCTCGTCGCTGCTTGACACGCGCATCGTCCATTGCGGCGACTGCCTCGACCAGTTGCGTAAGCTGCCCGCCGCCTGCGTGGACCTGATCTACATCGACCCGCCGTTCAACAGCAACCGCAACTACGAGGTCTTTTGGGGCGAGACTAAGGAAAAGCGCGCCTTCGAGGACCGCCACGCAAGCACCCAGGCCTACATCGAGTACATGCGCCCGCGCTGCGTCGAACTCGCCCGCGTCCTTAAGAAAACCGGGAGCTTCTACTACCATTGCGACTGGCACGCCAGCCACTACGTCAAGGTAATGCTCGACCAGATCATGGGTGAGATCAACTTCCAGAACGAAATCATCTGGAAGCGGACGACGGCACATAGCGACGCCAAACAGGGGTCGGTGCATTTCGGTCGCATTCACGACACAGTTTTCTACTACACGGGTGGCGGCAAAGTGACGTGGAATCAGCTGTACCGTCCATTCGATCAAAAATATCTTGAGGAGTTCTTCGACACCGACCCCAAGACGGGGCGCAGGTATCAACTCTACGACATCACAGGCCCCGGTGGAGCAGCGAAGGGTAATCCGCAGTACGAATTCCTCGGAGTGAAGCGGTTCTGGCGATTCAGTAAGTCAAGAATGCAAGAGCTGTACAAGCAAGGCCGGATTATCCAGACGCGTCCCGGCACAGTTCCAGGGGAGAAGCGATATCTTGACGAGTTGAAGGGCGTCCCGGTTGGTTCAGTATGGGAGGATATCCCCCCCATTGGGGCTCGTTCGACGGAACGGCTCGGCTACCCCACGCAAAAGCCCCTCGCGCTCCTGGAACGAATCGTCAATGCCAGCAGCAACCCGAACGACATCGTCCTCGACGGGTTCTGCGGATGCGGAACGGCGCTGGTCGCGGCGCAGAACCTTGGACGGCAGTGGATTGGCATCGACATCTCGCCCACCGCCTGCCGCGTAATGGCCAAACGCCTGCGCGACGTGTGCAAACTCCGCGAGGACGAGACCCTCTGGCGCGCCGGGCGCGGCTTCGTGGTCCGCGACCTGCCGCGCAGCATCGAGCAGTTGCGCGCCATGCCGCCGTTCGAGTTCGAAAACTGGGCCGTCATCGCCCTCGGCGGTATTCCAAACAAAGCCCAGGTGGGCGATAAGGGTATCGACGGCCGCATCTACCCCGTTTCTGCGATTCCAAAAAAGGGTGGCGCGGCCGCAGGCGAACTCGATTTCATGGACGTGTGGTATCCGATCCAGGTCAAGCAGAAGGACAAGCTCGGCCGCCCCGACGTGGATAACTTCGAAGCGATCATGACCCGACATGATCGCACCAAGGGCTTCTTAGTTTCGTTCGACTACTCGTCGGACGCGCTCGCCGAGATCGGCGCCTTCTTCCGCAAAAGCGGTAGAGTGATCGTCGCGCTGACCGTGCATGAAATACTGGACGAAGAAATCGCCAAGAAGCTGGCGTGATGCATCGGAGGCGGGTTGGCACTTCCGGTCGTGTGTGTGCCACTGCTCTGTGAGCAGTGCGCTTGCTCCGCGATCGTTCTTCCACCGATCACCCGTCAAGTTATTCTCACGGACGAAGTGCGCTCGACAGGACAACGTTCTATGTCCCTATTTAGTCGGCGAATCGAAGATAGGGGCCGATGCTCTGGATGGTCTTAGGTCCAATGCCGGGGACCGGTTCGAGGTCGGCGGGGTCGCGAAAGACGCGGCCTTGATCAGAGTTGGCGTCGCGGTACTCGACGATCTTGCGAGCGGTAGTCTCACCGATGCCGGGCAGAACCAAAAGCTCCCACCACGGCGCGGTGTTGGGGTTGATCGAGGCGCGTGCCGGTGGCGCAGAGTCGGTCGGCGCCGTGGCTCCGGCATGACGCATTGCCGTGATCGCGAGGATCAGACCCAGCACGACCAGCGATGTCGAGACCGTGTCGAAGGCGCGTCGCGTTTCAGTCGGAAGTGGATCATCCATGGCCTTAACCCGCAATCGTCAACGCGGACTTCCGCGCGACCTCCGCCTGCAGCGTCAGCTTGCAGCGGATCATTCCGCTTGCGGCTCACTAGGACGCGGATTCGCCGGCGGCTTTCTGCGGCGTTCCGAGAAGCTCCGAGCGGATGGTGAGCAGTTGCTTGTACGCGGCCTTGGGGGCGAGGTCGGCGCGGAGGAGCCCGCCGTGGGGAACTTCCTGTCGGCTATGATCGGCCAACCCCTGCCACGACACGGTCTCCACAAATGGTTTGCTCAGGGCCACCTCGATGAATCTTTGCAGCCACTCGGCCTGAACATCCTCGGTCCAAGGCTCGTGCCACGTTCCACCGTCGAGCGCTAGCGCCTCGCCGCCGGAATCGGATCGTGCGGCGGTGGTGTCCGAAGGCGCCTGGACGCCGGTGATGTGCAGCGGCTTGCCGAGCTTGGCGAACCCATCGAGCGTGGAAGAAATCTGGAACATGTCCCGAACGTACATCCCGTCGATCGCCGGCCCGAATTGAAACTGAAGCCCGAAGGCGTCGAAATTCACGCCACTCTGGACGGCCATGTCGGCGTAGAGAAGCGGCGGAATGGTACGCTGATTCCGGGCGTAATATTCACCCCACGGAGCGACCAATTCCAGGATGGTCGTCCCGCGCGGCGAGAGCTGCTTGGTGAGCGCCGCGGTCATCCGCGTCAGCTCCATCAACTGCTCGAAGCTGAACGTGAAGCAGTTGTTGGCGTGAATCCCGCTGACCACCGTCCAGGTCTGTATGTATTGCCCGTATCGATTGACCACCCGCCGCACGTGCTCGAACGCCAGGTCGCGGATGGTGTCGAAGTCGTGCTCCCAGATGTACAGCCAATCCGGGATGTTCTTTTCGCTGAAGGAGAGCAGCGACGCCCCGCGGATGGGCAGCGGTTGCTTGGCGAGGGCCTCGACCCAGGCATCTAGCGGCTTCCAGTTGAAGTTCTGTTCGGTGGGTTCGATGTCGCGCCACACGATGGGTACGGTGGCGAAGTCAAAGGCCGCTACGAGGCGCTTGCGACCCAATTCCGACGGCTTGTCCAAATGGACTGAGCATCCGAAGACGCGGCGACCCAAACCGCCCGATTGCTTCCGCCGAGCAAGCAACACCGAAGCGTGATATTGACTCAACTCCTCGCTTGCTTGCACGGCCAGGCTGAGCGACTCGTCGCCCAAGGCGGCCGCCCGGGCGGGTTTGTCCGCCTGGAGGGCTTGGATGAGAAGGTCCCTCGCCTTGCCGACTTTGTCGGCCAGCTCCTCGGCCCCTTCGTAGTCCAACAACCCCCAATCTTCGAGTTTATGATTGATGCGCATGAGCCGGCCGCGGGCGAGTTCGACCTGGAGGATGTAGGGTTGGTCACGCTCTTGGACGCGGATGGTTTCGAGCAGGATCGTCCCGGCCCCGGCCACGTCCCACAACAAGGCCAGTCCCGCCGGTCCAGCGGCTCGCTTCTTGCACGTTACGACGCCGTTTTTGAAGGCGATATCAGCGCGTAGGGGTACGTCGTCGCTGCCGACGACGTAGGCGCCGGACAGGTTGATTTTCTCGGCAAGTTGCCCGTTGGCGTAAACCGCGAATGATAGCATGGACGCCTGGTCGACGGAAAATACGTATCTAAAAAGAACAAGTCCTAGCCGCGTCGACCGCTGGCTATTATGGCGACCCATCAACGAGCCGTCGAGACGGCGAGGCGAGGATTTTACCAGCCGTAAATCGGACCACCCGGCCGCCGCATACTGCCCCAAGGCCGCGGAATCCGTTATAACCGCGACATCAAAGGCAAGGTGAGGGAGTTTTTTGATGGCGACGGAATCGGCCACGGTGGTGACGAAAACTCAGTTTGCGGGCTACCCCCTGCGGCGGGGGAAGGTCCGGGACGTGTACGATCTCGGCGACGAAATTCTCCTCGTCGCCACCGACCGCATCAGCGCCTACGACGTGGTCCTACCCACGCCCATTCCGTCCAAGGGTGTTTTGTTGACCCAAATATCTCGGTTTTGGTTTGGCTTTTTCGACGCCGATGTACCGCATCACTTGATCGAGGTCATCGACGATCGCGCCCCACGTGGTTTGGAAGCCCACCTGGCCGAGCTTCGCGGCCGGACCATGCGCTGTAAGAAGACCAAGGTCGTGCCTATCGAGTGCGTCGTCCGCGGCTACCTCGCCGGTTCGGGTTGGAGCGACTACCGGAAAACGGGAGGTGTCTGCGGCGTGAAACTGCCGTCGGGCCTGCGGCAGTGCGAACAACTGCCCCAACCGATCTTCACCCCGGCGACGAAGGAGGAGTCGGGCCACGACGAGAATATCTCCTTCGAGCAAGCGTGCGAGCTGGTCGGGAAACCCTGCATGACCCTCTTGCGCGACCGGAGTATCGACCTCTACAACCGCGCCGCGGAGTATGCGAAGAGCAAAGGCATCATCATTGCCGACACCAAGTTCGAATGGGGTGCGCTAGGCGGCGAATATCTGCTGATCGATGAAGTGTTGACGCCCGACTCGTCGCGTTTCTGGCCTGTTGATGCGTACGAGCCGGGTCGCGATCAAGACAGCTTCGACAAACAATACGTCCGCAATTACCTCACCACGCTGGTCGAGGTCGGCAAGTGGAACAAGACCCCACCCGGCCCCGAACTTCCGCCGGAAGTTGTCGCCAACACGGCCGCCAAGTACCGCGAAGCCGTCGAACGGTTAATCGGAAAAACGCTTATATACTGAAACATTCCAACCAATTCATTTCGGCGTTTCGAACTTTCGAACTGCCAGCCTTGCATCGAGTGGACGGCGAACCTATACTTGGGTAATGAACTACTCCGGCATCATCACCATTGAACCAGGAAAACGCGGCGGCAAGCCTTGTATTCGCGGTTTGAGGATGACCGTCTACGATGTCCTAGAGTATCTCGCCGGCGGCATGTCCGAGGCCGAAATTCTTGCGGATTTTCCGGACCTGACGGTTGAGGACATTCGGGCCTGCCTTGCTTTTGCCGCGGATCGTGAGCGACGACTTCTGAGCATCCCGGCGTGAAGTTACTGCTCGATCAGAACCTCTCTCATCGCCTGGTCGCCGCACTTCAGTCAGAATTTCCCGGTTCGACTCACGTCCGCGAGCATAACCTGGAACTCGCCGACGATGCAGTCATCTGGGAGTTTGCCCGAGTGCATGGCTTCGCGATTGTGTCCAAAGACGCGGACTTTCATCAGCGGAGCTTCGTTTACGGGCAGCCGCCCAAGGTGGTTTGGTTACGGGTCGGAAACTGCACGACCGAGCAGGTCGCCGCCACACTGCGGCGGCGCGTTGAAGATCTTCGTGCATTCGCACAGGATGAGGAAAGCACATTCTTCATTATTTCGTAGGCTGTCATGTAAGCACCCCACACGCGGATTAGAGTGTCATTGTTCGGAATGTGCATCATCTAACTCGGGTAGAACGCCGCCATTCTGGTCGCATAGGTTTTTGTCGCCGGGGAGGGGCGGGAAGCCCCCTTTGGGACCAGTACTTCACCCGCGCAGCTTCGAGGTGCTGCGCACAATGACCGAATCCTGGTTTTGCCTTACGGTCACATTTTTGGCACAGCCCTGCGGCGATTCGGGCTTTGGTTTTGGCTTTTATCTGCGCTGCGTTCTTGGCAAGGCACTTCGCACACCGGCTCTTACCGGCGGCCAGTGGTTTGTGACACACGCACAGACCGCGCATCGTTAGGTTCTGCCGGCGTTGTGCGGTTGTCATAGCGCAAACGGGGCAGTACTTCGGTCTGCTGCCGCGCGGTTTCCCGCAAAGAACGCAGAAGACAACGGGCTTCGCGGCCCGCGTTCGCGCCATATATTGGCGACGAACCTCGTACTTGTGTTTTCTGCATCGACGGCAGAAACGGACCTTGCCATTGGTTGGCTTACCGCAATTAGCGCAGCGGCCGGCGGCCATCATCCGCTTTGCATATCGACCCTGATTCGTTAGGCCGTCGTCAATTCGTCGCATGGGACTCCCCCGCTTCGACGCCCTGGTGTTGTCATCCTCACGTCGCGCCGTTTGGACGATTGTAATCGAAACGCCGAACGGCGGCCCACAACGAAAGGTTTTGAAGGGGAATCGTACATTGAGAGCCTGCCCGCTGCAAGCGATGCCTCAGGGAATGTCAATAAGTCAAATGGCCTTGACCGGGCACTTGGGTAACCGATACTTGATATGCGTGGAATGAAAAGAGCGCGGCGGACGTGTAACATCCGTCAGATTCAAACTTTACGGAGGCTTCCCAGCATGATTCGCTATACGAAATGGTTCGGTTTGTTGTTCGTCGTTGCGGCCCTGCCCGGTTGCAAGCTGCTTTTGGACTTGTTTCAACTATCCGTTGGACCGGTGGAGACGGGTTCGCCGGAACTGAAGGCTTTTGAATCCGAAAGCGAACTGTCTACCTACTTCAAGCACCAGATCGAGCAACGGAACTCCGCGTTCGTGGACATGAACCGCGGCGGCATGGAAGGGATGGCGCCGGCCGTGCCTGGGATGGCTGGGGAGGGCGCTATGAGCAACGCGGATAGTGGAGCGACGGGCGGCGGGGCCCCGCCCGCGCCGGCACCCAGCGATGGCAGCTTCTCCGGAACGACGATCCAGGAAGCCGGCGTCGATGAAGCCGACGTCGTAAAGACCGACGGCACCTACTTGTACATGATCGACAGCTTGTTCGACGGTAGCGGAAGCATTCTGCGGATCGTCCAGGTCTCGCCGCCAGAACAACCTATCGCCGTCGTCAGCGAGACCCCATTGAAGGGATACGGACGTGACCTCTACCTGCACGGCGACAAAGTCGTGGCCATCACCACGGGCGGGGGGTTCTACTACGGCCTCGGCGGCGTAGGCATGATGAAGGACGCGCCGGCCGCAACGACTGACCCCGCGGCGGTGGACGGGTCCGCAGGCGCGGATGTTCCCACTGCGGTTGAAATCAGCACCGATGCACCGATTTCGAGCGTGCCACCGTTCGTCGGCGGCGACTTCGTCTAC
Organism: Phycisphaerae bacterium; assembly: GCA_020056715.1. Lineage (GTDB taxonomy): Bacteria > Planctomycetota > Phycisphaerae > UBA1845 > UBA1845 > SBAX01. The sequence goes on along the minus strand of JAGVHG010000167.1, from coordinate 7,884 downwards.
GAGAGGCCCAACACAATCGTCACCGTCGTCGACGTGACCTCGCGCTTGGCCCCGGCGGTTCTTTCCGAGACGAAATTCGACGGCACGCAGTCCGCGACGCGGATGATCGACGGCGTGTTGCACATGGTAATCGCCAACTATCAAGACTACTTCTTCGACGTCATGCCGATGTTGGGCCAGCCGCAACTGGATGTGGCCGGTGTCGATGCCAACACGCTGCTTCCCACCTACACCCGCGCCGACGCCGACGGCACGGAGTCGGGGGGAACGGTGGTCACCTGGAATAACCTTTATCACCCGGTTGATGGGGATGGATTCGGCGTGGTGACGTTGGTGAGCCTGGACGTGGATAACAATGCCCAATTCACCGCCGTGGGCGTGGTGGCCGAGCCGGGGCTTATTTACTCGTCTCTGCAAGCGTTGTACCTCACCGACACGAATTACGATTGGCAGGGCAATAACCGAACCACCACCGACGTCTACAAGTTCGCCTACGCTAACCGCAGCGCCACGCCGGTTGCTACCGGGACGGTCCAGGGGCGAATCCTCAACCAATACTCGATGAGCGAATATGCCGGCAACCTCCGCGTGGCCACAACGATCGACCCAACGTGGTTCTTCGATCAAACCACGGGCGAGGGGGGGATCGTGAGCCAGTCGCAAAACAGTGTCTACGTCCTTGGTGAGTCCAACGGGTCGCTCGCGGTGGTCGGCAAGGTGGAGAACATCGCCACGGGCGAGAGCATTCAATCGGCCCGATTCATGGGCGACAAAGGGTACATCGTTACCTTCCTGCAGACCGACCCGCTGTTCACCATGGATCTCTCCGATCCCGCCAATCCGCGCGTGGTCGGCGAGCTGGAAGTACCGGGGTTCTCGACGTTCCTGGTACCGATGGACGCCGATCATCTGTTGGCCGTCGGGCAGTACGTCCCGCCGCCCGGCGAGTCGGGCAACTGGGGCGTTCAGCTTTCGATCTTCGACATAACGGATTTCGCCAACCCGGTTCGCTCGTCCAACGTTATCATCGGAGCCGATAGGGGCGCTTACTCTGAGGCCACGTGGGATCCGAAGGCGTTCACTTACTTTGCCGAGGGGGGCGTGCTGGCATTGCCGGTCTCGATCTACCCCGACTACGGAGACGCCGTCTTTCTAGAAGGCGATGGCGGCTTAGTCGAGGCACCAGTCGATGTCATCGATCCGTTGCCGCCGGAATTACAGGGATACGACGGACTGTTCGTGTACAGCGCCTCGCCCGAAGGCGGGCTGACGGAACTCGGGCGAATCAGTACACGGTTCGATGAGGCCGGGTATTGGGGCTCGTCGTTCACCCGCGGGGTGTTCATCGCCGACAAAATCTACGCCGTGACTAACCTGGGTGTCCGCGAGGCCGCGGCGAGCGCCGTATCGACAGTCGAGGCCGAGTTGTTCTACGGCCAGGCCGCCATCACTCCGCCGCCGCGCATTCTCCCGCCAGATCCCGCGCCAGCGCCCGCGCCGTAGGTGCGACCGAGGCGCAATAAGGGCATGTAACGCGCCAACCCGGACCCGCCGCTTGCTGTATTTCGCAGGCGGCGGGTCTGTTTTGCGAGAAAATAGCACCATAACGGGCCGCCAACATGTACGATTCTCTGGGGGAACTTCAATTGGGACTTGGCAACGCCGCGAGGCGCAATATAAGGTTTTCGACGAAACCTTATATTATGATGGCGGCATTATAAGGATTCTTTTTCCCCGTTGGCACGCATAGACCATGCCCGACTACACCCGACATCAAAAGAAGATCATCGAGCGGTACTACGACCGTCGCGACGAGATCATGCTCGGAAAGCTGCAAGAGATCGTAACGGAGCTTTACCTCGCGGAAACCGACGCCAAGCGCGATCAACTCTGGAAGCGGGTTGAAAAGGCCATGAAGGCCCTAAAGGTGCCCGATGCCGTCGTCAAACACATCCTCGCCCAGGCCAAGCCGGAGGTCCTGGCGAAGAACGTGCGTCAATGGCTCCAGGATGCCCGCAAGCCGCCGCGGTAGGAGGACGCCGAGAGACGCCCGGCCGCATCAAGGCGCCTTCTTGGGCGCGCCCTTTTCGGCGGGCAATAGCCTTTTCAGGTCGCGCACCAGCACGCGGTCGAAGATGCGCTTCTCGATTCCCTCGTATTCCGCGACTTTCCTGGGATCGTTTTCCTCTTTGGCCTTGCGGAGTGCCGCCGCGTTCTTGCGGCGGTAGGCGTCGCGCAGCTTCTTGGACTGATCTCGAATCTCATTGGCCCGCTTCACCCCCGGTTCGGGCAGCTTGTGCTCGGTGAGGAACTTGTCCACGTATACGTCCCACTCGTCTTTTTCCTTCGCCGACTTTTTGACCAGCCACGGCTCCTCGCCGTATTTTTTGCGGTAGGCCTCACGCTCTTGCACGCTTCGTCGCTGGAGAAACTGTAGATGCTCCTCCAATGTCTGCCCCAGCATCTTTGCCGTCATCTCCAGTATTTTGGGGTCGGGCAGCACGCCATCGAGATTGACAAGGTCGAAGTATTCCTGCACAGGAATCAACTCGACGCCGGTCCACGCCTTCACCCCTTCCGGAGTCCCGAACTGCGTGCCATTCAGTGCGCCAATGTCCGTCGGAGTGATTTCCTGCATGTGCCAGGGTTCATCGAACGTAGCCCGCTGCACGTCGATCATCTTATACGGCGTTGTTGAATCGCCTTGGTAGAAGCGCACCGACTTGGGGAACCAGCGCTCGCCGATGCGCTCGTACTCCGTCTCGGAGTAGCCTGCCAGTTCGCCGTTGCGCTCCAAGCCTGCCCAAACGGGCTTGCCGCCTTGGCGGTCGTCGAAGCGCCAAGTCAAACGAGAACTTCCCCCCCACTCGGCGCTCACCGTCGGCAGACCGTTTTCCACCCCCTCCCGGAAGGTCGCGGATTCGAAGCCCTCCAACTCCCGCTCCGGCAGGTGGAAGGGGTTCGCGCCAAGGTCGCTCACCCAACCGGGCGCCAGCCCAATGGATGGCAGATCGACGGGCAAATAGGCGCGGGTCTCTTCCACGGGTTGCGTGTCTCCGCTCTGGGGGCGCTCCGCGTACGGCAGATACCACGCCTGCCCGTCAGAGATCAGGCTGTTGCGCGTACCCGCCAACTGTTCTTTTGGAAGTTCATGCTTGCGAAGCCATTGCTCGTCTATAACCGGCAATTCTTCTTCGGGGGTTCCATGCTGAGGAGGATTCTTCTCGGAGCGGTAGTCTCGATCGGCGCTGTAGCCTGTGGGATGATACCCGTTCTCGTCGCCGAGGTTGCTTTCCCAAGCAGCGTCGCCCGCCTTGCGCGTAACGTAGCGCTCCACCAGTCCGTCGTCGCGACCGCCGATCCACGATGAGGTCCATTCAACCTGACTCGTCGTCGCCCGTTGCGAGTCGAGAATGTTCCGTAACCGCGTAGGATAACGATCGTAAGGTCCAGTCGGGCCTAGAATCACTCCCAACAATACCCAGGCTGCTTTCATCGTAGCTCCCTCCTAATAATACGGGTAGCACGAGGCGTTCACCGGCACGGGTTCACGCCTATAGGAATACGTACCCGGTGCGTAGGGCTCGTGGTAGCACGGCTGAGGACACGCTGTACCCGTACAAGCAACAGATATGCACCATGCCTTGTCCACGCCAGGGTCAGGGTACTTCCAGCAACTGCCGAGCGAGCCGGGCGGCGGTGACCCTATTTCCCTAAAGGAGTATGGATCTCGATCGTTCGGCCCGCACGACGATTGCCCTGCCGGACAACAATCCCTGGGATTGCAGCCCCCGCCCATCCCTAGGTCTATAGCACAAAAGCCCCCGGCGACGTGGCAGTCGTTGTCGTCTGGAGGTCGAGCGAGTGTCGGAGTGACTCCGGGTAGCTCCACGCCCGCAAAGTACAAGACCGTCGTGCCCGACAAGAGCACGGCAACCACCACCAAGCCACCGAGAATCTTCTTGTTTTTCATTGGGTACCTCCAATCCTTCCCATAAGACTGCGCCGTTGACGCTCGCAGGCGCAACTTTGTCCGCGTTACCGGCCAACTCCGTGTCCACACGCGTACATAAGCGCGCTGCCTACTCTTCTAATGGCGCTGAGGACCGCTCCATTCACGCGCTTTTCTGAAATATTTATGTTTTTTTTGACCTACGCTCCGAGATTTGTCAAAATAAGAAACAAAATCGTGCATAGCTACAATCCACGGATTATCCGCGTTCCCGCCTCTTGGTCGACAGCCAGGCTTCTCCGACGGTTTCCGATGCCCGGCGGATGATCCGATCAAGCCGCCGCCCATGTCGGAATAAAGCCGTTCTGTCACCGAATCCGCTGTTGATGATGATGGTCCGGTAGGTACGGGACGTTTTGGGGCACGCCCACTGGGACATATCATCATTCCAAGCGATACAAATGCTCGGAAGGGTTTTTATTGTGATGTTCGGTCGCCTGTTCAATAGTCGTCTGAAGGCCGCGGAGAACGCCCTCCAAGAGGGGCGGTTGGACGAGGCCTACCGGTTGGCGATCCAGCCCGATCTGCGGGAGCACCGGCGGGGGGCGGCGGTGCTGGCCACTCTTACCGAGAAGTTCATCGAGCGTGCCCGCGGTTTCTACCGAGAAGACCGCTTCCGAGACGCGATGTTGGACTTGGACCGAGCAGAGGCGGGCGGGGGGATGAAGAATGAAATCGCCGAGCTTCGCGGATACGTTCAGACGGTGGCGGCGGAGCACGAGCGGCACGAGGACTCGCGGCGGCAGCGGTTGGATGCGGCCGTGAAGCGGATTGAGGGCGGCTCACTGGCGGCGGGGCGGGACATGCTGGAGCGCGTGGCCACGGAAGATCGCGCCGCTCACGAAGTGCGCCGCAAGGCCGACGAGCGAGCTGCGGACGCCAAGCGGATGGTCGAACACGCCGAACGATTGCTCGCGGCGGGTCAGATTCCGGCAGCGGCGGAGCGGGTGCGAAAGGCCAAGGCGGTCGACGCCCATAACGAACACGTCGCCCGACTCGAACTCCAACTGTGTCAGAAGGTGATGGAAAATGCCCGTGCGGCGATTGTCGAAGGTAAGCTTGGTCGCGCCGCGGATGAACTCGCTTGTGTCGGCGATCTCGGCAGAACCCTGCCCAGTCGACGCGAATTGGCGGACTTGTTGACCGTCGCACAGGAGGCGGCCGCATTTGTGTCGGGTTTTCGATATGCGGAGGCGCGGCGTCAGGTGATGAGTCTGGCGCGACAGCTTCCGGATGCAGGATGGCTCAAGATGGCCAGTGAGCAGTTGCGGCAGTTGGACGAATTCCAGACGGCGCTGTTAGCCGGACCGCTGGGAGACCGAGTGGTCTTATCGCCATCGCCGAAGGAGGCTGGGCATGACGGGCAAAGCCCGCCCTACAAGGTGCCGTCGCTTGACGATACGGTTGCGCTCCCTGGGCGAATCGACATTGCCAGTGGCGTTCCTGAGCGGTTGTTGCTGTTAGTCGACGGTGGAGGAAGCTATCTGATCCTCCGCGGCGGGCAGGCGTCGGTGGGCCGAGCGGCCTCGGAACATCCGGCGGACGTTCCGATTTTCAGCGACGTGGCCGAGCGACATGCCAACGTCGCCCGCGTAGACGACGACTATTTCCTGTTCGGAGTGAAGGAGGTCGAAGTCGGCGGGAACAAAACGCAGCACCAACTCTTGCGCGACGGTGATCGGATTGTACTGGGCAAAAAGGCGAAGTTCACCTTCCGCCTGCCGAGCCGAAAGAGTCCCTCGGCGGTGCTGGAGTTGAGCGATACGACGAAGATGCCCAATGACGTGCGCCGCGTCGTGCTGTTCAATCAACACGCAACCGTGGGGAACGGCCCGACCGCTCACATTCTGTGCCGACATGCGGGAGCGCCACTGGTAGTCTTCGAACGAGCTGGGCAGCTTTGGATTCGCCGACAGAGCGACGGCCACGTGGACACGGAGGCGAAACCGTTGCGCTTGAGTGAGCCGGTGGAAATCGGCGGAGTGAGCCTGGTGCTCGAACCGTGGAAGACGAGTGCACCAGGCACGAAGATGACGTAGATTCCCTCTCCCTTCTAGGGAGAGGGTTAGGGTGAGGGTCGGACAGTCAGACGGGAAGGCGCCCCCTCACCCCGTCCCTCTCCCCCAAATGGGGGAGAGGGGGGAAGAAACGGACAAAGGGTCATGGCCTACACCTTCAAACATGGCGATCGACCGCTGGACGACTACACGATCCAACGCGCCGTGGGTCGCGGCGGGTTCGGCGAAGTGTATTACGCCATGAGCGATGGCGGGCGGGAAGTCGCCCTCAAGTACCTCCGCGAGAACCCGCAGGTCGAACTTCGCGGCGTGAGCCACTGCATCAATCTCAAAAGCCCGCACTTGGTCTCGATCTTCGACGTGAAGAAAAACGCCGACGGTGAATACTTCATCATCATGGAATACTGCTCCGGGCCGTCGCTACGCGATCTGCTGATCGCCGAGCCTAACGGCTTCGGGGTGGAAAAGGCGGCCTTCTTCGCCAGAGAGATCGGAAAGGGTCTCGCGTATCTGCACGAGCGCGGGATCGTCCATCGTGATCTGAAACCCGCCAACATCTTCTACGACGACGGGTACGTGAAGATCGGCGACTACGGATTGAGCAAGTTCATCTCCGTCTCGCGGCACAGTGCCCAGACGGCCAGCGTGGGGACCGTACACTACATGGCCCCGGAGATCGGCAGCGGGAATTACTCTCGCGGCGTGGATATCTACGCCCTCGGTGTGATGCTCTACGAAATGCTCTGCGGCAAGGTGCCGTTTGAAGGCTCATCAATGGCCGAGGTGCTGATGAAGCATCTCACCGCGCAACCCGAACTCGACAACCTTCCACAACCGTTCGGTCGAGTGATCCGTAAGGCGTTGGAGAAGGACCCCAAGGACCGCTATCAGACCGTCGAGGAGATGGTCGACGAAATGCTCGCCGGCGAAGAGATTCAAAAGAGCCTCGCGGGCTTTAGTCCGCGTAGTCTCGAAGGAGCCGTTCGCTTAGGCGGGCGCGATGGCGCCGACTCGCCGCTGCCGTCGCCGAATCCAACGCCTCGTTTGCCGCAGGGTTATCCCCCTCGGCCGCCCGCACACGCGGCGGCCGCCGGACCGCTTCGGGGCGCGCCGTTGCCGGATCGCATCGCGCGGAAGATGGAGCGCATCCAGCGGAAGATCGAGCGCAAGATGGCAAACTACGGTCCCCGGCCGGGCGGATTCGAGCGGGGCGTTGACGATCGCCCGGGCGAGCACGTCATGGACGGCTCTCCGCTCGGGCATGTAGACCCATGGAAGCGTTGGTTGCTGGTGGGGCTGCTCCTGTCGGTGTTGGCCGTCGGACTGGGACTGGGGGTCGGCAACAGTTGGGGCGGCGACAACGGCGATGAAGTCGGCGCCGCCGCAGGGATGCTCGTGGGAGCACTCTTTCTTGCAATAGCGGTCGGTCGCTGGGCGTCGGTCTGGTTCAATGTTGCCGCCGGACCGGCGTGGGCGCAGCGTATGGTGCGCGCGTGCTGCGCGGCCCCGTTGCTGGCCATCGGTTGCGCGCCCATGTTCGATTTCGATACCAATCTAGGCATGCCCATCTGGCTGGGTCTGATAGCGTCTTCCGCGTTCGCCGATTGGGATGCGTCCGGCGACGCCCAACTTTGCGGGAGCTTCAGTTTCCGGGACGTGTTTTCGAAATGGCTTGGCGCCCTCATCGCCACGGTGGTTGTGGGCGGACTGATACGCGCCGGGCATCACGGCATGTTCATCAGCGCGTGGGTGGCCGCGGCGGTTTCGATTGTCATGCAAGCTGGAGCGGCGTGGATACCTTACCGGCGACGCGAATTTCGCGCAGCCGCGAGCGACCCGGCACACGCCGGGAGC
>JAGVHG010000091.1 GCA_020056715.1 Phycisphaerae bacterium | reverse complement strand
CCCTGGACACGATCCAAGAGGCTCTCAAAACCTACTTGACCACCGGTCTTTTGCCACCGCTACCACCGAAAATCGCTACAAACGGCTAAAGAGTTACGTTATTTGTAACTCGTAACTCGTAACTGGTTGCGAGCAGTCGTCCTATAACAGAAAGATCGAGGTGACGTGATTACTGTTGAGGTCGACCGCTAACCGCAGGCTGGGCTTCGGCGGCTTGACGGGCGCGTTCGCGGAGAGTGTCCATAGCTTCGCGGACCTCGTTGGCCATCCGGGCGTTGGGGAAGTCGCGGATAAGCTCCAACCCCGTCGTCAAAGCGTCCTGCCAACGCCGCTCGGTGACCGCAAAACGGAACTGTATCCCCACTTGCAGGAGCTTCTCCTTAAAGACGTTGCGGGCGGAGGTTTGAAGTGTTTGGGCCTCTGCCGGAGAAAGGTACACGTCGAGTTCCTTCAACACGTCGATGGCGTGGTCCGTGTCATTACGACGAACCGCGTCGTCCCAGGCGGCTTTGAGTTCTTGCTTGTGTTGGTCCTTGAGGGCCTTGATCCGGTCCTGCAGGCTGAGCACCCTCGAATCGTCGGGCAGGGCGTTCGCCAATCGATCGATCTCTCCCTGGGCACGGTCCCACTCGTGGGATTGGAAGTGGCTCTCGATCATCTCGACGGCCTCGGACAGCTTCTTCTGAATCCGATCGTTGCGGGCATCATCGAGTTCCTCGCGCACGCGGTCGGCCTCCTCCTTGTAGCCGAACCGCCGTTCCATCTCGTCGATCAGGGTCAGACCTGCCTCCCAGTTCTCCTTGCGGATATCGTCGCGGATCGCGCTGCGGAGGGCGTCTAGCTCCTGGTCGCGCCGGGCGAGGGACTTGGCGGAGTCGGAAAGGCGCGTGTTTTCTGCGATGGCCTCGAGCATGGCCAGTTGCTTGGCGAAGATCTCGTGAAGGTCGCGAAACTCGTCCAATTGGCGAGCGAGGTTAGACTCCATCTTGAGGATGAGCGGCGTGACGGTCATCAGCCAGATGGCGGCGATAAGCACCACGGCCCCGGCGACGAACATCCATACGCCCGTCGAACTACCGTAGCCGATAAGCCCCGACCCCATCAGAATCACGGCGCCGATTATCGCGGACACCGTAATGACGTTCTGAATCCAGCGAAGCTGGGAGAACCTACCCGTTGGTGCCGTCACGCGTAAGGATCCTTTCCGTTACGTCTCTCGACTGTTTGAGACCCGCTTGCCTCGTGGCGTCCGTGCCTTCGTCATGCGAAGAACAAACGGGTCGGTGTGAAATCGTAGTTCCTTCACTCCGCCGGTCAATGGGCGTCGTTGGGTCCGAACACGCGGCGCAGGGTCTGCCGCCGGTAACGGACCGGGCCAGGCGACGGAATAAGGCTTGCGGGGATTGGGGTTCGAGGAGGTCGTTCACAGTGCGCAGGCCTTTAACGAGCGGTTGGCGGCGTAAGGGGGTGATTGGACGACGACGCCGCAAACCGTGATCTCGTTGGATATTGGATCGAGGGCATTTCATCAACGCGTCCTCACGCAAGATTGACTCCCCCCGTATTTTCGGCTACAAATAGACCCGTCTGAAGAGCAATAGACGGTCGGTTCGGGCGTTGAGCGGAGAGAGAGGTGTTTGTGTTTCGGGGGGGGCGGAGCGCGCCTTCCGGACTCTAATGCAAAGGAGCAACGCCCGTGTTCTACCTCCGCTCACGCCGCGGTTCTTACATCCGTCTTTTATGGTTCGTCCTCCTCGGCGTTCCATTCTATGCGCAGCAACGGGCCGCAGGGGTGCCCCCCGTCTATCTCACGGTGGTCAGTCACAACGAAGAGCCTCTCGCAGGCCGCCCTGACTACACCGCGGACGTCAACTACTACCTCCAAAATCGCAACCTGGTGAAGCTGCTGGCTGAGACCATCAGCAGCCGCGGGGCGACCTACAACTTCCAATCCGATTGGAACTACCTCGAGGCCGTGGCGATGTTCGACGTGGGGAGCGTCACTACCAACACGAATGGGAAGAACATCGTCCGCTGGATGAAGGAGGACCTCGGCGTCGAGATCGACCCCCACGCCCATGAAACGCAGTACAACTATGCGGATGTCGCCTACCTCATCGAACAACTAGGCGTGACCACATCGAAGAACGTTGGCGGATTCCTCTTCGATCCGCCGGACAATCCGCAGGGATGGGAGCAACACGCCAATGGCATAAACGGGTGGATATATCCATCATATTTTTGGCGAGCCGATCACTTGTGGGGTGCGGCCACCTATCTGCACCAGGGAAATGATGATGTGTCGTCGGGAATCTGGCGCCCCAAGGACCGCTACAACTTCTATGTGAACGATCCCAACCAGCGGCTCCTATACATCGGCGGCGGTTGTGGTGGTCAACCCGGCCTCTTGCAACTTCTTGACGATATCCAGACGGGGCGAGTTCCGGCGGACGGTTTTTACACCGCCAACCTGATGATGATTCAGGACTGGATGACGCCACAGAGTATCGCCGAGCTTGGCGCCTTCATCGACTCTCTCGCGCCCTACGTCGCCGATGGTCGCGTCCGCTGGTCCACCCTATCCCAGACGGCACAGACGTGGCGCACGCAGTATGGCGCGGTTTCGTTCCGCTACGGCTGCGACGCTGTCCCGCCCACGACATACACCACCGAAACCATTGAGACGTGGGTTACAGCGCCGAACGGCAATCAGCTCTACACACGGGTGATTCAGCCCACACCGTCGTTGTATCCGGGCCAACGTTTCCCTGCGTTGATCGCCATTCCCGGTGGCACCGGCCCCGGCGCTCCATTGGCCGACAACCCGGGGTATCGCAACTTCGCCTCAAGCGGATTTGTCGTCGTGGTGTTTAACCCCGAGGGGCGCGGTTCCGGTCAACCCGGAAACCTGCTGAGTCAGGGAACGGAGAACTGCAACGGTTATGTTCATCAGGACGATCTCAAAACGATCGTGGAGTACACGGCCGCCCGGCCCAACGTAGACTCCTCCAACATCGGCGTCGAAACCGCCTCGTTCGGGATCGCCATCGGCGCCAGTGCACTGGGGCGATACCCCGATCTCCCCGTCAAGTACCTAGTGGACCAGGAAGGGCCCCACGACAGCCGCGTAATCACGTTCTATGACGTGGGGAGCGAGAGGCAGGTCTGCGGTCACTGGAGCACGGTGACCGATCCTTCGCCCGCGAACGTCGCTTTCTGGAACGAACGTGAGGCAGTGAACCATATCGGAGGCTTTCGCGGAATGTATCTGCGAATGCAGGCGGAGATCGACCACGCCCAAGGGGCAGGCTACTTCCGCCACACCATCGAGATGGTGAACGCGGCCACCGCGCCTGCTTACGGAGGAACAGGTTCGGCCTGCTGGACGCGAGTCAACGGCGCCGACATCGGCAACCCGATCAATACGGTTTACCCATTAGGCGACCCCAACCAATATCCCACCTGGATCACCGGCAAACTGGCCGACCACTCCGGGCTAAATCTGAACTATGACCGCGAAATGTCGGCTCTTTCGTGTCCTGCCGCCTCCACGCCGATTCCCACCGTCTCCCAATGGGGATCGGCAAACATGGGCCTTCTGTTATTGACTGCGGCGACACTTGTTCTCCGCCGCGAGAGAAGTGTCCGCCCCCGTCACGGTTCTCACCTTCCGTGCTTGTTGTTGATCCTCTTGGCTATTCCGTTCGGGATGCCGGGACGCGTCTCGGCAGTCGAGCCGATCCTGGTGTTGATCGACCTGCACGCCGATCCGTTTTTCGGGACCCCTACCGTCCAGCAACAAGTGTTCCGCGACTGGGTCGATGCCACGAACTGGACGTTAGATACCGCCGATGCGCATGGGGCGAAGATTTCGTTCTTGTGCGGCGGAGACTTTGCGGAGTGGGTGCTTGAGGATCCGGCGCGCGGGAATCCCCTCCTCCAGCGTCTCTATGCCAGTGGCGGACAGCTCGGAACTCACTCGCACGATCAGGTTCGATTCGCGACGCACGACTGGCGATCGCTGCCGCCCAACCCGACGCCGCAGCAGGCGCTCCAACTCTGGAATAACCACGTGGGACAAGTGAACGCGGCCATCACTGCGGCTCTGGGCGTGAGCGGTCCGCAACTGGCGGCGGTCAACTGCAGCCGCGGCAGCCATGTGCCCTCCAACGACGCGTTCCGGCTGCAACTCATGTCCGACTTCGGTTTCACTACTCATCAGCAGGGGCCTGACGAGGCGCTCTATTCGTACTTCCACCACTATCCCATGAACCCATACCGACCCTCGGGCGCGAATATGCTGCAGCACGATCCCAGCGGACTGATTGTTCTGTCTCCCTTCGGGCCCGTATTGGGAAAGAATGAGGTCCACTTCGGAATCAACCAGGATATGCGTATACCGGCCGTGCAGACGAGGTTCCTCCTGGAGCTTCTCAACTGGCTACACGATGTCCACGTCGCCGGGACGCAGCGCGTATGGGTCACCGGCTGGGGATCACATTGCGCTGACATGCTGGTCGGCACCCCGACCCGCACTGCGTTCCCCCTCATTCTCGATTGGTTTACCACGCACTTCGTCGACCAGCCCGTCGGCGGGAACATCGCCGCTCAGTTCGCGGGCGTTCCTGCGGCGCGCAACGCGTATCTGGCCTGGGAGGCCGCGCATCCCAGTGAGATTTCGTTCAGCTATCCCGCGACTACCACGAACTGGAATGAGTACCCGTACCTCGTTCCCACCGCGCGTTACTTAACCGAAGCCTGGTACGAGGAACCGATGTCGGCGGTGGGGACTGTGCGCTGGCACCGCCTGACCGCATCGGAAACCGCCGGCGGGCCATATTCACTGTATGTCGCCTACACTACGGACGGAATTGCCGCGACCGTCGATCTCTCCTCCGCTCTGGGCGCGGGCGAGATCGCCGTGGTGGACCCGGCATCCGGTGCGGCTCGTCTGTATCCGACGTCGGCGGTGGCGGTTCCCAGTGAAGCCGCTGGCGGCCCCGGCGCGATCCTTGTCCCGCCCGACAAGCTGATGGCGTTTTCGGGTACTGGGGATTTCGAGCCGGACGGCGACGTCGATCTCGCCGACTTCGCTCAATTCGAGATTTGCTTCACCGGACCTGGCGGCGCGCTCGCCCCAGGTTACGAACCCGGCGACTTCGACGGCGACAACGACATCGACTGCGACGATTGGGCCCAATTCGGCCTTGTGTGGACCGGGCCTGGTCAACTGCCGGAGCTTTCCCAATGTTCAGTTGCGACCATCCCCACCGTTTCACATTGGGGCCTCGTCACTTTGACCCTGCTGCTTCTAACCGCGGGCACGGTCGTCACCCGACAAACGCGACAAGGATCGCACTGCCGATCGTAAGTGTGCCACTGCTCTGTGAGCAGTGCGCTCACTCCTCGCCCTACCGCCACCGATCACCAGTCAAGTTATATCAGTAGATTGAGCACCTCCGCGCCCTGTCTTCGCGCCGAGGCATGGTAGGAACAGAGAGACTTTTCTGCGCTTCCCTACGTGCCTCCGTGGCTTCGTGCCTCAAATCGACATTAGCCGGCATTTCGATAGGTGGCGAAGTCCTCCATCAGTTGTTTGGTGATCCGCCCAGGCTTGCCGTTACCGATGGGGATCCCACTGATTTCGGTGATGGGGACGATCTCCGCGGCGGTTCCCGTAGCGAAGCATTCCTCGGCGATGAACAGATCATGACGAACCAGGGAAGTCTCCGAAACGGTCATTCCTCGTTTGCGGGCCAGTTCCATGACCACGCCGCGGGTGATTCCCTCCAAGATGCCTTCCCATCGACCCGGGGTGTGAAGTTCACCGCGGCTGATGATGAAGATGTTGTCGCCGGTGCATTCGCACACGTGGCCGTCGAGACCAAGCATGATCGCCTCGTCGGCGCCGACGGCTTGGGCCTCGGCCTTGGCCAGCACGTTGTTCAGGTAGTTGAGCGACTTGATCCGCGGGTTGAGCGCATTCACGTGATTGCGGCTGATACTGGAGATGATGCAGTGCAATCCGCGCTCGTACACCTCCGCGGGATAAAGCGAAATCTTGTCGACGATGATGATAATGGATGGGTTGGCCGTGCGGCGGATGGAGATGCCCAAGGCGCCCACCCCGCGCGTGGCGACTAGGCGAATATACCCGTCGCCAGTGACGCCGTTGGCCCGCATGGTGTCGTACATCGCCCGGCTGAGTTGTTCGGTGGTCATGGGGAGATTGAGCCGTATGACCTTGGCCGATTCGAAAAACCGTTGGATATGTTCCTGCTCTTTGAAGATCCGCCCACGGTAGACACGGATTCCCTCGAATATTCCATCACCGTAAAGCAGGGCATGGTCGAAGACGCTGACCACGGCCTGCTCGACGGGGACGACTCCTTCGCCGACCCAAACCTTCAACCCGGGACGGGGCGCAAAAGCATTCTCTGGCATGGTTTCCACCTTCCGTTCAACTTCCACCGTTGCCGTTGTCATAGGGCCACCTTCGTAATGGTCGGCGCCGAGTGTGCCCTCGCGCCGTCCTGGTTTACCGTTTCCCGAATGACGCCTTCGCTGAGGTGCACGCGGCGATGGGCCAGTGAGGCCACCTTGGCGTCGTGTGTGACCATGATGATCGTTTGCCCCGCTACGTTCAGCTCCACCAAAAGCTTCAGGATATCACCGCCGGTCTTCTCATCTAGGTTACCCGTTGGCTCGTCGGCAAGCAAGAGGGTGGGCTTGTTAATCAGCGCCCGGGCGATGGCCACGCGCTGCTTTTCACCGCCGGATAGTTGGTTGGGGCGATGCTTGGCCCGGTCCGCTAATCCCATGCGATCCAGCAACGCGGCGGCCTCCTTCCGCGACTCCCGCCGGATCGACCGCCACGACCAGAAGGAATGTGTGACCAAACGCGGGATCACCACGTTTTCCAGCACGTTCAGTTCGGGGAGCAAATGGTAAAACTGGAATACGAAACCAACGTCGCGGTTTCGGTACCGGCCGCGGACCGCGGGCGGCAGGTCAAAAATGTTCTCACCGCGAAACTCCACCGTGCCGCGATCGGGGGCGTCCAGCGCTCCGAGCACGTGCAGCAGGGTGCTCTTGCCGCAGCCGCTTGCGCCCATAATGACCAAGAACTCGGCCTCGGATGCCTCCAATGTCGCCCCGCGCAGGACTTTTACCTCCGCATGGCCGGTGCCATACGCCCTGTGAATTCCTTTGGCGCGAAGTATCAGCTTACTCATATCGCAGCGCCTGCACCGGCCAGACCCTGGCCGCGATGAACGCGGGGATCAACGAGCCGATCATCGACGAAATGATCGCAATAATCGCCACCCAGAAGGCGTCGGCCAGCTTGACGACTTCAGGAATGCGGTCGAAAGAATAGACGTCCGGGCTCCACACGCGGAGCTGCGGATTCAGGCTGGCGAGGAAATCTTGAATGGCATTGATGTTCTTAACGAAGCCCAATCCCACTAACAGGCCGAGAATCGTTCCGAGGATGCCCACGGTGGCTGCATAGGCGATGAACAAGCCGCCGATGCCGCGACCCGAAGCGCCCAACGCCTTGAGGATGCCGATGTCCTTCGTCTTCTTCTCTACGATCATATAGAAGATACAACCGACTAGGACGATCGCGACCATGCTGATGAGGCCGAAGAGGAACGTGACCAGCACCTTTTCTTTTTCGACGGCTTGGATGAACTGCCGTTGCAGGTCTTCCCAGGTGTAGACGTGGACGGAGGAAAGCGCCCACTCGTCGGAGTCCTTCAGGTTGTCCCCCAACGATGCCGAAAACTTCGACCAAGCGACTGCGATTCGATCCCGAGCGATGTCCAAATCAATCCCCGGCTGCAATCCGATCTGAAGCTGGTTGATCCGTGGTTTGGTGAAGCCGCCGTCCACAAGCGGTTGGGCGTCCATGGCCAGTTGCTGTTGCAGCAGGTCATGATCGACATAGACGCACAGACTGTCGATTTCGTAGATTCCCGTGCGGGAGTCGTCGGCGTAACGCAACGGCATCTTTACCGGCGGTTCACTCGTCAGATTGCCGGTAGGACTTAAGGGGAACAAGATCAACGCGATGTCAGCGCCGCGAGCGATCTCGCGGTCGAACTTTCCGTCCGGTCGACGGTAGTGGAGCAAGTCGCAGCCGACAATAATCCCGTTTCGCTCCGGACCCATATACGAGGGTTCGCCGGAGGCCACGGCGAAAACGCGCTCCCCCGGCAGTACCGAAGTCACGCTAGGATAAAGCGCTTTCTCGAAGGGCATTGCGTCAAATGCCGCCACCGCGCCGAGATCGGGTTCTCCTTGCCTCCATTGAGAATTGGCTTTGGCAAGTTGCGGGGGGAGTTTGATCTCTCCATCGGGTGCAAATCCGGCGACGGGGATACCCTGTTGGCCCAAGTCCGTCGTGCCGGGGAAATACCGTTCGTAATAAAGCCCGTTCTTGAAGTCATTGACCTGTACGTACTCCTTGAGACGTACTCCCAACACTCGCGCTGGCTTGGTGTACGTCGTCGCGGGTACGCGGAAGATGCCGTACGTATAGATCACGGGTGAGGAAATGCGCACAACATCGGGCAATTCGGAAGACAAGTACGCCGAAAACTCTTCGTAATAGGGGAAGCCCTGCAGCGATCCTCCCTCCAATACGATCTCACTGTGCAGGCCGCGGGAGCGGGCGCGGATGGTGTCTAGGAAACCGCCCATCACACTGAGCACCACGAGCACCATCGCGACGCAAAGCATTACACTCGCGATTCCGAAGAATGCGATCAGCTTTGTATTCAGATAGCGCCAGGCAAGGAACCACTTATACATAAGAATTACGAATTACAAATTACGAATTACGAAAACTGAGCCGCGGGCTTCAGCCCGCGCGACCCCTTACCCTCCCGCCGACTCGTCTCCTCTTGCCTGCGGACGCTGCAATGGAAATAGGATCACATCACGAATACTGTGACTGTCGGTGAGCAGCATGACCAGTCGGTCAATGCCTACTCCCAAACCACCGGCGGGAGGCATACCGTACTCCAGTGCCGTGATGAAGTCCTCATCCATGACCGCCATGGTCTCTTCGCCCTCGCCGGCGACCGTACGACGGAAGTTCTCCGCCTGCACCTGTGGATCGTTCAGTTCGGTGTAAGCATTTCCCAATTCCATGGCCGCCGCGAATGCTTCGAACCGCAGAGCGATCGAGGGATCTTGCGGATGCCGCCGAGTCAGCGGACAAATGGCCGCAGGATAATCATACACGAACGTCGGCTGCACCAAGTGATGCTCGACGGTCGCCTCGAATAACTGATTCACCAACACGGCAGTATCCTTGCCGGAAGGATCGATGCCTAACTTTTCCGCCTTCTTGCGTACCGTGTCGGAATCGGTCATCGCGACGCCGGCGTATTCTTGTAGCAGATCAGCATATTTTCTCCTTGGCCACGGCGGCGTGAAATCGAGTATCTTTCCGTGAAACATCGTTTGCATTCGTCCGCGCCCGATCGCGTCCCGCGCCTCCCGATAGGCGGTGAGATGTTGCTCGCGGGCATAGGCATCGGCTGCTTCTTCGCCTTGTTCGCGGCCGAGTCGAAGACATTCCTCCTCGATCGCCACAGTGCGTCGCGGGACGGCCAACCGCGCTGAAACCTCGAACGCCGCCGACACCATTTGTTCGACGCGCTCCATCATCACCTGGTAGTCGGCGTAGGCCTCGTACAACTCGATCATGGTGAACTCGGGGTTGTGTTTGGTGCTGATCCCCTCGTTGCGGAAGTTGCGGCTGATCTCAAAAACACGTTCCATGCCGCCCACCAAAAGCCGCTTTAGATAAAGTTCAGGGCTGATACGCAAAAAGAGGTCCATATCAAGGGTGTTGTGGTGCGTGGTGAAAGGTCTTGCGGCCGCTCCGCCGTAGATCGGCTGAAGGACCGGCGTCTCTACCTCGTAGTAACCTACATCGACCAAACATTGCCGGACGGCTTGGATGATCGCGCTGCGCATGTGAAAAACGTCGCGGACTTGAGGGTTGGTGAAAAGGTCCACGTAGCGGCGGCGGTAGCGCAAGTCCACGTCGGTGAGGCCGTGCCATTTCTCCGGCGGCGGTTGCAGCGACTTGGCAAGGACGGTCAGGTGGTTGCACCATAGCGTCAACTCGCCGGTCTTGGTGCGGCCGAGCACGCCGTCGCCGCCGATGATGTCGCCCAGATCAAGCTCTTTGAGGATCGGCCAACCCTCGCCGATGTCGCCCTGACTGATCCCGAACTGCAACGTGCCGGTTGCATCTCGAATGGTGAGAAAGGCGAGCTTGCCCATGAGCCGCAGGAGCACGATGCGACCCGCGGCCCGGGCGGTCATCTCGCTACGAACGCCGGGCTGGAGATCCAAACCCTCGGCCTTTCGCCGCAGACCTGCGCTCGCTTGCACATCCGCGAAGCGCCCGCCGTAGGGGTCGATCCCCATCTCGAGAAGCGCGTCGCGCTTCTTGAGGCGCTGGGTCATCAGACGATCGTCGTCGGTCATGCGCTTCTCGATGGATCAGCGTTTCCGGTCCACCAGGATGGGCGGCCGGTTCGTACGTGCATCGTAGCAAGCTCATGCAGATGCGGCAATTCGGTGGAAGGCAGCCGAATCGGACCCGGATGTGCTGGAAAATGTAAAGGCCCCCGCCTGCCGCGATTACTCGCCGCGGGCGGGGGCCGAATTTTCAGGTTGCCGAAGCGGCGCGATTGCCTTATGGAAAGCAAAAGCTGTTGTTCTGATTGAGCGTCCCGTCCCAAGGATCGTAGGCGCTGCAGCCGTTGATCAGATCAATCACCTCGAGAATGTCCGCCGGGGTGATGTAGTCGGTGGGGTTGAGGATGGGGTCGTAGCTCCGGTTGATGTCGCCGCTGTATTTGCCCCAAACCAGCGGGGTCGTGCCGTTCAGCACGTCGATCAGGTCTTGTACGTCCGTTTCCGAAGTCGTAGCGTCGCCCTTCACGTTGCCGGGATGCGAGGTGAATCGGCCGACGCTCTGTACAAGGTTGGTGTCCGTGTACGTGATCGTCGTCAACGCACCCGCGGTGATCGGGTTGTGCAGCGTAATCGTGTAGGTGCCGATCGGGTTTTGCACGACACTGTCGATCACGTTTCCGGTGTTTGTCGTCTCACAGAGCGAGAAGCAGCTCGGTAAAGCGTCGCGTGGGCCATAGGCCGTGATCGTCTTAATACCCTGCAACAGCGCCGCATTGTTGGGATCATGCGGACGGCCCGCGTCCACGACGCCGTTGGGTGGGTCTGTAGGCAGGTACGGCGTAAGCGGGTCCGTAAAAATGATCTCCCCAGCCGGACAATCCACCTGCACGCAGGCGATCTTCAGATTTCCCGAGGGGCCGTTTTCCGCATCGTCGGCCAGCCGGATGGTGTAACAGCTTCCCTGGACCACATCAACTTTGAGTTCGGATCCTAGACCGCAATTGGCTCCCTCTTGGGCGCTTCTGCAGATCGGATCGCCGGCTATCGGCGGGCAGAGGCAGTCCTCGTAGATCGCCAGATTGGTCGTCGTTCCGGGGGTGGAGCCGCAGGCCTCGACCGACAGGGTACCCGAACACGTCGCCGTGTACTTGTACCACTTATCTTTGATCATGGTCGGGATGCACGTTTCGACCGGCGGGTCCATCGTTGCATCCGCAAGGTTGAAGGCGGGTGTAGGAGTGGGACCTTCCAGAATGCACGTTTGACCAGTAGGGCAAGTGCCTTGTCCAGTGCCGGTGCAGATCGTATTCGCCGGCAGTCCACTGCACTTCTTCTCAATGGTCTGGGCGTCCTGGCAGAAGTCACCGATTGTGTCGGGGGGAGAGGTGCATGGCGCGGAAACGTCCAGCCGATAGCCCTTCCCATCCGCCAACGCGATCTTGGACGCCACCATCACATAATACGTGTTGCCAATAGTCAACCTCTTCATGCATAACTTGGAGTTTTTCCCGCTGCTGCTGCAGCCTGCGAAATCGTCGCTGCACCCAATGGGAATCAAGCTATTGCAGGGTGTGGAGGGATCGCCGACGGCGAACACACCGATCAGAGAGTCAAGCGCCGGGTTATTGCTGGCGCAAGTGTGCAACAGGGCCGAGGTGTGGGTGGCCACGAACTGATACCAGACGGTTTGTAAGCCCGGCATACCAGGATTGTTGAGAAAGCAGCCGAACAGCGGATCGCTAGCGTCCTCCGTTGCCCGGCCGGAGTCGGATGTCGCGTCGCTCGGCGGAACTGTGGTCATCAACCGGGCGCCTTCCATGCGACCGGTCAGGGCACACACGTCGTTGGATGGCCTGATGTCGCAGATCGGTACCGGGGGGTTGCCTGTCGTCCCCGTACGGGCCTTAGCGGCACACGAGTCGTCCCATGTAGTGCTACAGCAGTAGGGGTCTATATTGCATACGTTGGTGCAACAGTCGGCATCCTCACACCCGATCGGGGGACAGCTATCGCAGCATGTGGGGTTCACCTGGCACCCCCACTCGGGACATTTGCAATCGTCATTAAAGCGGCACGATTGGCCGATAAGGCCGGCCGAGCAAATTTCCGAAGCTGTGGGGGGTGTGGGGCACGCACCCCCGGTCGGGCAAGTGCCGCCCAGGCACGGCGTGGCGGTCGTGCAGGTGATAAAATCACAGGTTTGACCGGCTGGGCATGTACCCTGACCAGTCCCGATGCACACCGTATTGTCCGGGAGACCGCTGCACTTCTTGTTCGAGCATACCCGGCAGTCGGCGGCGGTACTGCAAAGGGTTCCGGGGTTTATGCCGCCCGTGCAGTGCCTCGTGCATACGCCGGCATTTGGCAAACAGCGTTGAGTCGTACACTCTCCGCTTCGCGCCAGGCAGGCGATTATCGGGCACCTCTGGCCATCGGAGTTACAGTATCGGCCCAGATCCCATTTCCGCGGCGAGTCCAGCGGCAGCAGGGCGTTGCACTCATTGAGGGTCAGGTTCTCACAGCCGCCGTCCGGTTTACAACACGCCGCCTGCCCGCACGGGTGCGGCGTGAACGGGTCGGGCACACACACATCGCCGGGCACCCACACGGGCCTGCCCGCTGTGAACCGTTCCGGGTAAGGACAGTTCGTCTTCGGCACCTCCCGGCAAACGGAGTCATTATTCTCGTCGGTAATGAACATATCGCAGCAAGCCCCGACGGGGGCGGCGCCTGCACAGGTAATGGTGAGGTCGAATGCGCCAAGGATTCCGAGTCCGAGGACTTCGGGGAGGACTTGGTTACACACGTTGCTCACAACGGTATCGACCCGGTCTGCGGTATAACCGATGCAGGCCTGCTGTCCCGTGATGATCACGCTGCCCACGGTGTTGTTGACATTGACCTGGAACGAAAGGTTCTGCGGAAGCGCGATCGGTGGGTCGAACGTATAACGAGCGATTCTCACCTCCTGGGTTCCAAAGAGTGAGTAGTTCTGCTCCGTTCCGGCGATCGGGAGGCCGGATTGGCAGTTGTTTTGCATCCTGAACTTGTAATAAGCCTCGCCCCTTACCGCGACTTCGTAGGCGATCATGTTGCAGCCCGAAGCGCTGAGCTGGATGTCGTCGGCCAGGAAAATGTTTGTGCCGGGGTTGAAGGTGGAGCCGGATGGTTTGCTGTTCTTGTATCCGGTAAAAGAGTTGGCACACGCAGAGTCGGCAAAGATTTCCAGGTTGAAGCTGGCCTGAGGTTGTCCGGGAAACCCACCGGCATCGGCATCGCACGCGAACCCGGGGTAGTCATACTGGTCGCAGGAGAAGCCGGTCATGGGCGGCGTTCCGACCACCATGCCTGCGTTGTTACGGTTGAACTTGACACCGAACCACATATTGGTCGGAAGCGGAACGTTGCCCACGGCGGGGAAGTCGATGTATCGCGGGACGCTGTCGACGTCGGTCTCCGGCGGACCAAACGCAGGGCACCCATCGTTCACAAACCCATCACCATCGTCGTCTACTGCATTCAGACACTGTGCTCCGGTCTCCGGATCGACAACTGCAGGACACCCATCGTTAAAAAACCCATCACTGTCGTCGTCGTCCGCATTCGGACTCTTACACTGGTCGATAAAGATGACTTGGCCTTGCGTGCCGGCGATGATCAGGCCTGGACGGCTGCCGCTAGGAACCGATCCGGGGCAACTTTTATACATTGCGAAGTCAACCGTGAAGGCTCCGCCGATGCCCGCCGGGTTCACTTTTCCAACCACGGGGAATCTATACCGTACTAGATTACATCCGCCGGGAACCGTGGTGGTGATATCGTCGGCGACGAGTTTACCAGACCCCAACGCCGCCCCGTACGTACCCAGCGTGTTGCTGTAGATGAGTTGTTCGGTCACGCCGGCTGTAACGTCGGCCCCTTCCCCCCAGACCACATCTCGTTCAAAGGCCGTGCCGGGCGGGATAGGGAAGAATTCGACCGGCGCATCCGACTCGTCGTCTTCCACCGTCGCCGACTCGACCTGAACAGTGCGGTCCTCGTCGCCCTTGGCCGAGGCCACCGCTCGGTCCTGGGCCGACGACCGACCCGTCGTCGACGCGAGGTACAACATGATGCAACAAACCGTGATGCAACAAACCCCAAACGCTTTGCTTCGCATGATACTTACCCTTCCTCCGTACGAACCCTATCAACGAACCCACGGCTGCCGTACCGGACGGCGATCTTCATCCAACCCCCTCTTTCCCGCCTTAGTAAGGGGGAGGCAGGGGGATCGTCCACCCTTGCGAAAGTTACGACAGCAGCACCAATCCGCCGTAGGCGGATGAGCGTTGGTGCGACTGCGCTGGTGCGAGAATGGATTCTCGCACCAGAAGCCAAACCGCGACCAATAGGCGGCGATGGTTAGCTCCACCAACGAGCAGGTGAGAACCGACGAACCTGGTTCGAGAATGGATTCTCGCACCAGATGGCACGCCCCACGGCTGGTTCCCTAATTGCGCCGCCGCCTGTCACAAAACCAACAAGCAACACGCCGATTTCACCCCGTCCGACCGTGGCCACCGCCTTAAGCCCCACTGGTGACCAACGTCGGTTCGGCATCGCACATGCTCGTTCCCATAACCTCCACTAATCGAAAGCATAGTCGTTCGGCGTACCACTGTCAAGGTTGGTAAGCCACGGATTAAGGCCCTTTTTGGGGTTCCCAACCGTCACCATGCGCTCCAAAGCGTGATCGGACGTTGCCCGTGGTTTGCGGTCCGATCCTTGACGCCCCCAACGCCCTTTTGGACCCAATACACGGCAATTCAGGGGCCAGAAAATACCTTCTGGAAGGCGACGAAATCGGTCAAATCCACGTCCCCGTCAGGCTCGGAATCGAACACCGTACAGCAGGGGGCAAGCTCCGCCGGTCCCGGGCCGGTGAAACATCGCTGGAACCCGGCCAGGTCGATCAGGTCCACTTCGCCGTCGAAGTCGTAGTCAAAGGGCGGCAGGATTTCGCATTCATCGGGAACGCCGTTGGCGTTACAATCGGCGGACACTCCGTCGCTGATGTCGCATTCGTCGAAGGTTCCGTTGTTGTTGCAGTCGGCGTACGCTAGGCATGACGCCCTTGCCAGGCTCACGCACACGTCATCCCATTCGACGGTGCAACAATAAGCCCCTTTCGCTCCCTGGTTACAGACCTCGCTGCAGCAGCGCGGATCGTCGCATCCGGGGGTTGGGTGCGGGAGCGTGCAGTCACCCGGTTGGCCGATGCAATCGGCATGGATACAGAATTGTGCTTTCTGCATACAGTACTCGCCGCGCTGCCATCGACGTCCCGCGTTCGAAGGACAAAGGCTCTCACATAGGTTCTGTGTGAGGTTCTCGCACGTTCCGTCCGGCTTGCAGCAGGCCGCTACACCGCAGGGCAAGGGGAACGGCTCGGAATCGCACGACGCGCCTTCGGCCCATGATGGTTGAAGGGGCGAAGTCCATTGCGGCCACGGCCAGGGACAATTCATCTGCGGCACTTCGCGGCAGACAGCCTCGCCGTTTGCGTCGGTCAAAACCATGTCGCAGCAGGAACCGACGGGCGGTGATCCGGCACAGGTGATGGTGAGGTTCATCGCGGCGTGGACGCCGGACTCCGGCACGTCGATGATCGTACATCCTCCGAGTCCATCTTCGATGCCAAGTAGGTCTTCGGTGCGACCGATGGAGGCCTGCTGTCCCGCGATGACCACGCTGCCTGTGGTGTTGTTGACCTTGGCCGCGAACCAAAGGTCTCGCGGGATTGCGATCGGCGGGTCGAAAACAAAACGCGCGATTATTACACCGCCGTCGAATATAGTATAGAACTGTTGCGTTCCGGCGATTGGACCGGATTCGCAGGTTTGTTGCATCTGGAACGTGTAAAAGCCTTCGCCCCTGATGGCGACTTCGTAAGCGATCATCTGGCACTCGTTGACCCCGAGCTGGATGTCGTCGGCCAGGAAAATGTTTGTGCCGGGGTTGTAGACGGAACCGGATGGTTTGTTGTTCTTGTACCCGACAAACGCTTCCGGGCAATCCGCGTCACCAAAGATTTCCAGGTTGAAGCTCGCGTGAGGGTTCTCCGGAAACCCGCCGAGAGTGGCGGAGCAGGGGAATCCAGGGTAATCGTAGCTGTCTGCGGAAAATCCGACGAGCGCCGGTGCGCCGACTATCACTCCCGCATTGTTCCGGGAGAACTTGACGCCGAACCACATATTGGTCTCAAGCGATATGTTGGCCGCGGCGACGAAGGAGATGATTCGCGGGACGCTGTCGACGTCGGTCTCCGGATCGCCAACCGCAGGGCACCCATCGTTCACTTTCCCATCACCGTCGTCGTCTATTGCGTTCAGACACTGTGCTCCGGTCTCCGGCGGACCAACCGCAGGACACCCATCGTTCACCACCGTATCACCGTCGTCATCCGTCGCATTCTGACACTGGTCGATAAAGGTGCGATTTCCCTGCGTGCCGGGGATGATCAGTGCCAGACGGCTGCCTGCGGGGACCGAGCCGGGGCAACTTCTATACATTGCGAAGTCAACCGTGAAGGCTCCGCCGGTGCCCGCCGGGTTCACCTTTCCAACCACCGGGAATTCATACCGCCGCAGTTTGCACCCCTTGGGGGCGATAGTGGCGATATCGTCGGAGACGAGTTTACCCGCACCAAACGCGGCTCCGAACGTCCCCATCGTGTTGCTATAAATCAACCGCTCCCCGGTGGCTGTGGTGGTGCTCCCTTCGCCGACCACGTGCCTCTCGAACACCGTGTTAGCAGGCAGGGGAAACACCTCAACCGGGACGGCTTGTGCCGGAGTGTCCTCGCCGTCCGCGTTTACGGTACCGGCGATCGCAACAATGAAGGTCGCCGTGCTGATGGTGAATCGGTTTGTTAACATCCTTGCAACCTCCGCATCCAGGCATCGGTACGACCGTGGGGTATGGTACGCCCACACACCCAGTCCGGGCGCGCGTGGTAACCATGCGATTCTACCCACTATAACACCCAACCCTCCGTTTTGACGGAAGAAAAATCCGATAATTCTCAGAATCGGGCTGCAAATCCTCGTTTGCCCGCGTTTTGCCCGCGACCCCGCCCTGATCGCTCCGAAATCCACTCCAACCGATCACCCCTCACGTTATATCAGTGGATTGAGCGCCTCTGAGCCCAAGCTGGCGCTCCAAAAGGTCCGCTCCGCGGATTCTTTCAGCATCCATCGTCCCGCGGATTCCCCTTCGGCGAACGGACTCCGAACGACAACCGCTGATGAATCGTGCCATCATGTGGCACAACGATAAGGAAATGGTCCGCACAGCGGATACAAAACTGCAAAGCATCAGGTCAAAGTGTTCAATCTTACTTTAAGGCCTGTCCTGTGGCTTTCGATCGTCAAAACTGATGCATTGTCGCGACGAGAGGAGTGAGTTGACCGGGCGGGGTGGACGGGCGATAATATGAGTGG
This sequence comes from Phycisphaerae bacterium, assembly GCA_020056715.1. Taxonomy (GTDB): domain Bacteria; phylum Planctomycetota; class Phycisphaerae; order UBA1845; family UBA1845; genus SBAX01. The sequence continues at coordinate 18,475 of JAGVHG010000091.1, read as the reverse complement.
AACGTGCGGCTAACCATAGGGTTGGTCAAGCGTTACGGACTCACCGTGAGCCGACACTGCGGAAGGCTCGTTGGACCTGCCGTATTGTGCTCGCCCCTGCGGCGCAACGCCGCCCGAGAAACTAGGTGTTCACCGCGTTGCGTGATGGCGCGGACGGATGATCGCTCCAACCGGACCGTAGGACCGAGCAATGGCGAAGTTCTTTAATAGCGATATGGCGGAGTTGGCTCATCAGCTTACTCTCTCTCCGCGCCGATTGCGGATGGAGCAGATTCGGGGCATCGACCGGGTTCTCGGACTGGTCGAGGCCGATCGGACGTACCCGTTCGATTTCGTCTGCTTCCACATCACCAAGTACCGCAAGCGGGCCCCATCGACGGGTTATTCGATCCCCAGCAAGGCCCTCATCAACGACCTGGTGACGCTGGCCGAGGTGCTCAGCCGAAAGTCCAATCTGACGATCGCGGAATTGGGCGAGCCGTTCGACACCCATGAGGAACTCGCCGCGGAGTTGAAGGTCAGCACCAAGACCGTCCGCCGCTGGCGCAATCGCGGGCTGATGGGCCTGCGCGTGGTGTTCGAGGATGGTGTCAACCGCTTGGCATTCTGCCGCAGCACCATCGACCGCTTCGTGAAACAGCACGAGGCGCTGGTGTCGAAGGGTGCGGCGTTCACGCAATTGTCGGAGGCGGAGAAGACGCGGATCGTAAACATCGCCCGCGAATTGGTGACGCAGCATCCGCTTAAGTTGCACGCAGCGGCCAAGATGATCTCCGAGCAGACCGGGCGGGCGGTCGAGACCGTCCGCTACACGCTCCGTCGATACGACGAGACCAACAAGACGACCGCGTTATTCACCAACCAGGGCGAGGCCGTCCGCTGTGAACGCCACGAGGCCATTTGGAACTGCCGCCAAGCAGACGATTCGTTGGAGGCCATCGCCGCCGCATTTGAATGTCCGGTACCCGAAATCGAAGCGGTCCTCCGACAGGTGCAAGTCGAGCAATGGCAACAAATGCCGCTGGATTGGATTCACAACGAGATTTTCGACGCCCCGACGGCGGATGCGATCATTCTCGAAGCCCAAGAGCCTGCGGCAACGGACACAAGCACGCCGCGGATACCCGCCGACCTGCCGCCTTACCTCCGTTCGTTGTACCTGACGCCGCTCCTCACCCGCGAGCAGGAGCAGGACCTTTTCCGGCGGTACAATTATTTGAAATTCAAGGCCGCAAGGGTTTTCAAACGCGTCGTCCCCGCGGCAATCTCTGCCGAGCAGTTTGAGGCGATCTCAAATCTGAGATCTCAGATTGAACAGGTACGGCAGCGGATCACGCGGGCGAACCTACGGCTGGTGGTGAGCATCGCCAAGAAGCACGCGGGCTGGACGTCCAACTTCTTCGAGGTGGTCAGTGACGGGAACATGTCACTGATGCGGGCGGTGGAGAAGTTCGACTACGCTCGGGGCTATAAGTTCAGCACCTACGCGACCTGGGCGGTGACGAAGAACTACGCCCGGTCGATCCCCGAACAACACTATCACAACGCGCGATACGTCACGGGCCAGGATACGGTGCTCGACACGGCGGCCGAACGCAGCGTCGAACCGGTCCACGCCGGCGACCGCGAACGGGTTAAGGAACTCATCGCCGTAGGGATGCGGGAATTGACCGATCGGGAGCGTGAAGTGGTGAGCAATCACTTCGGTCTGGAGAAACCCGGAACGTCGCTCACTCTCGAACAGCTTGGGAAGCGTTTCGGGGTCACCAAGGAACGCATCCGGCAGATCGAAATGCGCGCCCTGGCACGTCTGCGCGAAGTCCTCGCACCTTCACTCCGAGACGCTATTGCCTGACCTTGAGAGTGCATGGCGGTCCAGGCGCGCCGGGACGCTTGGACATGCCACCCGATGGCTCGCCCTACGGGACTTGAAACGTCAAGAAGAATTGAGCGACATCGCGCAAATCGACATGATTGTCGGCGTTCAAGTCAAAACACTCACACCCAGGCTGAATCGGCAGGTCGGGTCCACCTAGAGGGACAAGCGGGTTTAGCGGATCTACTAGGCAGCGCACCAGATCGGCAAACTCGGCGGACCCGTTGTGCCGGTCATTAACGCATATTCCGTTTTCGCAGCGATCGTTGAGGGTGCAGTCGTTGCCGTCGTCGCAGTTGATCGGCGTGTTCACGCACCCCGTCGCCGGATCGCACGAGTCCGTCGTGCAGGCGTTGCCGTCGTCGCAGGTGATCGGCGTGTTCACGCACCCTGTCGCCGGATCGCACGAGTCCGTCGTGCAGACGTTGCCGTCGTCGCAGACGATCGGCGTGTTCACGCACCCCGTCGCCGGATCGCACGAGTCCGTCGTGCAGGCGTTGCCGTCGTCGCAGGTGATCGGCGAGTTCACACAGCCCGTGGCCGCATTGCAGGAATCGTTCGTACACAAATTGCCATCGTCACAGTTGGGAGCAGCCCCCCCGACGCACGTCCCACCCGAACAGGTATCGTTCGTGGTGCAGGCGTTCCCGTCGTCGCACGGAGTATTCTCGGTGCAAGGGCAAGAGTTCGGTCCGACACAAGTCGTGTCGTTCCCCTGATACACACCGAGGTCGTGCTCGCATGTAAAACGAGTTTCAACGCTGCAAATACCGGGCTTGCAGCATGCGCCGACGATGCACAAATCAGGCACGCATTCGACATCGACGCCCTGAAAAACTCCACCGGAGATGAGACAATTGGCCGACGTTCGCGTTTCACAGCCGCTCGTTAGGCAACACGCCCCTGCCGGACAAGTGTTGGCGGCGCAAGCAACGCCGATGCCCTTGAACTCTCCGCCGATTCCGTTGGGTCCATTGCACTGCGATTCGGTCAGGAGCTGGCAAAGCCCGGTGATCGCACAGCAGGCACCGCGCTGGTCGCACTCGATCGTCGGCGTATCGCAGATGGTTGCGTCTCCCTCGTAATCACCGCCGATGGTCGTGCATTGCGTCGACGTGCGATCATCGAAGCAATCACCGTTGCTGCGGCAGCAAGCCCCGATCCCCGGGCAGACCTGAGCCGGGACGGAGCAGTTCGTTCCGTTTCCACGATAGTTACCACCTGCGGCCAGGCAGGCATCGGCAGTCAGTTGGGTACACAAGCCCTCGTCGCTGGAACAGCAAGCACCCGTTTGGCAACTAGATACGCCGCAGGCATTGGGTTCGCCTGTTGGAGGGGCGCCCCCAAGGTTTGTACAGGCGGTTGCCGTCACGTCGGCACAATTGCCATCCGGAAGGCAACAGGCCTTCACTGGGCAAGTACTAGCGTTACATTGACCCCCAGGATTGAATCCTGCATTGTGGTCGAGCAACTCGCAGGTCTCTTGCGTCGTTGTATTGATGCACGTTCCATCCGACAGACAACACGCACTGTAGTCGGTAATGGAACCGCAGGTCGCTGGACTTTGTGGGCAGGTCGTCCCATCCCCCCGATAGGCAGCTTGCGGGAAAGAGTCGTAGGAGCAAAAGCCCCGCTGACCGACTACCTGGCAGGTCGATAGCGATGTGTTACCGAAACAGCACGCCCCGCCGCATTCGTTGGCGCCTGACAGGGTGGCGCAGGTTGAACCCAGTCCCCGGAAACGGGGGCTGAACGCCGCACAGTTGGCGGGCGTCCGTTCACTACAATCGAAGCCGGTGATGCAGCATGCACCCTTGCAGGGGTTAGGCGAACAGGTGGTGCCGTCACCTTGGTAGACTCCGTTGCACAGTTGCTCGCACACTTCGACGCAGGAACCGTTGGTCCGGCAGCACGCCCCGGTAACCGGAGGGCAGAGATCCGCGGGAATGGCGGGACAGGATACACCGGGCCAATGATTCGCGCCGTCTTCGGCGAAGCAGCTTTCCTCGGTGTAGCCGTCGAAGCACTGTCCGCAGCGAGTGCAGCACGCGCCGAAAATACATGGCGTTTCCGCGCAAAGGGTATACTCGCCGTGCCAGAAGTCGCCTGCGCCGGTGCATTCGCTTTCAAGAACCTCGTGGCACTGTTGATCGGAAGCGCGGCAGCAAGCGCCCGGCTGTGGTTCGAAACAAAGCTCCATGGAGTAGACGCCGCCGTAGAAACTCGGCACGAAGGTATCGGGGACGAGGGGATCGGGATCGGGGTGATTGGGATCAGGCGGAAGAGCCGCGGCGAACACCAGCCCACGAACTTGTCCGGCTCGGAAGGGCACCAGGTAGCCCGGCCCGCCGTAGCCGTGAGTGATGGAATTATTACCCCAGGCGAAGGCAATGGCGTAATCGAAGCCCGCTTCGATCGTCACCGGCGTCATCTGCGGATCGACGCCGATGTCGGCGGTCGAATAGAAATGGGAGACCGTGGCGCCACACCCCGCGGCCTGGGGAATCACTACGTCGGGCAGGTCGAGGTAACGCGTATAGTCGCCGTTGGGCTGCTTTTGATGGATGGCCACGTGCAACTCGGCCGTGCCGACGGGGAACGCAAGCTCCATCTTGATTTCTTTGAGGACGGCGCGGCGCTCGAAGCTATAAACGTTGCCACGGTATACATAGGAGCGGGAATCACGGTTAAGAAAAGCACCGAAGTGGGCGCAATCGGGAACCAAAGGCTCGAGGGTGTTGCACTGATATACGGCCACGGCTTCGTCACCGGTGCCGGGATCGATCTGTGCGATCGCGGATGTGAGCGGGGTGGCGAGAAAAACAGATACCGCGAGTAAACACCGTTTCCGTTGCGTTCCCATCATCGACTCCAATAGGTTGTACGAATGGAGAGGGTTGGTGCGAAACGGCCAACACCGTCGAGGTTGCCAGCGGACGATGGCGGCGACCATCGCATCGCAACACCCAAACCCCCTCCAAGGCTTTGGAACATTATACCCGTCGGTCCCCCCGGAAACCAACGCCGTTGAGCAGTCCGGGTTTATCGGACTGCGCCGTTTTTGAATACCTCGGTTTACCCTCACCCTGACCATCTCCCCAGGGTGCGTGTTTAGCGTCGCGGCTCGCTGATGGAGCGCATCCACACGCCGAAGGCGTGTCGGCTTGCGGCCCAGGGTTACCGCAACGCGGCTACCCTGGGATCACGGGGCATCACGCCATACAACCCCAACGGGGTTGTGCCCGCGTGAGGCGCAACCCCGTTGGGGTTGCTGATGTTCGTCACCGTTGTCCCAGGGTAGCGCCTTCGGCGCAACCCTGGGCTTGAAGTCATGACCCCGTTGGGGTCGATCCCCATGTACATGCTAAACACGAACAGAGGGAGAGGGAGATTAATCATTGTGGACATCCGTGTATCGCGTGAGCGAGCGGTCGCCGATCCGCGAGGGCACCGGCTCGCCCAAGAAGGTCGGGAGCCGGTCGATGGTTTCCTGGAAGCGCAAGGCCCGGGAATCTAAGTCTATCCGCTCCTGTTCTTTCAGGACGGGATCGACAATGTTCGGGTCCATCTGGCCGCGGAGGACGCCGTAGACGGTGAAGACCTGGGAACGGACGGTGACCCAATCGCCAAGGGCGACGAGAGTGGCGACGGCCTCGACGAAGTTCTCGGTGTTGTTGTTGGCCGGATCCACGTCCATGAAGCCGGCGTCGATCCGGTAGTAGGACTTCGGGAAACCGGCCGGAAGCGGCGGGGTAATCGCTTCAGCGCGTAAGTGGCGTACGTTGGCGAGTTCGCCGACGGACATGAAGCCGGTGCCGCGACGGGCCATGGACGCCGTGGGCGCTGCGCTTTGCCAGCCGCGAGCGTACGCGATGGGCGCGGTGGCGGGTGGCGGAGGCGTGACGGTCGGCATGCCGGTGGCGTAGTTGCCAGTGCCCGCGGGCGTCAGGCCGGGAATCTGCCGCAGATCGCGATAGGCGACGATCGCCTGGGCCAGCTCTGTGCCGATGCGGGCAGCGTCATTGTCAAAGACAGTCACCTCGGCGGCCGTCGGATTCAAGGAATCGGCCGCGGTGTCTTTGACGAATCCTAGGTCGCGACGCATTCTCGCTTTGAAGGGGACGGGGATTTTCTCCAGCGGTATGAAGGGCAGTCCGGCGAGGACTTTCCAGGGAGCGGCGTTGATGTTGATGCGGCCATGGACGCGCAGGCCGTCGAGGTCCACGCGCGGCTTCGAGTCGGGTGCGGCCACCTTGGTGGGATCGGAGGGGAAGTAGGGGCCGGGGCTGCTCAGCGGCAGGGCCGTGAAGTAGTCGAACACCAACTGGCCCCAGGGGAGCATGTCCAAATTGCCGGGCTCGCCCTGTTGCGTCACGAACGGGGCGAGGTGATGAGCGGAATACCAGTTGTTGTCCGTCCCGCTGAGAACAGGCTCGTCGAACACGGGCATTCGGCCGTTATCGATCTGCTGCTCAGCCGCGAAAGTGACATTAGCGGGGGCCGGTATTGTCGTACCGCCGATCAGGCGCGTGGTGAAGGCCAAGTCATTGACAGGGTTCCCGCTCGGCGGGGTGTAATCCTGTAGAGACCGATTGGCGTGGCGCATGAGCATGAGCAGCGACCCTGTCGTCGGAAACGAGACGGAGCCGTGCCTTGGATCTACCGGGTTGTTGAACGGCCGACTGAAGCTGCCTAGGTTGGCGAAGTTTACCTCGACGGGGTGCGGCGGTGGTACGGGAGCGAACGTGTTCCAGTCGCCAAGATTGGCGGTGCCTTGGGGCATCTCGTCAGTTTTTGGAACCGTTGCAGTCCAAGGCGAATCCTGCTTCGCCATTCTCTGAACCGAGAAGATGCCGTCGGGAACACCAACGCCCTCCTTGGCGATGTTGGGTCCTGCCACCTCGAACTGATCGACAACGATTTCGGTGTATGGCTCTCCCGGATAGGTGTACCGGCGGACGAGGTAAAGGGTCCAACCGTTCATAAACTGAAGCGGGTTCACAGTGGTGAGATCGGCCAAGGTTGGGTTGATCGGAAGCCCGGCAAGGTCGCCCGAGGCGAACGTCGTGAAGGGACTGGCGCCTGCCTTGAACGAATCGAAGAAGCCGGGGATACCGAAAAGCGGAATTTGGTGCGCGGTACCCATTCCGGTCGTGGGATCGACCTCGTACAGGTAGTACTGGTTCGTCGAGTCGATATCCGTTTCGTGCGGATTAAATATTTCCACGCCGCGTGCCGTAATCGTGGTGGGATCTACACCAGGGTTTGCGCCCGGCACGGTGAAGGTCGCGACCTCGGTGATGTAAGGCTGCCGTTCCAGGCCGTAGACGTACTTCGGCTGGAGAAGGTTTCCTGGGGCGCTTCCAAAGTGAAATTCTCGCCCTGCAGATTGCAAGGCGCCGGAGGCGCAGTAATCACCCGGGGCGCAGTCCGCATTGGTGTTGCATCTAACGGGCGGGGCAACAGGAAAGTTGCCCGTTCTGCCTACGGCTTGGTCGAAAGGCGTTCGAAACTTCTCCGTGAAACACACACGCTGCGGCGGCGAGCAAGAGCCGAGCTGCCCGCCGCAGTCCAAATCAATTTCGCATGCGTTGCCGGTGACCGGACCGATGATGCACACACCAGACACAAAATTCATTGATCGGATTGCAACACGCGAGGGGATCCCCCGGTCCTCACAGGTTCCGCCGGGACAGTCCGCGGCCACGGAACAGGACTCCTTTTCGCGAGGGCCGCCCAAGCATTCCAAGTCGGCGTAGTCGATGAGGTTCGCCGTGAGGGCGGCGGCGGTGCGGGACACGAGGGCTTGACTTCGCGTCTGACCCGTCCAGACGTCGAGGCATTGGTTTTGAGTCGCGTTCCAAACCTCTCCTACGGCCGCGTTGCACGCTGTCGCGGTTGTTGCATCCTGCCAGTACGGGGCCTGGATCGTGCAGACGCCGTCCGTAGTGCGGCAAACCGAGCCGGGAATGCTGCACGGGGTGATTGTGCAGTTGAACGGATTGGGGGGCGGGATCGGACCTACGTTGCAACGATTGCTTGCGCCGCAGGCGCCGTAGGCATAGGCACAGTCCACATCCGAGGAACAGGGCGTGCCTTCGAGCGTGGTCACGTGAGCGGCGTTGCGAACCAGCAGGAAGAAGGTGTCGTAAATCAGGCGATAGACGCGTTCAAACGCGTTGTTCTTCTCCCACCTCTCGTCAGGCGTGGAATCGGGCATGAGGCGGGCCTCGTCGATCCGGTCGTCCAGGTATGGCAGGCTGAGTTGCAACCGGCCCTTGCGGGCGTTGAGCCGGCAGGGGTAATCCGCGGGACAGCAATCGTCGGGAATGGTCTTGGGGTAATGGGAGTACTCAAACGGAAGTAGAGCGGGGCATGGTCCGGGCTGCCGATCGGCCTGATTGGCCTGGGTCATCTTGGTGAGGATGTCTTCCTCGCCGCCGGGGACGGCGGGGTTGGGGACTCGGCCGCCGCGGGCGAGTAGGTCGTCGTGGCTGACGGTGGTGACCAGGTGGCGGCGGTCGTATTCGGGCATGATGCCGTCGGTCGTGCCGTCGGCGGGGTCAGCGGTAAACGGCTCCATGCGGACGGCCCAGAGGAGCGGAGGATTTGGGGGGCCGGGAAAAGGCTCTGTCGGTGTGTAAGCAAAGTAACGATGGTCAAATACGGTATCATACTCGCCGCGAGCCGCACCGCCGTTGGGTTTGGGCGGGTAAAGCTGCCAGGCCATGTCGGACTTACCCCACGGATTGGTCGTCGGATTCAGCAACGGGTCGCCATGCAACCACGAAGGCGACATCGAGCGGGGGGCGAGAAGCCCGCGCCGACGAAGCGATGATTCCTCCAACAGCGGTGAGTAGGACACCTGGTTCAGCGTCGGACGGTGGTAGAAGTTGCCGTACGCCGGGCCGGCGGGTAACCGAATATCGGGTACGTCGAGCACGTTTTCGATGAGCTTGGGATGCGAGGCGTTGAGGTTCACCAGCCCGCCGTGGGGGAGGACGCGCATCCCGACATAGACCCTTCCGGTGGGATTGGACGCGGGATTCAGTCGAGCGGATAGGGCCGCAAGCTGGGCGTCGGAGAAGTCGAGCAGGCTTGCGTCAACCATGATCGAGTCGACGATACCGTCGCCGTCGGCGTCGAGGACGCGCGGGCCTTCGCAGGCGGCAAGGCCCGCACAGTCTGCTGGACCTGTACACGTATTACCCTTGTCCAGCCCGGTTGCGCAGGTGCAGATACTGTTACTACAGGGAATGAAGTCGGACGGAAGCGTGTCGATGTTCGCACCGTTGGGTCGGCTGGTGTCGATCGCGAAGCCGTGCGGAAGCGATGGGCCGGCGTAGGGATGCCGTCGCAAGCCCACTGCGTCGGCATAAGCGGAGAAGACAAGCAAATCGTCGGGAGTGTTCAAAATATTATCCGGACCGGGATGCCAGTTAGGTTCGACGGAACTGAAGGAGTTCTGCACGCCGGGCATCTCGGCGTAGGCGGTGGCGGACAATGCGGCCGAGGGGTTACCGAAGGGAACGCGGGAATCGGACATCAGCCCGTCGCGAAGCGTTGAACCAAATTGGTCACCGACGGCCGTGACACGAGATTCGGCGCGGGCGCGCTGGGATTCGGAAACGATCATGTCGGCCTCGAAGTTCATCGAGGCGAGGAAGGCGATGCCAAGAACGAAGAGGATGCCCAGGATGGTCATGACGAGAACTAAGACCGATCCGCGGCGCTGCTGCGAAGATCGAAGATCGAAGTACGAAGATCGAAAGATACAACGCGCGCAGCCACGCTGACTTTCGAACTTCGATCTTCGCTCTTCGATCTTCGTTCGCATCTCATCCACCGATCGGAATGGTCATCACGTGCCGGATGGGACGTTCCAAGCGATGTTCCTTGTCGAACACATCGATCGTGATCCGCAAGGCGCCGGGGAACATCGGATCGAACACGGGTTCGCTGCCCGGGGCGCCGGGGCGGAGGGCGGTGAAGACCACGAGGTTGGAGCGAGTATTGCCGGGAGCAAGCGGGGCCCAGTCAAAACCCGGAGGGGTGGTAGGGATCACGGTTCCGCGAAAACGATTGGCGAGGGAATAGCGCATGCCGTCCGCGTGCTCCGGAACGCACTGATTGACCCCGTCTCCGTCAGGATCTTCGATTGTTCCGAGGAGGCACTCCAAGGCAGTCTGCACGGTGCCGGTGGCGGTCTCGGCTGCATCGGCTAAAGAGCGAAGCGGGTCCGTCGGATCGCCGGGGTCGAACCAAAAGACTTCGTTGACGCCGTCGAAACGACCAGCCACGAACTCGCTTCGTGGATTGAGGGTCCACTCGACCTTGAAGGAAGCGCAGTTGGGGAGGAGGTAGTGGCCGATGCGGGTGGCGAAAAGGGCCGGTGGGGCCGGGTCGAGCTTGCTGCGGGCGTAGGGCTGGTGCCAGTCCGCGAACGGTATGTTGAGCGTGTTTCCGAAAACGGACGGCGGGAACCAAGGATCCTGTGAGCCCCAAGGGGGGAGGGGCTGCGGATCGACGGGGTGCAGGACGGTGTCTTCGTATCGAAAGTTGTGGATGACATCCGTCTCGCAATCCAGGAGTCGCGGATCATCCAAGAAAGTTACCGGCGTGGGGAGCGCGGTCGGCGGATCGGTCGGGATCAGGAGCACGCTGCGCCGGGCAAGATGCCACTGGGCGGCGGGCACGGGAGCGACTCTGACCGTCGACGGATAGAGCGCGCCATTCAGCATGTCGAGGGGGAACATCGAGAGTTGAGGATACGCGTCCAGGTCGGGCTGGAACTTGTACAGCGCCTGATTTGGTGCGCCAGCATCAGGGTTGGCGACATACTCGCCCAGTTCCGCGTGGCCATAGACCACCTGTTGCAGATTGGAGGTGAGCGGCGCGGTCCCCGCTTCAACGAAGCTCGCACCCGGTCGGGCGGTGAAGATCATCAGGATGTCGGCGCGAGGCGCTTCCCTTACCGTATTGCCGATCCCGTCCAGTATCTCTCGTTCGGGATCGGCGGGGTAACCCCTGTCGTTCGAGGGGTTGCCATCGTTGTCGGCATCCTTGCCGCTTTGCGTCCAATATGCGTTTACCGGGTTGCCCTGGATGAGGATGAGGGAGTTGCCGGGCTGCACCGTCCGCAGGTCTTCGCGCAGCGTCCGCTCAAACACCCGCAACTGTTGCATGATCTCGGTGAGGGCGGTCGCTTGGCCGGTGGATTGAACGGTGATGTTGAAAATCTGTCCGACGAGGGACATCATCAACACAAGGATGCCAATGGAAATGACCAACTCCGCGAGCGAAAATGCTCGCCGACGGGCCGATAACCCATACCGCAATCCTAACTGCTTATGAGAACCGCACTTACGCATCAGCGTTTCAATCGAAAAATTGCCTACAACGCAACCGCCATCGCGCGTCGACCGTGGGCATTATGGGGACGGATAGGTGTCGGTCCAGGGTTAATCGGTCTGGTCGGTGAAGAGGCGGACATAGCTGTCGTAGCGGTCGGGGTGGATGTCCCCTCGGTCGACGGCGGCCTTCACGGAGCATTCGTTCTCGTGGGTGTGGGTGCAGTCGGGGAACTTGCACGTGGGGACGAAGGGGATGAACTCGACGAAATAGACCTCCAATTGCTGACGCGGGACGTCGGAGACATCGAAGGAGCGGATGCCGGGCGTGTCCACGACGTAGCCGCCGAAATCGAGGCGGATAAGGCTTGCGGTGGTGGTGGTGTGACAACCCTTGTCGAACTTCTCGATGACCTTCCCGATTCGAAGGGCCAAACCGGGCTGTAGCGTGTTGAGCAGCGAACTTTTTCCGACGCCACTTTGACCGGCGACGACGCTGGCTTTGTCGCGGAGCACCTCACGGAGATCGTCGATGCCGCCGCCGTCGGAGGCGCTGGTGCGGAGTGTGCGGTAACCGAGATGGGCGTAGCGATCGAGCAGAGAGGCGGCGTACCCGTTTACGTCCAAGTCTATCTTGTTCATGCAGATCACCGGGGTGATCCCCCCCACGAGCGAGGAGACGATGTAGCGGTCGATGAGGTTGATCCTGGGCGGCGGCTCGGCGGCGGAGCTGACGATGACGGCTAGATCGACGTTGGCGACGATGGTCTGGATGCGGCGACCGGCGCGACGACAAAGCTGCCCGGTTCGAGGATCGACGGATTCGATGACTCCTTCCTTGGCCACGCCCTTTTGGGCGACGCCCTCGCATTCGCCTTCCACGGTGAAACGGACGTGGTCGCCGACGGTGACGGGGTGTCGGCCCTGAATCAGACGGGTGCGCAGAATACGACGGACCGTGCAGTTCCAAATGCGGACGCCGTCGTCCACGTCGGCGTATCGCCCACTCATGGTGACGACGATGCCCTGGTGCAGTCCGGGGCGGTCGGCGGCGTCGTCGTGGACGATGACCGTGCGTCGGCGGGACATCTCGCCCTTGGCGACGACGTTCTCGCTCGTAGGGGAATCGATTTGGCCATCGGTCTCGCGGGACTGTTGGGTCCAATCGTTGGGCCGGGGACGCGAGGCGCGGTTACGCCGAAATGAGACCCGCACTTTCTCCCCTTCTTTGGATACGCGACGATTCGGTTTGCGAGCCATACAAGGGTATTCTTCTATGTAGATCAGGGAAGTGTCAAGCGTTGCAGATGCGTGGGCGCTTCCGTATAGTCGCACGGCGGTAATTGTTGGATAAGTCTCGGCGCGTTGATGGAGAGAAAGTTGGCAACACACTTCGCGGATCGACTCGTCGCGGCCATCCATAAAAAAGACGCGCCGGTTTGTGTGGGACTTGATCCTTTGGTCGAGCGGCTGCCGGGTGCGATCCGCGAGTCGCATGGAGATGAGCCGTGGACGGCGCTTCTCCTCTACGGGCGTGAAGTAATCCGCGCGGTGGCGGCACACGTGCCGGCAATCAAGATTAACATTGCCTTCTTCGAACCGTACCGCGCGGAGGGGATTCGGGTCTATCACGAGTTGGTGGCCCACGCGAAAACGGCGGGGCTGATTGTCATTGGAGACGTGAAGCGGGCCGACATTGGGCACTCCTCGACGCAGTATGCCGTCGCCCACTTGGGGGACGGCGGGGTCGCGCTGCCGGATGCGGTTACGGTGAATCCGTACTTCGGGTACGACGCGATCAAACCCTTTGTGGATATTGCACGGAGTACGAGCGGCGGATTGTTCGTGCTGGTGCAAACAAGCAATGAGTCGGCGTCTCAAGTGCAGGGGCTGACCCTGGCCGACGGATCGACGGTGTGCCAGAGCGTGGCACGACTGGTGCAGTCATGGGGTAGTGCCGAAGGATTGGTCGGGAAGAGCGGATATAGCTGCATCGGGGCGGTGGTTTCGCCGCGAGATTTGGAATCCACAATACGGATTCGGGCACTGATGCCGAATTGCATTTTCCTGGTTCCGGGATTCGGAGCTCAAGGGCGGACGGCGGACGAAGTGGCCAAGTGTTTCAAGCCCGACGGAACGGGAGCGCTCGTGACGGCTTCGCGCAGCGTGATCTATGCGTACGAGGACGCCAAATACCGTTCGGCCGGCATCGACTGGCAAGCGTGTGTGGCCGCGGCGTGCAAGGAGTTCGTCGCGACGGTACGCGAAGTCATACGCTAAAAGTCCGATGCGTCGAGCCGGTCTCACTTGACCGAAGAGAATCGGTTCATCGTGTCGTAGAGTGCATCCAAAAACCCCTCTCCCCCGCTGGGGGGTCAGACGAGCCGACCGAGGGTCATACGAGCCGACCGAAGAGGGAGGGTCCGGGAGGGTCCGAGGGCAGGGTGAGGGGGTTTCCGCACGCACTCTAAAGCGGGTCGACCCCCACTACGAGAACAACGACATCGGGTCGCTCCCGCTCCCCGCTCTGATCGCGCTACCCCGCCGCGCGCCGCCGGGCGATCACGACCCCTCCGGCGGACAGAATCAGCGCCGCCATCGCCATCATGCCCCACTCGGACAATGTCGGAATGCACTTCTCGTTCACTATCGTGTTGGTCGGATCGAATGGACATGGATCACACGCATCACCGAACGCATCGCCGTCCAGGTTGCTTTGATTCGCGTTCGCGACCGTCGGACAGTTGTCGCACGCATCGCCTACGCCATCGAGGTCGGTATCGAGTTGCGTGGGGTTTGCCACCGTTGGACAATTGTCTGTGTCGTCGCAAATGCCGTCGCCGTCCGTATCACAGGAAGTGAGTGTGGGATTGTCAAGGTGGTTCCAGTAAGCACCACCCGGACCCCCCGCACCAATCTCAAAGAAAGTGAGCGGTGTCTCACCAAAACTCATTGGGACAATGGAGTCCTCAACATACACGTGACCATCGGAAAGCCTCCGCACATCCACCCTGATCAACCCGCTTATGGGGTCGTGCCACAGGTTAGCCTGCAGCCATTCGTTCATGGGGATTTCGGTCGTGATCCAATACTTCGTAGGATGCACTACCCACCCTGTGGCGTTGCCCTCCAGAATCTCCAGGCGACCGGTACCTGGAGTGGCACCACCGTCACTGAAACCCACTTGGAAACCCTCGGATATCCCCTGGTTTCTCGCCTGCATATTATCAAACACCCACATATATGCACTGTAGAAACCCTCGGAACGGAAGACCTCGACAGAGGCATGAAATCCCTCCCATGGCATCGGGGTGAACTCGCTCGTGGCGATGCTACGAGCTGCGCCTGAGGTGGTTCCCTGCGCCTTCCAGACGAGGTTGTTTGGACGGACTGGGTCAGGAGCAACGGTGGCCGACCCGTAGCCGGGGTTCGTATCGACCCACGCCGGGTTCGCCGTTGTGTTGCCGTCCTCGAAGTCGTCGGATACCCCCACGGCCGCAGCGTCGGAAGCGCCCAGCGAGAGGATGGGCAACATGCCAATAGCCGCTGAAAAGACCGCTCTCCTCCCCACGATAACCACGCCAGGAACGAACCCCAGACAACTTGTTCCACCAAACACATGTTCGCGTCTTCTGTCCTTCATCTCCACAATCTCCTGAAAAAAAGTACACTTGTTTCCCAATCCTCAACATAGTGGGGTAAGGCGGTTTCGCCCGCCGACGCCCGATTACACATGCCAAACATCCGCAAACGAGTTGCGGCGGGGTAAGCTGATTGTTCGGTCTCTGATGCTCGCGCCTCGGATGGAGGCCCGCGCTTGCCCTTTGGGTTGTGACTGCCGATCAGAACCGCGAGTGACAACGAGCGGTCCATAAGAGACGCATAGGTGATGCGGATGGACCGCTCCATACCTGTCGCGGTTCGGATTGTGTTGCGGGACGATCGGTAGGGTCGGAGGCCCCGTCCTGTTGTCTTGGCTACGTTGTGGCCGGTTGAGAAGCCGCCGCGCGAAATGTCCGCGCACAGAAGCAGAGAGAGAGAGAGAGAGAACTCAGCATCTTGGTCCCTTCCTACACTATCCAGCCGGTAGTAAAGTAAATGAACGACGCCGCGAATGCAAGAGGAAAATAAAAAATTCTGAAACCTGTGGTAAGCGGGCAGGGTGCGTATAGAGTGCGTCCTGAGACCCCCTCACCCAACCCCCCAGCGGGGTAGAGGCTGGGTGAAGGGTGATTCATGCGACTTCGACCCTCACCCCAACCCTCTCCCGGAGGGAGAGGGGGTGCTCGTGAGCACGTTAGCGTCCCGTCGGTCGCTCGAAGATCATCAACTTGCCGAATTGGCCGGCTAGGTCGGAGTGGAAGCGCCAGCCGTCGGCGGCCATCTTGTTCAAATATTCTTCGACTTCTTGAGTGTAGTTCTGATCGGGACCGGTGTGGTCGGGCCAATGAGTGACGCGATAGGTCCCGGCCGTAGCGGGCGGCGGCTTGTCACGCAACTGGGCGTAGACCGCCGCGGACAACAAGCTCAACACCAGCCCGACCAGCACAGTTCTTCGACGCATGACGTACTCTCCTCGATTCTCGACCTCCCCCTCAAATCAACATCGACAACTGAGCCGCGGGCTTCAGCCCGCGCGACCGGTCGCGCGGAAGGGGCGAACTCCGGCATCGGCTCCGATCCGTGATACCGCCTTGCAGTCGTCGGGTTGCACAAAACCGAAGCATCCAATCTTGACGCCGGCAACGACGAGGCGTATGGTGCGTGCGTGGTCGTCGGCTGGGCCAATCGTGTTTCCAGATCAAGATTGCTTCTCGCGGCGGCGTGCTGTGTCGTCGTGTGGGGTTGCCGCTCTGGGTCCATCTGGCCATTCGGCGCGGGTGCCGCGCAAACACCCCATGATGGGGCCGCGGACCCTCCCTCCTCGGTCGGCTCGTCTAACCCTCCGCCGTCCGGAATGTTCGCCACGCCGAGCGGCGAAGCACGACACACGTCGAGCGACCGGATTCAAGTCGTGCAACTTGCGTTCGACGTTTTGCGTGTGGAGTTGCCCATCGACGTGGTGCGGAATTCGCGTAAAATCTGGAACCACGTGGATGAGTTGCGCCTTGAGGCCGACCTCGTGGCGCGACTGGCGAGAAACGGTCTTCGGGTTGGCGCTGCTTCGTCGGGCTCGTGGTCCGCGATCCGCGCGATCCTGGAAGCGGGCGGTGCTAGAACCCAAAAGGACCAAATGCTCCCCCAGCCCGGCACACCGCTTACCCTGGAGCTGGCCCCGATCCAAGAGAGCGAGTCCATCTTCAGCTATGGCCGCGACAACCGCTTGGTCGGCAAGACATTCCCCTCGGGACAGAAGATCATCCAACTCGATTACATTTATCATCCTCAACTCGGCGGGTGTACGGACGTGCAGCTCGGCTTCGAAGTGCGCAATGACCGCGGCGAGATGACCTGGGAACGCCGCGATGGGGCGGCCAATGACCGCCACGTGTTCGAAGACCTCGCCGCACTATTGACGCTCAAGCCCGGCGAGTTCCTGGTCGTGGGTACCAGTGACCAGGCGGACAATGAATACTTGATCGGCAGTCGCTTCTTGATTCATACGGCGTCGGGCAAAAAAACGGAGACCTTGCTCTTCGTGACTCCCCAACCGTTTCAGACCCAAAACGCACAGCGGCGACCCTGACCGCGCGTAATGCGGACGACTAAGGCCATGCACCCAGAAGGCGGCGAAGCGTACTTTCGGGAGTTGTGCGAGCAGATCGGCGTGGCCCTCGTCGCCACTGACCGCTCCTTGAATATCCAGACATGGAACGCGGCAGCCGGACGGATGTTCGGCGCTGCGGCCGACCGAATGACCGGAACTTCGGTGATCTCCATCATCCCTAAGGACCGGCGTATTCCGGCGGAGCGGATGTTTCGAGAGGCGCTCGCGTTGGGCGAAACCAGTGAACTGGAGTTTCAACATCGCGATTCCCACGGCGAGGCGAGGGAATTGTCGGGTACCATTGCCCCGGTGGTATCGGAGACCGGCGATCGGATCGGGGCGTCGATCTGCATTCGTGATATCACCCGTCGCATTCACCTTCAGGCCGAGTTGCATGAAAGCCGGAAAATGGCGTCGCTGGGTGCGATGGCCGGGGCCATTGCCCATCACTTCAACAACATCCTCGGCGGAGTCGTCACAAGTATCGACTTCGCCGGCGATTGTTCCGACATTGCATTGACCAAGCGTGTCTTAGGGCAAACCAGCCGGGCACTGATGCGCGCCGCGGTACTGGTCAATGGACTGCTCGCCTTCGCCGAGGGGACGCCTTGTGTCGACGATTTGAGCGACCTCACCGAACTGATGAACGAACTGGTCGATGAACTGGAAAGAGAGATCGAAGGGCGCAAGATCGAGTTTACTTTGAATCTTCCCACACTGCCGGTGGTTCCGGTCCCACGTACCCAACTGCGTACCATGCTCCGCAACATCGCACAGAATGCAATCGAGGCCATGCCCAATGGCGGATCACTACTCATGGATGTTTCAGTCAGTGAAAGCGCCGTAGTCATTGCGATTTCCGATACCGGGCACGGACTGGACAAGGACACACAGTCACGAATATTCGAACCGTTCTGGTCCACCAAGGGCGATCGCGCACTTGGATCGACGGCCACGGGAATGGGATTGGCCATTGCCCACGGACTGGCCCAAGTCATCGGCGCGACGATCACCGTCGCCTCCGAGCTCAACAAAGGTTCGACCTTTACAGTGACCATTCCGCACCCCTCGGAAAGCGCCAGTAGCGACGTCCAGAGCGGATGACGCGGCGGCGTACGCTGTGCCTCCCGATAACTCTATCCGGCCTTAGTAGCCGCAAAAACCAACTAGTTATCGGATCACATGGTTGACCCATTCGGTGGTGCAGTGCCTCGGAACTGAGACAAATGGCGAGTGGGCGACATCACTCCAGCGGCCTTCGACGATCAACGATGTCGCGTGAAATCACAGTCTGTCCGCCGTGAATGAACAGACGACTCGATATCCGAAGTCAACTCCATGTTGCGATAATCGTGCCACAAGCGAGCCCGAGAGACCGGGATGGCATTTTCGGGAGGGATAACCGCCCGAAGTGGAGCCTGCCGCCTGGGCTCGAGCGCGGCATGATGAACGACAATTATAATTCCCTGTCAGCGTCAATTAGATCTCCCTGTGAGTTTTCGGTTTTTCCGGCCATTCGGGACACTTCCGAGGGAAGGAGTT
>JAGVHG010000030.1 GCA_020056715.1 Phycisphaerae bacterium | reverse complement strand
GAACCAAAAAGAAAAGGGACACTGCTATGATTGTTATGTTGCCCTGACCGAGGGGAAGAATAATCGTCGCTGAGAGGGAGGGATAATTGACGCTTGACATCAACCCGACACTCCCTAATCGCCCCGCCCGTTCCGCTGTAGAATAGTCAAGCTAAGCTCGTGCCGCAGCGTTGTGTGTGTGGCGGATTCGAAGCGAGGCTTGGAGGTGGCCCGACGGACTGATATAAAGGTGAATACCCCGAATTACCAGCGTGATCCACTGGGCTGAATCACCGTGAAAACCTATTGCCGTCCTTCGACGGTTAGAGTCCATGGATCGCACGATGTGCCACCGGTATGGCGCACCTGGATCCAAAATTCGCCGGTGTGGCCGCTGCCGGCAACGACCTCGATTTGTTCCGCCCAGCCTCCACAATTGGGGTCCTCGTAGACGACTCCTCCGCAAGAATTATAAACGCTCAGGTGGTAGTCAGCGCATTCCGGGATATAGAGCGTGAATCGCAGCCTGACAATGTCCAAAAAATCGCTGCAGACGTTGCACCCAATGGCCGTCGCCTTGAACCAAGCGGACGTGCGTCCGGTTTTCCTGTCCATCTCTACGAATTCGGCTTCCTGGTTACATGGAAGTCCACCCCTCATGATGTCGCCACAGAAGGTTCCCAGGTCGGTCGCCGTTGCGCAACTGTTCGTCTGGATTTGATGGTCGACTTCGCAACCGACAACACCGTCGCAATCGGAGAACCAACCTAGCTCGTAATTGCATTCGCAGGTATACCCGAACTCGGTGTCAACACAGGTCGCATTGGGACCGCAGTCGGGAGGGGTGAGTAGGCATTCGTTGACCGGGTCGTTTTGCAACGGACCGGTAAAGCTCCGGAGCATGGCGGCAATGTCCGAAAGATCGACGTCGCAGTCAAGATCGAAGTCGCCAAAGGGTCGACCGGTGCTGTCCACGGGGATGTTCGTCGGCGTGCGCGGGCAGGCGTCATAC
This sequence comes from Phycisphaerae bacterium, assembly GCA_020056715.1. GTDB lineage: Bacteria > Planctomycetota > Phycisphaerae > UBA1845 > UBA1845 > SBAX01. The sequence continues at coordinate 4,429 of JAGVHG010000030.1, read as the reverse complement.
GCGTCTTCGATACCGTCGAGGTCGAAGTCGGCGGCGCCGGCATGAAGCCCCATGGACCCCGCAAGGATCACGATGGACAACCTATTGCATCTCAGTGTCATTGGGCACCTCTGTACGCGCGTCACTGCCCGTATAACCCCGGCACGACCCGCTGATCAGATTCTATGGCTGGGCAGTTGTGCCTGTCTAGTGTTTTGTCACGTCCAATACAAACCATGGACCTTGCAAGCACTAGCCCAAATTGGGTGGAAAGATGCACATTCTGCTTTTGCGGCTGGTTGGCGGATCGCTTCCTGCACTCTCTTCCTCTCCCCCTCTCACCCATTCCGCTTCTCTTGCTTCCAATTTCGGCTTTTCGGTGTTTCTGCGTTTCCACATTCGTAATTCGTAACTCGTAATTCCCTCCTGCTTTGTGGCTCAGTGGCTTCTTGCCTCGTATTGCTGCACGCGCTGCCCGAGGTCCAAGAACAGCTCGACTTCCTCGTCGGTCATGTCGATGTTCCGCCGCACCATCACCGCGCTGGCCACGTCCAGCGCTCGAAGCGGATCGCCAGGTGACACGCTCTTGTCAGTCACCCAAGCAAACGACGGGACATACTTGGGGAGCATCCTCGTCGCAGCAATGCTCGCCCCCATGCCGATCACCGCGCCGGTGGGAATGCTCGCGTTGATCCCGACTTTGGCGTGGTCGCCGATGATCGCCCCGAAGAACGTCATCTCGGAATCCACTTCCACGCCGTTGATCGGCACGCGGATGTGGCCATACGTGTTCTTAAGGTCAGAGTTGTTCGACCCGGCCCCGAAGTTGACCCAGCTACCGACGTAGGCGTGCCCCAAAAAGCCGTTGTGTTGCTTGTTGGTATATCCGTGTAGCACGCAGCCGTGCATTTCACCGGCCACCTTGCACACCGGACCGATGGCGTTGCCCCCGTGCAGCCGCGAATGAGGATGGACGATCGAGCCGGGTCCGAGGTAAAGCGGCCCCTCTAGGATGCTGTAAGGGCCTATCACCACGTCGTCGCCGATGAAGAGCGGGCCTTCCGCCGCGTCGATGATCGCCGTCGGGTGGACAAGTGTTCGCTCGCCGACATGGATGAGGTCCTTTGGTCCGAGGGCCGTGTGCTTGTCGATCTTGGATTCTGCTCCGGCATCAGCGGGATCCCAATCGCCGTGAAGCAGATCGGGCAAGTCGCGAACCACTTCCCACGGGTAGCGCAACAGACGCCCGGAGGCCGGCTCCCGCCGTACGTCGTGGAGGGTAAGATCGCGATGTGCCTTGTCCAACAGATCGCGCGGCGTGAGATTGGCCGCCAGCGCCTTATCGCAAACGATGTAGGCGATCCCGCCGCCTTCGACGACACCGACGCACGGAGGTGTTGGAAACTTCACGGGACCGTCGAACAGCCATCGCCCGTTCACCAGGACCGCCGGTGCGCTCAGCGGGTAGTTAGCCGGCGCCCCGCAGCGTTGAGCGGCGACTTTGGCGATCCAGTCGCGCGTCCAGACCCCGGCGATGGACATGCCCAAGCGCTGCGCGATGCGGTCTAGTATCACCTTGCGACCGATTTGAAGCTCAAACAACGAGCGCCAAAACAACAGCGGCAGGAGATCAACGAACCCCTCGTCCTCGAACAGCACGACCGACTTCATGGCCGCGAAGTATACCGCACCACGCGGGCTGTACGAAAATCGGAGGCGCCTTGATGAAAAACCCGTAAATGTGAGGTACGAAGGTGGCTGAAAAGAAGAAGGGCCCACGTACGAAACGCAGGCCCCTGATCATGTCCGGTAGGTGTGACCGCCGCAATGCCGTTGGGAGCAAATCGACGGAACCCTCTGAACTAAGTGGGTGACGGGTCGGCACTCGGACCGCCGACCTCAATTGGGGTCGGTACGTCGTTTAGCGCCGCATACCGGTCGCCGCAGGGTTCTGTATCGGTCCAGCCAATAAACGCTCCCCGTCGAGCATGGCAGTCGCACCGTGCAGACGTTCCTATTATACCACCCAAGCTCGTACAAGCAAAGGACGAGCGTCGCGGAAAAATATACTGTATAGACCACTTAGGTTACGCTTTCGTGTGTTCGATCGTAACCACCGTAGATAAAGAGTCTTAGCATCTATTGAGCGCGAAAGACGGCCACGGACGAATAGGCTAACGACTAAACTCCGCCCGTTCCGCGGGTCGTTGCGCTTTGCTGTCTTACTTCACGTCCGGGTTTCCGGACCACGCCACCCGACCGCTGTGCGGAGCATTGCAGGGCTAAAGCCGCAACCTACAATAATCGGTGCTGTCCGTAGGAACTCCGGCCCGCGGTCGTCCGATGCCGGGTGCAAGTATTCAAGCGGACCAATAGGAGTACGAAACAATGAAGGACTCGCACCTCACGGGGCGCGGTGACGGCTGGCTGGAAGCCAGTGGATTGCTGCACATTTTCCGTACACTCGGATTGGCCATCCACCCCGCCAAGCTCGGCCTCGCTTTGGCGGCCATCTTTTTAACCTTCGTACTGGGCGGCGTTTTGGATTGGATTTGGACCAGAAGCGGCGGCGTAGACGAGACCGCCGTCGACCGGTTCATTTCCGCTCGCGAACTCGATCAGCCCTATGTCGAACCGACCGGTTCGGTCGGATTGTTCCACGTATTTCGAGAGCACGAGCAGCGCCGCCTTCTCGGATTTCTGGGTTCCTCGATTCCGGGGTCGTCGGTCGCCGCGGGAACCTCCGTGGCGCTGTACGTCGAAGCTCATTCCAACGCCGGTCCGCTTCGCAACCTATCCGGGATGGGCTACGGCGTGTGGTGGTTGCTGCGACATCATCCGCTTTTCTTTTTCCTCTTCGCCGGTGGCGCCTTGGTGATCTGGGGGTGGGCCGGCGGGGCGATCTGCCGGATCGCGGCCGTGCAGTACGCCCGCGACGAAAAGCTCACCATGAAACAAGCCCTCGCCTTCTCCAGAGAGAAGTTGTTCGGCGGCTTCGTTCTCGCACCGTGCATCCCCGTTGCGTTCATCCTCATCGCGGCGGTTCTACTGGTTGTAGGCGGTATGCTGCTCCGCGTTCCGGTTTTGGGTGACCTGATCGCTGGACCAGCATTCCTCCTGGCGATTGTGGGCGGTTTTGTGGTTGTGGTCTTGCTGCTGGGGTTGATCGTCGGGGGAAGTCTGTTCTGGCCTGCTGTCGCAGTCGAAGGATCGGATGCGTTCGACTCGTTTTCACGGAGCCTTTCCTACCCGCTCTCCAAGCCGTGGAAGGCGGTGTTGTACGCCATCATCTCTACGATCTTCGCTGGTCTATGCTGGGTCTTCGTGAACATGTTCACGTTTTTCGCGTTGACCGTCACCCGCGGGATCGTCGGCTTCGGCACGTCGCCGTTCGGGTGGTGGAGTCGCGGAGAAGGTGGAGCGGCTGTTCGCAAGCTGGATTTGCTCTGGCCTCTCGCGGGTCCGAACGCTCTCTACTCCTGGCCCAATTGGAGTCAGCTTACTTGGTACGAGCATTTTTCCGCGTTCTTCATTGGCGTGTACGTGTTAATCGTGATCGGGCTGATGTGGTCGTTCCTTGTGTCCTTCTACTTTTCCGCGAGCACGGTCATCTATTTTTTGCTTCGACACGACGTGGACGGTACGGACCTCGATGAAGTGCACATGGAAGACGAGGAGCCCGGAGGGGATTCGTTCAGGCCGGAGTCGTCCCCACTACGGGCGAGCACAGACGTGTCGCTTCCGATATCGAACGCAACCTAAACCCCTTGTCAGAACCGGGAGCGCGAGCGACCGGCCTTGGACTTTTCAGCCTTCAGATCTTGGCCCCGCGCTTGCGCTTGGGGTTCTGTTCAACGTTTTAGCTTCGTAGAAAGTATTCCATCAGTTCGTGGCCGGGGTCGATCTGCAAGTCACTGGCGGCGGCGGCCGCTTCTGAAAACGGCTTGCGAACGACGCTATGAACTCGATGTCCGGCCATGCAAAACGGCGGCGGAGTATTCGTGTGAACCCGCCGAGCAACCGGTGTGGGATGATCGGGCGAAATCAGTATCCGCCATTCGTCCGACCGGCGAAGGGTCTCCAACAACGGCCCCACAATGCACTCATCGATCCGTTCAATCGCTTCCACCTTCGCATGCACGTCGCCGAGATGTCCCGCCTCGTCCGGCGCTTCGACGTGTACCGCCACAAGGTCATACGAAGAGAGCGCCGCCGTCGCCGCAGCGCCCTTGGCGGCATAGTTCGTATCGAGGTATCCCGTCGCGCCCGCCACCTCAAGCACATCCATTCCGACGGTTTTGGCAATTCCCCGAATCAGATCGACGGCCGCAATCGCGGCGGCGCGCACGCCGAATCGCGAAGCGAACGGCTCAAGCGTCTTCGCCCGACCCTGACCCCATAGCCAGATGTCCGTCGCCGGGTTCTCCCCGAGGTCACGGCGGACGAGATT
>JAGVHG010000110.1 GCA_020056715.1 Phycisphaerae bacterium | reverse complement strand
GATCTTCGAGGCGTTTCCCGCAGTGATCGTGCTGTTCGCTCCGAAGGCGGGCGTCAAGGACCGGAGCTTTTCTTCGCCCTGAAACTTGGCCACGTCCTCGTCGTGATCGACTATCGTCGAACTCTTTTTCGATTTCACTTCGACCGGCACCACGCCCGCAGCGTAGAAGCCGTCCTCCCACGCGCGGATCGCGCGGGTATAGCTTTCGATGGCGAAGGTGTCCTGGTCCTCGCGGGAGATGTTGTATTTGGTTGCGCATTGATCGCCGCAGGTACCCATATGGCGGGCGGTATACACGTCCCAAAGCCCATCATAGATCATTGCGTCGATGAGTTCGCCGTGGCCCATGCGATAGCCGCTTCGGGCCTTGCGCAGCAGGTAGGGGGCGTTGGTCATGCTCTCGCACCCGCCCGCGACGATCAACCTTGCGTCGCCGCATTGAATCGCCTGGGCGGCAAGAATGACGGCCCGAAGGCTCGAACCGCAGACTTTGTTGATCGTAGTCGCCCCGACCTCGACGCCTAATCCGGCGCCGAGTGAGGCTTGCCTGGCGGGGTTTTGCCCGACACCGGCCCCGAGGACGTTGCCAAACAGAACTTCATCGACCTCTCTGGGGTCGACTCCGGCTCTCTGTAAGGCGGCTCGGATGGCGATACTGCCCAATTCAGGGGCGGTGAGCGCTGCCAACGCACCGTTGAACGCTCCGAACGGAGTACGCACTCCGCCCGCTACATACACGTTTTTCAGCATGAGTCCATCTCAGTCCGGCGCACTCCCACTCGCTGCGGACGCCTCATCCCGAATCCAACGCGAGCAGCGGAGTATGCTTCCCGCGACGCACCGGTATCGCTTTAGAAGCTTACTTGCCGCTCTTGATGCCGGCTGGGGTCTTTACGGTGGCGTCATCGCGCAAGATAGCATCGCAAAAAGCGGAGCAGTTCTCCATCGTCCGCGCGCCCGCCTTGCCGAACGTGTCGAAGTTGGTCCGTACCGCTTGGAACGTCGCATCCCACACTTGTCGCGTGCTGTCGTATGAGTCGCATTCGCCGGGCTTGCCGGCGGCATCGCAGGCGACCTTGAACACGTCCGCACCGGTGCGAATCCCGGCGTCGCAGCACTGCGCGGCCATCTCCAAGTTTTTGCCGACGAAGGGCGCGAACTCGCGGAAAATCCGCTCGCCTCGGTAGTTGAAGTGGTCAGCATCCACGGGATGCTTCCAGACTTCACCCATGGCCTTAAACCAGGCATCCTGGGTCTTTCGGCCGGCGTCAAACGCCATCCGAACGCTCTCGCTCATGCAGTCAAACACCTTCGTCATGCTCTCTTTTGTCTCGGCTACCATTGGTACTGTTCTCCTCAACGTCCTAAAAAATCGATCCTATCATTGGTCCATCGTCTACGATGTTACCGGCTAAAGTATACTCCTTTGTGCAGTTGCGTCAAGGAAAATTTGTGCAAATGCACAAATTATATTTATTTGTTGTAACTATATGCAGCAAAGTAAGTTACATAGATTGATCGGTTCGTTTATTGACAATCGGCTGCGTTTGCGATAGGCTGGCGCGGGTAATATTATACTTTTTCGGACGTGAGGATTCGCATGTATGACGGCCGTAGCTCGGTGGTGATCCAAATCAAGAAGTACCCGAACCGAAGGTACTACGATGCCACTAACAGCCGGCATGTCACGCTTCAAGAATTGCACGATCTCATCGTCTCAGGAAAAGACATTTGCGTCACGGATTCCCGGAATGGCGATGATATCACCAACCTTCTTTTGACCCAGATTCTGTTGGAACAGGACGAGCCGAAGCTGGACCTGTTTCCCAGTTCGGTACTCCATTTGATGATCCGGTCTAACCGACAAGTTCTGCGGTCTTCGATGGAGCGGTTTTTCGGTCCCTTCCAGGGCTTGTTGTCGACCTCACAGAAGCAGTTTGACGCCTATTTGCGTCAAGCCATGCAAACCAACGCGGCCTCTCCGCTGGAATGGGCAAGCCGAATGATGCAGGCGTTCACGGGCGTTCCACCGGCTCCTGGCCAAGCCGCGCCACAGCCTCCCGAACCCCATGCAGAGAGCCTGGAATCAGGCGAAACCTTGGATGACCTACGGGAGCAATTGGCGACCCTTCAACGCCGAGTCGAAGAACTGGGTGCCGCCAGACGCCGAAAAAAGTGACACGACACCCGGCGCGGACTAGGATAGGGATAATGTGCGTCGCCGCCGTGCGTCGCTTGGGTCCGGAGCTTACCTTTGAAACGCCGTCCATCCGCATTTACGCTTATCGAACTTCTAGCCGTCATCGCCATTTTAACATTGCTGATCGGGATCCTGGTTCCGTCGTTGTCGGCGGCGCGACGGCAGGCAAAGGCCAATGTATGCCTCTCCAAGATGAAGGGCATCGCCACGGGTTTCGTTGTCTATCTTAATGAAAATAAAGACACCTTCCCGCCACATAGGTTGAGAAAGCTATACCCGACAGCCTCGGACGACCCAGGGTTGGAGTACTACAACGAATACCTCGCCAAGAGTCCCCGCTGGCAATGGTTTTTACAGACGGAATCGGGGCCGGTGATCGACCCCAAACCGATGGAACGCTTGAGGAGACCCTGGGGCGACATGGAGAATGGGCTGGAGAGATTCACGATGACCATGACCATCGACGTCTTTACTTGCCCCGCATTAGATGATGAGGAATACGCAAAGAATATCCGAAATGGCGCTTACGGCTACAACTATCAGTATCTAGGCAACGCGCGGCAGGACAGCGACCCAAATCGCTGGGACAACTTTTCGGTTCCCATGCACCGCATCAAGGCCCCGGCGGGTACCGTTCTGATGGCCGACAGCCGGGGGGCAGGTAATCCACACGGCCTCCACTCCTACACACTCGACCCACCGCGACTAGCAACCGAGCAAAACGCGAAGCAGTTCGGGCCTGACGCCGATATGGTCCGCGCCGGGCAGGATCCCGTCTTGTATCAATTCTCCCCCGTTGAGATGCGCCATCGGGGATTTGGCAACGTTGCTTTCGTTGACACACATGTGGAGGCGATGTCGCTCAAGCAGTTGGGCTACGAATTAAACGAAAAGGGGGTTCCCATCCCCAGGCTCGATCCCACGGACGCGACCATCAAAGCGACCAACCGGCTGTGGACCGGGCTGGGGCAGGACCGCTTCGCGGATGAGCGCGAACGAGCGCAACAAGCGCCGTGACTTGGTAGGGCGTGTTCGCTACTGTGTGTTTAAGCCGTCGGGGGCGCTGCTTTCGGCCATTTCAATGTTGTGCGACGCAGAGAAGCTGTAGAGGTCGTAACATTCCGACCAGTGCACCGCGAGAATTGCGTAGGTGAGCAGGATGACGAAGGAACCCAATTCGGTGATTCGCGCGGTGCGAAAGCGCAGGAGCGGATAACTCCCGATCAGCACAAAGCCGGTTTTGAAGAGGATAATCGACGCGGTTCCGTAGGCGAGCATGTGCCGAGCCAGCGGGTTCTCCTCGTGTAACATGCCTTGTTCGTGGGAGAGGATGGTGAAAGCCAGGTCGAAGCCGTTCAGAAGCCATATCCCCAGAACCAGGCAGATGACGCGGTGAGAGCGAGCTTCGACAATCCACTCGATCACCCGGCCTGATCGTCGGCGGCAAGCCGGCATCGCAGACATCGAGTCCGATAGCGTGGTCATCGCGTACCCAGACATGTATGGGATATCGGTTCCCTGCGGGCGAAGCATCAACGACGAGTGTTCGTGCGTTTTGATCCGATAAACCCTTTCGACCTTGATCCCCTTTCAAAACGTTTGAAAGACATTGGAGCATCGGGGCGGCGATCCTAAAATTAGACTGCGAAGTGCGAGTGTGTGCGTTTGGAGTGCATGCGAGACCCCCTCACCCTGCCCTCTCCCCCAGCGGGGGAGAGGGGTTTGGGTAGAGGTTGCTTCGGGAAGTCGTGGAGCGGTCGTGCGATGAGCCTTGTCAGTTCTTTGTTAACGGACCTGTATACCCCGATTCGTGACGAGTTCGCCGTCGTCGAACGCATCTTCGACGAAGAAATTGCCAGCGACTTGGACTTTATCAACGGTCTTTGCGACACGGTCCGCTCCTATCGCGGGAAGATGCTTCGCCCGGCGATGCTGTTGTTGGCGGGTAAGGCTACGGGAGAATTGTCGAACGGCCACCGCACCCTAGCCGCCGTGGTCGAGATGGTACACATGGCCACGCTGGTCCACGATGATGTGCTCGACGAGGCCTCTGAACGTCGCCGACGGCCGACCATCGCGTCGATCGCCGGGAATACCGCCGCCGTTCTGCTGGGTGACCACCTCATCAGCCACGCCTTTCACCTGTGCAGCGGACTGCAAAGCCAATATGCGTCGCGGCGGATCGGGGCGACGACCAGCATGGTGTGCGAGGGCGAACTTCTCCAAAACCATCATCGCGGCGACCTGGAGCTGACGGAGGATATCTACTTCGAGATTATCCGCCGAAAGACCGGCGCGCTAACCGCCGTATCCGCCGAGTTGGGGGGGAAGCTCGCCGGCGCGGGCAATGGTTTAGTCCGGTCCTTGTATTCCTACGGAATGTCCGCGGGAGTTGCGTTTCAGATTATTGATGATGTGCTGGACATCGTTGGCGACGAATGTCGAGTCGGAAAAACGCTTGGTCTGGACCTTTCGCGCGGAAACCTCACCCTTCCGGTGATCCACGGTCTTGCCCACGCCGACCGCTCGACGGCCGCCGCACTTCGGGATTTGCTTGGCTGTGCGAGACCCGGTGGGAGTAAGCAGTTGCGCGCTCTGCTTGAACGAACACAGAGCATCTCTTACGCCGTCGAGATCGCCCGCCGGTGCGTGGAGGACGCCGTAAGTCAGCTTGACTTAGTCCCTCACAGTGACGCTAAGCAGTCTCTTGTGGCGATGGCGGAGTTTATCATCGACCGTCAGTGTTGACGCCCCTCGATTTGGTATACTCACTGTTCGGATGAATACGACCCTGGCAACTCCATTGCCAGTACGCTTGATGATAAGTTTCGCGGTTGTCGCGGTCATAGCGGGCGCTGCGTTCGCCGCTGCGCCGGATCGCAACGGTGAAACCGCCAAACCAGCTTCGCAAGAACCCATGTTCGCGCAGTTCTCTGATCTCAGGGAGCCACTAGCAGGTTTCGATTGGGATGAAGAAGCGGGTCGGCTCCGTCGCGCCGCGGAGAGCGTTTGGAAACGAAATGGTTGGAACGAGGAATCCGACAACTTTGCGCGCGAGGTCGCTTGTGAGGTTACGGCCATCCCACCGTGGGATGTAGTCGCGCGACTCAATCTTCTGACGACGCGAATCACGGAGCGTTACGGGCTTACGGAAGAGGCGACGAGCCGATTTCGAACCTCGCTGCTGGGAGAGGCCGGTCGGCTTCTCATGCGCCACGGTCCTGTACTGATTGAGAAGGGACGGGAAGTCCTGGCGGCGCGGGTTCGCGGTGAACCCTATTCTCCCCAGCAAGTCGCGGAATGGGCGAAGGATCTGGAGCCGCTTCTTACGGACGCGCGAGTGAGCGCGGACCGGATGGCCGAAGAAATCCAACCTTCTCTGGACGCGGAGCACAAACTGCTGCTCGGCCGAGATCGGGAAAGTTTTCTAAAGCGGACTAAGTACGTGGACGCGATGCGCACACAGTGGTTGGAGGGGAAGTGGCAGCCTACGGATTGGGGATTGGAGGCGGACCCGATTCAGAATCGGGCTGCGCCGCCAAGCGGAGCCGATCCGCCGGCGGTATTGCCGATTCAAGCAACGAACACCCCGTCACCTTCTCTCTTACCGTCAGCAGCGCCGCTGGTGGTTCTGCCCAAGTGGGCGCCGCACGATCCGAGAACGTGGTATGCTTACGTCTTGCAGTTCGAGAAACGCTTCGACTTCGACGCTGGACAAAAGAGCACGGCGGAGTCGATCCACGGCGAACTCGTGGAGCGGGCCGGCGATTATTCCAAAATCCATCGCGATAAGCTCCTCCCGGTGCCTGTGGCGGATCGTGCAACCCACGCGGCCTATGAACCTATCTGTGCGATGTTCGCCGAACTGCAAGCGCGGTTGGATGCGCTACCCACGACGGTCCAACGCACAACTGAGAAGCCGTAAGGCTGCGGCCAACACGCTGAACTACACCTTGCCTAACTACTTTCGGCCCCGTCCAATAGTATAACGAGGCCTCGTGCGGGGTAATGTATTCACCCTTTCCCACAATCTTTGAGGGCATCGCGGTGAGAGGCGGAGGTTCGTTCGCCCTCCGGGCGAAATGGAAAAAGAAAGGAAGAGAGCCCTGAATTCCAGGGACTTAAAGTCCCAGGCAACCTCCGAGCGCCCTCCGGGCGAAGAGTGAAACAACCCGTGCAGAACGCGGACGAAGAGTGGAACTGCCCGCCCAGAGGGCGGACGATCATTGCCAGGGCCTTTAGGCCCTGGTAAGCGGTCTCCATCATCGCCGCTCCCGCCCGGTGGGCGGACGGCCTTGGCGAGGAGATGTTGCGGGTAAAGGTGAGGGCTGATGCCCGCGGCTCGCTGGAGTTTTAGGAAGCACTCGACGAAAGGTAAGCTTTTGCACCAGTTGAGTCCTCAGGAAATCGCCGTGATGTTCGTTTCGCTGGGCGTGCTGCTGGCCTCGGCGAGGCTGCTCGGCGAGATCGCCCGCAAGCTCAACCAGCCGTCCATCTTGGGCGAGTTGGCGGCGGGGATTCTGTTAGGCCCGACAGTTTTCGGCCGCGTCTGGCCGAGCCTGGTGGCGACGCTTTTTCCTCAGGATGGCGCCCTTGCGATTGCCTTGGATGGACTGACGACCGTCGCCATCGCGTTGTTTCTTCTGGTCGCGGGAATGGAGGTGGACCTGTCGTCGATCTGGCGTCAGGGCCGAGCGGTCATCACGGTCAGCATTTTGGGGATGGTGTTCCCGTTTTCATTGGGACTCATCGCGGCGGGAATATCGCCCAACGGGATGGGCCGGGAGGCCGGCGTCGATCCGTTGGTCTATGCCCTTTTTCTCGCTACCGCGATGTCCATATCCGCGTTGCCGGTAATCGCCAAGACGCTGATGGATATGGGCATCTATCGCAGCGACTTGGGGATGGTGGTGATTGCGTCGGCGGTGTGCAATGACCTGGCCGGTTGGCTGACGTTCGCGCTTATTCTAGGCATGTTCGGCGCTGCCACCGGCCACCACGGGTTGTCGATCGGGTGGACGGTGGCGGCGACGTTGAGTTTCACTGCGTTCGTGTTGACGATGGGGCGGTGGCTTATCCACCGTGCATTGCCGTGGATTCAGGCGCACAGCAGTTGGCCGGGAGGGGTGCTCGGTTTCGCCCTAACCCTGGGGTTGCTCGGCGCGGCGTTCACGCAGTGGATCGGTGTACACGCGGTCTTCGGAGCGTTTCTGGTTGGGGTGGCGATCGGCGATTCATCGCACCTGCGGGAGCAGACGCGAGCCATCATCCACCAATTCGTGTCGTTTATCTTCGCTCCGCTGTTCTTCGCGAGCATCGGGTTGAAGCTCAATTTTGCGGCGTACTTCGACGGCAGACTTACGTTGTTGGTGATCGTCATCGCATGTGCGGGAAAGATCATCGGGTGCGGGTTGGGAGCGCGATGGGGCGGGATCGCGCGGCGCGAGGCCTGGGCGATCGGAGTGGCGATGAACGCTCGTGGGGCGATGGAAATTATCGTCGGTTTGTTGGGACTGCAGAGCGGGCTGATCGGCAGAACCATGTTCGTGTCGCTGGTGACTATGGCCATGGCGACATCCCTGATGAGCGGGCCGCTCATGCGAACAATCTTGCGGCTCAAGAAGCCGCGTCGGCTGAGCGACTATCTGGTGGCGAAGGGCTTCGTCGCCAACCTTCGTGGCGAGAGCCGAACGGCGGCGATTGCTGAGCTTTCCCAGGCCGCCTGCGCGGGGCTGGGACTGGACAGTGACGAGGTCGCTTCCGCGGTCCTGGCCCGCGAGGCGCAGGGGCCGACGGGGTTGGGTGATCGCATCGCCGTGCCCCATGCCCGGCTCG
>JAGVHG010000088.1 GCA_020056715.1 Phycisphaerae bacterium | reverse complement strand
GTGATTCCCGATTGCAGGCAGCGCATCGCGAAATACACCGCAAGGAGCATCAGCACCGCCCCCGGCAAATGCGGCTTGCCCTCATGGGCCATGCACACGACGACGGGCATCAGCGTAAAAAGGAGCGCTGCCAGCAACCCCGCACAATGGGCGCGCCAAAATTGCGGATCACCCCCAGGATCAGATCCGGGAGCGGAAGCGACCGGACCAAGGGCTGACACCGCGCTGGCGCTTGGGGTTCGGCTTTCGGAGTCGCGCTGGCTAAAACCCGCGGCTCGGAACGACGCGATCCGCTTGGCGATGACGTAAACGACGATGACGCCGATCAGCCCCCACGCGGCCGAGTACGCACGGGCCATGATGTAGAACTTGCCGAACTCGTCGGGGTTGTCGAGGTAGAAGACGACATCGCTTCGCACGTCGATCAGCCTGAGCAGCCCGCACAGCTTGATGAGCGCCCCGACCGGATAGATGAAGAGTCCGCCGTACTGATACAGTCGCGGGTCGAGGTCGAGTTTGCCGGGCCTCATCCCCGCCAGGGCCATCATGGTGATCATTTCGTCGGGTTGATAGGTGTAGAGGCGGTAGCGGAGGTAAATCTTGGCCACGTCCTCTTCGGCAGCGGTCAGCGGGATCGGCTCGTCGCCGCCTGTGTGGATCGGATCCACATCGACGTCGGCCCCGCGAGTCGTCGAGAACTTCCCATCGGCCTTGGCCAGTCGGTAAATCTTCTCCCCCGACCAGACTTCGCCGTCGCCGAAGAGGTACTTGTCGATGTTGCGACTGGGAAGACCCCAGGTGATGCCGACGATCGATTGTCCGACGAATACTGCCGCAACGACCGTTATGCTAAACGTCCGGAGGAGACCCAGACGGGTTACGATCATGGAGTTGCCCCTCGTGGCCGCTTCGAAGTCGTCTCGCGGGGTGCAGCTTGTGGAACGCGCGAAATCGCCGAGTAAGTTTCCATCCACACTCCGGGCATCGCCCCGATTCGTTGCCGGTAAGATTGTAGTCGCACCGGATGCATCGTTCGAAGTCCGGCGGTTGCCGCCGACCCCCGCCGAATGTGGTTCCGCACCTCAAGCAGCGGCGTCTGAGCTTGAACCTCGCAAAAAACAGACCAACGGTGACGAACTGCACCGCAAGGTAAACGACGTTTAGAATGACCAGTAGAAGGTTGGTGGCCGTTCGAAGCGCACGATGTCGAGCGCGCAGGCCGCAGTGCGGACACGGAATTGCGAAGAAGTCCGGCACGCCGCATTCTCCGTTCGGGAATCAACGGCAACTCATTTCGCTGCGGCAATTAGTGCGGCGATGGCGAGATGCCTCAGATAGAAACCCTCATCCCGTCTTCCTGCGTTCCACCCAAGCAAGCGGTGGTTACCGGTTGGCCTGCTCTTCTGCCCGCTTGACCTCAACTCGTAGCGGAGCATTGCGCTCGGGTTGGGCGGTCGTCGTGGCCTCGTCCAGTTTCACCTGCTCCAACTCCGCCGCTGCCCGCCGCCGCAGGCTGCGCGAGTGCAGGATAAACAACACACACCCGGCGATCACTCCGAACAGCAGCAGCCAACGCTTGTATGGCTTGACGTCTGTCAGGAACAGGCCGATCGCCTCGCCAAACAGATAACCGCCGGTGCCCACCACCACCGACCAAATGGCCGCTCCTGTCGCGTTGAGCAGCAAGAACCGCGTCGGGCTAAAACCAGTTGATCCGATCACGAATGGAGTGAAGTTCCTTAGCCCATAGAAGAATCGAAAGCTCAGTACGACGTAGGTCCCATACTTATCGAGCGCCCTCTGAACGCGGGCGGCCCGTTTGTCCCAGCTAGGACGTCGGGCCAGGAATGCGCGCCCCTTCCACCGGCCAAGGTGGAAAACCAGCGTATCGCCGCTTAGGGAGCCTAGAAAGGCGAGAAGGATCACCCATCGAAGCTCCAAGTCCCCCTGGTTGGGGTGGGCAAGGAAACCGGCCAGGATAAGGATGGTCTCGCCCTCGAGGAAAGTGCCGATGAACAGGGCGTAGTACCCGTAGGCTTGAAGTAATGTCTCGATGTCCATCATAACTCTCCGACCGGCTCATTCGGCCTAGTCGCCGTTGGCCGACAACAATCGGAGAATGTCCTCGAGCGCTCGCTTTTGTGCAACCCGGTGGACCGGGATGGCTTGGATTTGCCCTGCGATGTGTGCAAAAAAGATGTTCGCCCGGCGTTCGCGGCGGTTTCCGAGCCGCCCCTTGGCGTTGATAACTCGACCAAACGCTCACGGGCATTTGGTCTGACGTGGGCGGATGCACGCCCACGGCATGAATGCCGCGTCTCGGATCAATCCCTCGGATTACCGTTGACGGGAGTATTAAGCCGGGCGGCGTTTGCGGACGTCGAGGTTTTTCAACTCATCGCGGAGGCGGGCGGCCTCCTCGAAACGCTCCTGCTCGATGGCGGCGCGAAGGGCCTTTCGCGTGACCACGACCGAATCGGCGGGAAGTTTGCCGCGCAGCTCATTGGCGAGGGCGCGGAGAATCTTGATCTCCTCACAGGCCTTGCCCGCGTCGCCCTGCCCGGCCTGGTCGAAGTGGGCCCGAATGTTCAGGATGCCCCGGTTGACGTGGGCCAGGGCGCTAGCCGGCTGGTTCTCCTCCAACGCCTGATAAGCGAGGGCCCGGGCGTTCATCATCACTACATACGGACGGAACTCCTCCAACGCCATCCGATCCTCCGGATCGATGCCGTACTCGTGACAGATGTCGAATATCTCCAGGCTATGGATGGTGTCGCGAAGGACGTTGACGAACTCCTCGAGCACGAACAGGGCGATGTAGCGGCGATAGTAGAGGGAGGCTTCGACGCGCAAAGCGTGGCACTCTTGCCGGGTCAGCCCGAAGCCCAAGGCCGTGCCGTTGCGCTCCTGGTGCTTGGCGAGGCGTTTCAGGTGAAAGGCGAGTAGCGAGTCGCACCCGTGGGGCTTGACCCCGTCGGGCCGACCCTCGGCCTCCATCTGCAGGACGCCAAGCTCGACACGCATCTGAATGCGGACGGCCTCATCCGTGCCGAGGATTTTACGGACGGAGATTTTCTCCGGCTCGTAAGGCCAATCCTGCAGCGTTGCCTGTAAATCAATATAGGACATAACCCGGCCTCCCCGTGAGCAAGCTTTCGCCCCGGTAACTCCCCAACAAATACTAGGCCTCTGGGAGTCTACAATTCAACAGGACATGGAAGACGAAAAACCCGGTCGGCGGTCGATAAAAACCCGTCGCCGCCCCAATAACACGCCCGACCGGTAACCGGCCATTGGCGTAAAGGTATAAGGTATAAGGGAGTGGGCAGCAGGCATTAGGCAATGCGCAAGTTCGGCGCCTAATGCCTACGGTCTACAGCCTATGGCCTATTGTCTACGGCGTACATCGTCCGCAACGGTCGCGGCACAAAGGAGTGCCGCACGCGCCGCCGCCCGGACAGTGCCCGTCGTTGATGCACGGTTCACCGTCGTTAGTCCCGCCGGTACACGTCTTCACGCACATGTTAGGACTGGGGCACCACGTACCACAGGCACCACCACACGTCACCGTCGACGGACACACACACGGTCCGCTGAACGCATACTGCTTCTGCTTCACTGCGTCCACCACCGCCACGATGTCCAAAGCGTTGACATTCGCGTTCAGCTCGGGCACGTTGGGTTGCAACTGGGTGATGGCCTTCACCAGAGCGCCCGGCAGGTTCTTTAACTTGGTGACCACCGCCGCGACGTCGAGAGCATCGGGTTGACCCGTGGTCGATGGCGGGTTAAAGTTCGGTGCCGCGTCGCCGGAACGGCGCGTGTACATCGTCACCGCCAAGGATACATTGGGGCAACCAGTTTCCGCACCCGTGCATGATGCTCCGTACGTCTGGACGCTGTACTCCGAGCTGGGGGCGATTTCCGCACCCACCACCGTAATCGGGCCACTCGCCGTTTCCGTGACCCAATCATAGTAGAATGGCGTACACTGGAGCCGGGCCGCCCTGTAGGTCCCGCCTGACGGTCCCACGTCCTGAGACTCAAGGAAGGTCCCGGGCTTACCGACCCAGCGGGCACATCCGTTCATCTCTCCCGCGGCCGTACACGTTGCAGACTCGTACTCGCCGAAGTCCGGCGGTAGGAACTGCGGCAAGTTGGGCGGAACCGGATGCTGCAGGTCGATCATCGTAACTTTGATGGCGGCTTGCGGAGGGGTGCCCGTGGTTGCGGCCTGCATTCTGAAGCGCAGCGAGCGCGTGGTTCGATCGGGGCTGAGCACGTCGGCGTTCCAGTGGATGGCCGGGGGCGCGGTATTGCACGTCGTTGTATAGGCGATCGACAGTTCACCCGCACCAACGGAGCCATTCCACCCTCCAACCCGGATCGTGTAGCAGCGATCGGCGGTCACATTGAGCACGACCTCAGACGGGCCGCCGCCAATCCCGCAATTGTCATCGCCGCAGGCGAGTTGCGGTGCGCCTGTGGGGCAAGCACAGGTTGTACCGCCGCCGTAGACGGCCAGCATGGTGTCGAAACTGGTGCCTTCGCAGAGGCTGACCCGGATCGTACCGTCGCAGGGCGCGATATACTCATACCACAAATCCGTACGAAATGATGTGGAGCCGGCGTCGCAAGTCACCGGATCGGGACCATCGAGGGTGGCGCATTGGTTGTTGAAGGGTACGGTTACCGCGGGGTCGCTAGGCAGCGTGATGGCGTCGATGCAATCGTCGTTGGGGGCTCCGCACGTCGTAGTCGCGCAGTCCGTGCCCGGACCTGAAAAGTAGCCGCCGATCTGTGTGCATCCCGCGGATGTAGTCAGTGAGCAAGCCCCGCTGCAGAAACAGCAGGCGCCTTCGCACGCGTCGGGAATGCCGTTGCTGTTGATATCGGGACAGGTTGTACATAGCGGCGGCACGTCACAGTCATCGGGGGCGCCGTTGCCGTTGCAGTCGGGAGCGCCCGCGGCGATCTCGCAGAAATCAACCTGCCCGTTGTTGTTGCAGTCCGTCTGGCTCTCGCAACTGTCCGGGATGTGGTTGAGGTTGCAATCCGTGCTGAACCCGGAAGCAATATCGCAAATGTCCTGTACGGAATTCGTGTTACAGTCCGCTTGCGGCTCGCAAACATCGGGGATTTGGTTTCCGTTGCAGTCCGGCGCTCCGCCCACCACATCCTGATCATCCTCAATCCCGTTGTTGTTGCAGTCCGCCGGAATTCGCAGGAAATACACGTCCTGCTCGCCGTTGAACGTAGCGGCGTAGGCGAGGTTTGCACCGCCGGTGTCGGAGATCATGTGATAGTAATCGCCGATCTTGTTTTGATTCGGCCAGCCGAGGTGACTGTCCCACACCGGCGTCAATACGACATTGGGCGCCCAGGTATATCCGCTATCGACCGAGAACGAATGGAAAGTCTCCGACATGTTCCCCGCGCCGGTGTTCCGGGTGTCGTTCCAGACGGCGTCGATACGCCCGTTGGGCGACACCGACAGGGTGCCGAACCAATGGAAGCGACCGGAAGTCAGGGGATCGTCCGTCACGCGCACCGGGGCGCTCCAGGACTGGGCACGGTCGATGCTGCGGATGAACATAACTTCGAACGAGTCGCCGCCGGGCGGAACGACGGATCCGAGCATGTAGACCCGATTGGCGTTCGACGGGTCAGCCGCGATCCAGACCTGCCCGAGCAAGCCTCCGGGGTTCGGATCGACGCCTCCCACAAAACCACCCGTCACTCCGCCGAGGTTTACGCTGTTGACGAAATCGAAGGTCGGAGTGACTGCCGGGTCCTTGGCGTTCGACGACCGCGTCACGAGGTGTCCCGATTGATTCAATGTAGAGCCGCAGATGTAGAGCGTGCCGTCGGAGCCTACGTCGTTGGCGCCCCACTTCAAGCTCGGCTGGGGGATCGCGATCGGCGATTGGAACGATACGCCGCCGTTGATCGATCTTGTCAAGTCATTCGGCGGGCAGCAACTGAACTGCACGTTCCAGTTCTGATAGATGTGCCCCGCCCCCAGGCCGGACACGCGGTCGTCCACGGCCAGCCACTGTTTGTCTCCCCCGAAGGCGCTAGCTGGCCCCGTCCAGGTGATCCCGCCGTCCACGGACTTGAACACCTGCGCCGCCGTCACACTGCTCAGGCTGGAATAGAAGAAGTTGCCTGCGGCGTCGGAATCCAGCACCGGGTCGCTGCGGAACTGGCCGGGACTGAGCACACCGGGGAAGGTCCAAGTCTGTCCACCATTGGTCGAATAGGCTTTACCGCCCTGACGGAAGTTGGACGCGATGGTGTCGAACTGTCGCCACCCGATGGCCATTTTGTTCGGGCTGGCGGGACTCATAGCTATCGACGGTTCGTTGGCCGCATCGCCGACGACGTTGTTGCCCGCCCCGTTTACGTTCACCTGCACGCTGGTAAAAGCAGCGCGTGTATAGACGCCGCGCGGTCCCTCGGCCCGCAAGCGCAACGACTCCGCCGGGGCAGGCGGATCGTCGGGCGCCTCAGGCGGCGGCGTGGTCACTCGACGCAGCCCTGCCGACGTAGCTTCTATTCCATTCGGCGGCGCGGCACGAGACTCGTCGCGAGTCAGAATGAAACCGGCGGCGAGCATAACAAGAGTGGTTGAACCAATGGTCCGTACATTCCAAAGCGCCGGTTTTCGGCCTCGAATCAACCCTCTTGCCTTGCGGAACAATGAGTGTCCCTCGTAACCTCTTTTCCCCGACGACATACTGATCCTTTCGATCGACCGTGCGGCGCCCGAGCGATCGGACGCATGTTGCCCAATAAACCAAATAGGCATTGTATCCGTTGGACGGCCGAATCACAAGCGGATCCCGGGCAGTTATACGTCAAAACGCCGATAAACCGGCGCGCCCAATCCTCCGCTTTCTTTTTGTACTTTGTAATTCGTAATTCGGTAGGGCTAGTGCATTCGGTGGCGGACTATTTCGCCGGTACAGACGAAGACGACGTCCTCGGCGATGTTGGTGGCGTGGTCGGCGATGCGTTCGAGGTTCTTGGCCACGGAGAGGACGTCGAGAAAGGCGGCGATCTTCGCGGGCGAGGCCGACGCTTCCGCGACCAGGCGGCGGATGATCTGGCCGTAGAGGGCGTCAACGGCGTCTTCCTCCAACAAGACCCGCTGGGCATCGTCGACGACCTGCGATCCGTAGGCTTTCACGGCGTTGTGCAGCATATGTACAACGATCGGACCCATTTGACGCAAATCCTCGTAGGGGCCGGCCAGCGTCCGGGCATCGACGTGCCGGGCGCGTTCCGCGACGTTGACGGCGCAGTCGGCGATCCGCTCCAGGTCGTTGTTCACCTTCAGCACCGTGCACAGCAGACGCAGGTCCGACCCGACGGGTTGGTACAGGGCGAGCAATCGGATCACCTCGGACTCAACCTCTACTTCCTCGGCGTCGACATCGTTGTCCCGCTGGACGACGCGCTTGGCCTTCTCCACGTCGGCCTGGAAGACGGCTTCGCACGCCTCCCGGACGACCTCCTCCACCAGTTGGGCCATGCGCAGGGAACGGCGACGCAGGTCGTCCAACAAGTCCACAAAGTGTGCGGTCATGCGACTATCCGAATCGGCCGGTAATGTAATCCTGGGTCCGTTTATTGCCCGGCTTGGTGAATATTACGTTGGTATCGTTGACTTCGATCAATTCCCCAATGTACATGAAGGCCGTCCGGTCGGACACCCGCGCCGCCTGCTGCATGTTATGGGTGACGAGGACCACGGTGTATTGCGATTTGAGTTTGTCGATGAGGTCCTCGATGTGGGCCGTGGCAATGGGGTCCAATGCGGAGCACGGCTCGTCCATCAACAACACGTCAGGCTGGAGGGCAATGGCCCGGGCAATGCACAGACGTTGCTGCTGCCCACCGGACAGAGCGTAGGCACTGTCTTGCAGTTTGTCCTTGACCTCTTCCCATAGAGCGGCCTGTTGCAAAGCCCGCTCGACTAATTCTTCGAGATTTCCCTGATAACCATTGATGGCCGCTCCCCAGGCGACGTTTTTGTAGATCGACTTGGGGAACGGATTGGGCTTCTGGAAGACCATTCCGATGCGAAGGCGCAGCTCCACCGGATCGAACCCTGGTCGATAAATGTCGTCGCCGCGGTAGAAGAGTTTCCCTTTCACCGTCGAACTGGGGACGAAGTCATTCATTCGATTCATCGCCCGAAGCAGTGTGCTCTTGCCGCAACCGGAGGGACCGATGATGGCCGTCACGCGGTGGGAGGGAATCTCGAGGGTGACTTCGCGCACCGCCGCGAAGGAGCCGTAGTAAATCGACAATTGCTCGGTGCGGATCACGCACTCCGAGGAAGGGGTGGGGGGCTTACCGGGAACGCGAGGAATGGGCATACGCAACATCGGCGCCCAGGCGGCCTCTGCGGCCTCCGTCGGTTGGTCCTCGGCGACTTTCACCATGCCTTCTTCCTCTGCTGCCAGGCACGAACGACAACGGCGATGGCGTTCATGGGCAGTAAGATTCCCAAGAGGACGATGATACCGGCGGCGGCGAGATGCTGAAACTCCGGCTGCGGCCGATCGGACCAGTCATAGATTTGGACGGGAAGGGCGGTGAAAGCGTCGAGCGGTCCTTGGGGGACGAAGGCGACGTAGGTGAGCGCGCCGATCATGATGAGGGGAGCGGCCTCACCGATCGCACGCGAGACGGCCAAGATAATCCCGGTCATGATTCCCGGCAGGGCCGCGGGCAAAACATGGGAACGCACGGTCTGCCACTTGGTCGCTCCGAGGGCGTAGGCCGCCAGGCGAAACGACTTGGGTACGGCGAGCAACGCCTCACGACTAGCAATGATGATGACGGGCAGCACCAAGAGACTCAGGGTGAGTGCGCCGGCGAGAACGCTGCGGTCGAGACGACACCAGCGCACGAAAACGGCCAGCCCTAAAATCCCATACACGATCGACGGCACGCCCGCTAGGTTGTTGATGTTGAGGTGAATGAAGCCGGTGAGCCGGTTGTGCGGGGCGTATTCCTCCAAGTACACGGCCGCCGCGACCCCGATGGGCACGGACACCAGCGCAGTGATGCCGATCAACCAAATCGAACCCCACAAGGCACTCTTGATCCCCGCTGTTTCCGGAGAGAGAACGGAGGGGAAGTTCGTCAGAAAGTTGGTCGTCACCCAAGTGGCCCCTTCCCATAGCACTCGCACGATCAAAATGCCGAGGATGGCCAAACCGATCAAACTGAACAACATGCACCCGAGCGCAAACCAGTGCCCCAAGCGGCGACGCCGCTCGATCCGCGGAATGAACAAATCCTTGTGCGAGATTGGAATCTCGCACCAGGTCATTCGTATGCCTCCCGGAAATGGTGGAGCACGCGCTGGGCAATCAGGTTGATGGCCAGGGTGATGAGAAAGAGGGTCAAACCCACGGCGAAGATAGTCTGATATTCGATCGTCCCCGCCGGAGTGTCGCCGAGGCTCACCTGCACGATGTAGCCGGTAAGGGTCTGGACGCTGGTGAGCGGGTTGAGGGTGAGCTTGGGCGTCATCCCCGCTGCCAGGGCGACGGCCATGGTTTCGCCGATGGCTCGGGCCAAGGCGAGCAACACGGCGGCGACGACCCCGGACATGGCCGCCGGAACGACCACCCGCGTCGAAACCTCCAACCGCGTCGCCGACAAAGCATAAGCGGCCTCGCGCAGACTTCGCGGGACGGCGCGGAAGGCGTCGTCACAGAGCGATGATATGGTGGGGATAATCATCACCCCCACGACCAGCGCGGCGCTGGCGGCGTTGAAGATTTCCGTTTGCGGGAACAGCGGGCGGAGCACGTAGGGGGTGACGAAGGTCAACGCGAAGTAGCCGTAGACGACCGTCGGAATGCCAGCCAGCACTTCGAGCACGGGCTTGAGAATGCTTCGCACCCAGGGCGAGGCGTATTCACTCAGATAGATCGACGAGGCCAGGCCGATAGGGACGGCGAAAAATAGCGCTCCCCCCGCGACCAGGACCGTGCCGCCGATCAAGGGCAACACTCCATAACTGCGCGGCTCGAACATCGGCGCCCAGCGTGTACCGAAGAAGAACTCCACCGGGGAGACGTGGGAGAAAAACGCGATGGATTCCTGGAAGAGAACCCAGACGATGCCCAGCGTGGTGACGACGGAGACCAGTGCGGAGGCGAACAGCGCCGCGTGAATGGTCCGCTCCTTCACGTGCAGCAGCGTTCGCGACATGCGTTTATCGCGTCCTCGACGCGCCTGCTTGCGGTGAACGCTAGTGGCTCTTGAACAGTTCGACGATGTCCGTAGCCCCAGGGGTAGCGCCGGCCATTACCGAACCGGTCTTCCCGTCGCTCAGCCGTTTCTTGTCCAGTTGGTACAACTCATCACCGAACGCGACGTAGTTCACCCGTGGATGTTCGACGATGGACTTGGCGTTGTCCAGCACGAATTCGAGGAAGGCCTTGACCTCCGCACGCTTGTACGCCTCTGCGTTTACATACAGAAACAGCGGGCGCGACAGCGGCGTATAGGTTCCGGACCGGACGGCGTCGAAACTCGGCTTGACCGGCTTGCCGTCGCCGTTGTCAATCGCCACCAGCTTGAGCTTGCCCTTGTTGGATTCGTAATACGAATAGCCGAAGTAGCCCAACGCGCCTTTGTCCCCGGCGATGCCCTGCACCAGTGTGTTGTCGTTTTCGCTGGCGTTGTAGTCGCTGCGCGAGGACTTTTCCTTTCCGACGATCGCTTCCGTGAAATAATCGAACGTGCCGCTGTCCGTGCCCGCGCCGTAGAGCTTGAGTGACAAATCGGGAAAGCCCTTACGCACGTCGCGCCAGTTGCTGATGGAGCTGCCCGGTTCCCAGATTTTCTTAAGCTCCTCGACGGTGAGAAACTCACAGAATGCGTTGGAGGGGTGGACCATCACGGCGAGACCGTCGATGCCGATGGGGACCTCGATGAACTGCACGCCCAACTCGGTCGCCTTGGAGATTTCCGGGGGCTTGATGGGGCGCGAGGCGTCGCTGATGTCCGTGCGCAATCGCGCGTCGTGTTCGAGGAACTTTTTGAAACCGCCGCCGGTGCCGGAGATGCCGACGGTGACGCGGACCTTGGGCTGCTTGGCCTGGTAAAGCTCCGCCGCGGCCATCATGATCGGGGCGACTGTGCTTGAACCATCGACCTTTACCGTGCCCTTAAGCTGTGCCGACGCGCTGCCACCGGTGGCGCAGGCCATGCACGCCACCAGCAGGGCCGACCCCGTATGAAACGTGAACCGTCTCCGTGAATTCACCGTCGCGGACCCGAACTGCCTGGATCGCATCATGTTCATTCCCCTTTGAAGTACCTTTATGTGTTTCATAAGACCAGGTCCGAAGGCGCGGGCGTCTTCGGAACACCGGTATACAGTCCCGGCGCGCCAGGAATTGCCTTCCTCTATTCACTCGCCGGCAAAAATGCATCGGCGGGAAACAGCCCTTCGAGGATCGTCGCCGCCGTGTCCTCCACGAACCCCAAACTCCCATTGACAAAGCTTTCGCGGACGCTTTCCACGCAACTGGTGCCCAGGACTAAAGCGCCGGGTACAAGCAGGCCGGCCAGCCGGCGGACGACAAACTTACGGAACGGACTTCGCATTCGTTTTCTCCTTGTTAGAAGCTGATCCTCACACGCATACCGCCGACGATCGCGTCGCGGTCATCCTTGTCGCCGCCGGGGTTGGTAATCACCTGGAAGTGCGGCGATATAATGCACCACGGCGCCGCCTCGTAAGCATAATACAACTCGTATGCCGTTTCACGATCCGCGCCGGCGTGGCGTTCGTCGGCGTACCGTTCAGACAAGATCGACTGCGAAACGGCTAGTCCGGTCACGTCTCGGTCCCGTTCGGGAATAAGCCCTTTGTACGAGGCACCAACGGACCAGTAGTTGCTGATTCGGTTGCGATCGGCGCGGGCGTGCCCATACCGGGCGAACACCCCCAGCCCCTGCGTGTCCTTCTCGTCGGCACATTCCTTCCACATGAGCTGATCCGCGCCGAAGTAGTACCCCACGTCGCCGGTTTTCGTTTCCGCCGCGCCGACGTCTTCGAACTTCGTCTTCGGCACCGGATCATACCAGACGCCCACGCGAAGGTTGCCAGGCATCGGCCCCTTGGCAGATTTCCACTTCGGGGTCACGCCCGTCTCCCAATAGGCCATGAACCACGGTTCTTCGTGGAAGGCGCTGTTGAAGCCGGTCGTTCGGGCCTGAAATTGGGCATCGACGGTTGCGAATTGCGTGTAAAACCACTCCACCGGCTGGAACTTCACGAACGCACCGATACCCGTGCGGTGAGGGATGGTCGCATTACGGATCGAGCTGCGGTTGATGAAATCTTTGTCCTCGTGATTTGCGTACGGGCTTACATCGAACAAGTCCTTGTTGGATGCCAGCAGGCCAAACCGCAGTTCGACTTTCTTGTCGAGGAATTTCTTCCAGAACCACCACTTGCCGACGGAGATCGCGTGATCGTCGCCGGTGTCCGAGTTCACATTGTTCAGCGCCCCAACCTTGTTGGGGTTGATCCCGTCGGACCATGTGCCTGTGGTCCTTATGTAAAAGCCCGCATCATCCATCCAACCCAACTTTCCGAAATCGAGGGTGAGGTCGAGATCGTAGCTTCCGGAAAGGCGATGGCCGTTATGGGTGTCGAGGCCGCCCTTGAAGTTCTGTTGGAACTGCTGGTTGTAGTAGAGCTGGAGCGAGATGCCCTTCTCCTCAAGCTCCTTTCGAGCGCCACCCCAGTCGCCGGTAAGCGTCTTCCTGGTCCAAAAATCCGAAGCCGGCTTTTCAGTAGACTCGGGTGGGGGCGCGTTCGTCTGCGCGGACACGTATGTAGTTGTGGCCGCAACGCTAACCAAGATAGTCACTCGCATTCGCCAAAGCCTATTATGGTATCGCATCATCTTATCTCACTCGCCGGGCCGGCCCTTTGCGGCCCTAGCTGACGGTATTAATACGGGACACGTGTTAACGAAATATGAAGAGTCCGTTAATATCGTTTGCAATATCACGCGGAGCGCGAAATTATTTCCTTCCGGACGTTCACAAATACGCTGGTTTAACATCACGGCGCGATTGGCTAGGAGTATCGGGAAAGGCTGGCGGTCTGCGTGGAATAGGCGAACGGTAGCAAGAGGGGGGGCGGTTGTGAAACTCACAATTCCAGTTCTTTCATTGACCGTTGTTCTCGGCGGAGTCACGCCGAGGGTAGTGCAAGCTGCGTTCCACTTCATCGATGTGAACGAGGTGTACACCAACGCCGACGGCGACGTGGACTTGGACGACTACGCCAAGATACACGACCGCTGTCCTGCGGGCCGTCAAATCCCGTGGAGCACGAAGGGGTTGGTGCGGCGTTCGCGTCCGATGGTGGTTTCAGGCCCGTGACCCGATAGGACGCGGGTGTCATCCGGCAGGGTCATCAGATTGTCGCGGAGGTTACGCATTAAATTCGGGCCGTTGCTGTTGTGGAAATCGACCCGACCCACGCTTCCCGCGAACAACGCATCACCGACGAAGGCTATCTTGAGTTCCGCGCAGTAGAGCGTCCGACCGCCGGGCGAGTGGCCTGAGGTGTCAAGAATGCGCCACCGACTGCCGTCCAGTTCGATCTCTCCGCCGGACGGTAAATCGACGGGGTCATGCACGCGCGTCACCAAGCCTGGGCCTATGAGTCCCGAAAGGTTCTCCATCGGATCGGTAAGCGCCGCCCATTCCTCTTTGGCGAGATAGACGGGAATCGACCCGATCGCGTCGCGTACTTCGTCGATCCCTCCGATGTGATCCGGGTGGGCGTGGGTAAGGACAATCACCGCGGGGGCAAGCTCGTGCTGCCGCACGTGGCGGATGATCTGCTTGGCCTGCGGCGGCAAGCCCGGATCGATAATCCAACAAGGCCCGCCCTGCCGCAGGTATACTGTGTACCCGTTCTCCATGTACGTCGGATCGTTGGTAATGTGGATGTGTAGCGTGTCGTCGCCCATATGTTGCGCCACACCGGTACGCAGGAAGATCGAAGTCCGAAAGGCAGCGCGGCCGCTGGTGCGAGAATCCCTTCCCGGCTGGTACGAGAATCCCTTCCCAGCTGGTGCGAGAATCCCTTCCCGGCTGGTGCGAGAATCCCTTCTCGCACCAACTTTGCGGGAATCTTTTCCCGCGTGTTTCACCCTGATCCCCCGCCCAGGATACGGGAATTACTTCTCAATGACTGGCCGCGTCGGCACGCCGCCGATGCTGATGGAGGCGGCCGGACCGGTGCGGAACTCGACCATTTCATTCTGTCCGTCGGCGAGGAACGATTTTTCGCTCATATCAATGGCTACTTCGAACGTTCCCGTAGCGTCCGGCGAGGGCCGGAAGGCATAGGTGCCCAGGTACGCCGGCGTGGGCTTGTCCACGACGCCGTCGACCAAGACGCCAACAAGACGACCGCCGAGTTGGTCCGCTGCGGAAATCACTTCCAACTCGCCGAACACAAAGTCAGCCCTTGCCTTGTCAATCTTCGCTTCCTCACGCACTAACTTGCCGACCTGACCACCGCTGGTGACCACCCCGATCTGATAGGTCCGCAGGTTGGTAACGCCCTGAACGAACACATCGATGAGGTAGGCGCCGTTCGACTGCCCGGCGGGCACGAGGCTAATCAGCGCCGAAACCGGCGTGGGCGAGGGAACGGGAACGGGGCGCTCGCCCTTGAGCAGACGAACGACACTTTCGGTGTTGGTGGAGTTGAGTCCGGTGATCGTCGCACGACCGCCGGTCGAGTCCGCGCCCAAGGCGCCGGTCGACATCAGCTTACCATCGACGTAGATCGCCACGCGATCGCCGCTCTCGTGTTTGCGTAGCGTGGCCAGACGCTCCGCCGCCTCCGCGGTCAGAGTCAACTCCATCACCGACCCGTCTCGCGAGTCCGTGGTCCTCGCCGAGACCACTTCTTTGCCGGTCCACACCGGTCGCGGTGCGACATACAGCGTGGCGCTATCGCCTCCCGGCGAGACCTTGTCGTAGCCGTTGATGAGCGTCGTGCTGGCCAAATGAAAATCGACCCCGCCGCCCTTGGCCTCGCGAACGGAACGCGGTTCCGCTCGAGCAGATGCCAAGCTCGTGACACTGATACCTACGATCCCTACCGCCAATACCAACCCAGTTCGCCTCATCGTACAATCCTTTCCACTATCAGAAGCCGACCCGTGCCGGCCGCAAGCAACCATCGCCCGCGCACCTAACATCCCAGGTCCGTTCGCTGCCTCTGCGCCTTTGTTTTTTTCCGGACACACCAACGGTGCCCCACTCCAATTTGCTCGAAGTCTATCCCCTTTCGCTATTCATAGCACATGTAGCACCAATAACGCAAGCCATTTTACCGTAACGACTGCATTTAGATGCAACTACAGCGGAAATCTGCTTCTCTGCTTTCTCCCCACCCAATTACCCAACATCCTTTTTTTTGAAAACCACGCCGCAACCCGGGAAGTATTCATAACTATATTATTTACATATAGTTATGAGCAATATCGCCGTGAGGGTGCGTTCCGCTACGAAGTCGGGTGGCCCAGGTCCTTTGGATCTGGGGGAGTCGATGATTTACGCTCAGCGTCATGCCCACGCATCTTTGCTTCCCCCACCTCCAAAAGGAGGTGGGCCACCCGCCCTTTTGTTTCTGCGTTTCGACTTTTTGACTTTTTGATTCTTTGACGTTTCGCCGTTTACGGCGTGCACCGTCCGCAACGGTCGCGGCATGAAGGAGTGCCGCACGTGCCGCCCGGACAGTGCCTCGTGCTGTCGATGCACGGCTGGCCGTCGTTGGTCCCGCCAGTACACGTCTTCACGCACATCCCGGCGCAACCCGTACACGAC